>JAAWSG010000061.1 GCA_022801435.1 Lawsonibacter sp.
GCTGGGTAGCTACGTCTGGACGAGATAAACGCTGAAAGCATCTAAGCGTGAAACTCCCCCTAAGATAAGATCTCTCATCCTTTAAGGAGTAAGGCTCGATGTAGACTATGTCGTAGATAGGTCGGAGGTGGAAGCGCTGTAAGGCGTGCAGCTGACCGATACTAATAAGCCGAGGGCTTGACCTAAAAGAAATGGTTCAAAGCATGAAGAATGCAGGCGCTTGTTCAAGATGGAAGGTTTCGCTTCACTGTTCGGTTTTCAGGGTGCAGACAGCGCAGATGCGCCTTTAGCTCAGTTGGTAGAGCAACTGACTCTTAATCAGTGGGTCCCGGGTTCGAATCCCTGAAGGCGCACCACAAGGCCCGTTGGTCAAGCGGTTAAGACGGCGGCCTCTCACGCCGCAAACATGGGTTCGATTCCCGTACGGGTCACCACTTGTAGTAGGAGTGGAAAGTAGCGAAATAGATTTTAGTCACTTCGGTGATTAAAATAGTTGGTGTTTATTAGGGCGAGGGTCCACCCGTTCCCATTCCGAACACGGAAGTTAAGCTCGTTCCTGCCGAAAATACTTGTCTGGAGACGGACCGGAAAAATAGGTAATGCCAACACAAGAAGACAGGACAGCTGAAAGGTTGTCCTGTCTCTTTGATTTTACCCCAGCTGGGGGAGCGTATATGTCTTGTCGTGTCCGCCATTTTTACAGCATTGCGATTTCTCGCTCATAAAATTCGGAGCGCCGTCCGGTGTGGACAGCGCTCCGAATTTTATGTGATTTTCCAGGCCGCGCTCAGTCCGGGAGCAGTCCCGGGACCAGCTTGGCCAGCGCCGCAGCCAGAGCCATATGTCCCTTTTTGGTCAGGTGCATATAGTCGATGGTGTTGAACTCACAGCCGCAGCTGTCAGCATCCAAAAAGTGACAGCCGGTCTCCTCCGCCACCCGACGGTACTCCACAGCCAGCTGCCGGGACTTCTCCACACAGGTGGGCGGGGTAGTGCCCATCTCCTCCGCCACCGAGGAGGTGAGGACCCCCTCCCCCACGGCGGGCGGGGAGACAATCAGGATGTTGGGTTTCCCGCCGGGTCCCCAGCAGTCGATAGTGGCAGCCTTCTGGACCAGCCGCCGCATCCCCAGCCCAATGGCGTAGGCGTTCATCCCGAACCGCTGCTTGGTGTCGTTGGTTCCCAGCATCACGATCAGCAGGCTGACCGGCTCATGGCTCTTCAGGCAGGGCCACAGGTAGCTCAGCGCGTCCAGCCCCTCGTACAGCGGGTCCTGGAACACGGTGGTCCGGCCGGTCAGCCCCTCCTCCACCACCAGAAACTCGTCGCCCAGCGCGGCCTGCAGCAGCTTGGTCCAGCGCTCCTCCTCATTGAACCGGGCCAGGGCCGGGTCGGCGCAGTCCAAGGGGTCGGCACAGTAGCCATGGGTGTTGGAATCGCCCAGACAGACAATGTGTTTTTTCATATTCCATTACCTCCCAATTTGATCCACCGCAATCATAAGCTGTCCTCCATTTTACCACAAAAAATCCAGCCTGTCACGTTTTTTTGGGCAATATCACTCCCGCAAAAAACCTCTTGCTATTCCCAAGGAGATATGGTATAATGTGCACAACCCGAATGGGGGCGGGCAGACAAAACTGTTGATTTTACCGAATCTGCGCTTGCCCCAGAGGGACAAAAAGGAGGAAAATGTAAAAGATGAAGAAGCTTATTTCAGCTGCCCTTGCTCTTGCCCTGACCCTGTCGCTGGCGGCCTGCGGAGGCGGCGGAGGAGGCGGTCAGGGCTCCACCCCCAACAACCCCGGCGCTGCCAGCAGCGGCGGCTCTGACAAGCCCTTCGCCGGCCAGACCCTTACTGTCCTGTACATGTCCGGCGTCTACGCTGATGCGGCCCGTGCCATGGTCCCCGAGTTCGAGGAGGCCACCGGCGCAAGGTGGAAGTGGTGGACTTCCCCTACCTGACCCTCCATGAGAAGGCCCTGCTGGACCTGACCTCTCAGACCGGCTCCTACGATGTCATTGACGTGGCCAGCCAGTGGGACGGCGAGTTCGCCCCCTTCATGGAGCCCCTGGACTCCTATATTGAGCGGGACAACTATGATATGAGCGTGTGGATTGAGAATGTTCTGGCCAACTGCGGCGAGTGGCAGGGGACCATCGTGGGCATCCCCAACGCCAGCACCCCCCAGACCTTCGCCTACCGCACCGACCTGCTCCCTGACGGCATCCCCGACACCTGGGAGGGATACCGTGAGGCTCTGGCTCAGGTGAACGACCCCGCCAACGGCCTGTATGGCGTGACGGTATCCGAGGTCTCCGGCCAGCTGGGCGGCGTGTTCGACTACGTGCTGTGGTCCATGGGCGGCAACTGGGCTGACGAGGACTGGAACATCACCATCGACTCCCCCGAGACCCGCGCCGCTCTGGAGCACCTGTACGCCATCAAGGACTACTCCGATCCCTCCAACCTGGCCTGGGGCGTGGACGAGTCCATCCAGGCTTTCCTGGACGGCCGCGCCGCTGTCTGTGAGACCTGGCCCTCCCTGGGCGTCGTGCAGAACGCCGATGACCCCGCCAAGTCCAAGATCGTTGGCAACTGGGCGCTGGACGTGCTCCCCTTTGAAAAGACCGGTCTGACCCTGCTGTCCGCCTGGGACGTGTCCATCAACGCCTCCTCTGAGAATAAGGACCTGGCCTGGGAGTGGATCAAGATGTACACCGACTACGACATGCAGAACCGCTTCCACGATGAGTTCGGCATCCTCTCCCCCCGCAAGGCGTTCTGGGATCAGGACAAGATGGCCAACCAGAAGGCGGTCCGCGACGCGCTGGACACCGCCAATATGTGGTGGCGCATCCCCGCCTCCGTTGAGGCCGACACCTGCATCAACTCCGCTGTGGGCGCCTACCTGTCCGACCAGATCGACCTGGAGACCTGCGTGAAGCAGCTGACCGACGGCCTGACCGCCGCCCTGAGCAGCAATCCACCCGAGGATGGCATCAAGAACTACAACCACTAATGGTCTTATCTAACCGCTGATTGATCGTTCCGGCCGGAGGGTGCGCTCTCCGGCCGGACTTGTAAAGGGTTCTGCCCGCCATACAGAGAGGTTGCTGATTGTTATGCAAAAAAGGAGAAGCGATAAGGCATCGACTTGGTTTTTTCTTGCCCCGGCACTGATTTTCCTTTCCATTACCGCCCTGTTCCCCCTGCTCTACTCCCTGTACCTCAGCTTTTTCCGGCTGAAGATCAACCGCCCCAATCAGTCCCCGGTCTTTGTGGGGCTGGAGAACTACATTCGGATGTTTACCGACTCCCTGCTCCATACCAGCACATGGAACACCATCCTGTTCGCGGTCATCTCGGTGACTCTGGAGGTCGTGCTGGGTCTGATGCTGGCTATGATTCTCTGCTCGGACAAGATGTGGGCCCGCATTGTGACCTCCCTGTTCATGATTCCCATGATTATGGCCCCTGTCGCCATTGGTACAATGTGGCGCATGATGCTGGACGGCACCACCGGCGTGATTAACTATCTGCTCGGCTTTGTGGGCATCGCGCCGGTTCAGTGGCTCTCCAACGCGACGATGGCGAAGATCGCGGTGCTGCTGGTCAACGTCTGGCAGCTGACCCCCTGGGTGGCCATCATCTGCGTGGCCGGCTTGAAGGCGCTGCCCGGCGAGTGTATCCAGGCCGCGCTGGTGGACGGCGCCAACCCCCGTCAGATCTTCTGGCGCGTGGTGCTGCCGCTGGTCAAGCCCGTCCTGATTATTGTTGTGATGATGCGTTTTACCGACGCCTTTAAGGTGTTCGATACCATTTACACCATGACCAACGGCGGTCCCGGTTACGCGACCAAAATGCTGCCCAACTACATCTATGAGCAGGGCCTGAAATATTTTGACGCCGGATACACCGCCGCCCTGGCGATTGTCTTTGTGCTGACCATGACCCTGGTCAGTATGTTCTTCCTGAAATGGCGGAAGAAGGAGGAGGAAAACGTATGGTAAAGAAGCGCAGACATGGAGACCGCACCTCTCCCGATACGGTCATCAGCAACTTTGCCGGTCCGCAGTTCAAGTGGATCTATCTGGTCACCGCCCTGATTGTCGTCCTCTTCCCGCTGTACTGGCTGGTCACCAACGCCTTTAAGCTGGAGCAGGAGTACCGCGCCTATCCCCCCGTAATCTGGCCCAGCCAGCTGACCATGGAGAATTTTGTAAAAATCTTTACCGAGAGCCAGCTGATGGAGAGCCTGGGGAACTCCATCATTATCTCCGTGGTCACCACTGTTGTCACGCTGTTTATCGGCAGCATGGCCGCCTATGCCGTGTCCCGGGGATCTCTGGGGTCCAAAATGCGGCACTTCTTCGGCGTCTGGTTCATGGTGCAGAAGATGTATCCCGCCATCTGCACCGCCATCCCCGTCTATATGGTCATGCGCAGTATGAAGCTGATCGACACCCTGCTGGCGCTGATTATTATGAACACCAGCTTCAACCTGCCTCTGGTAATCTGGCTGATGATGGGCTTCTTTGAGCAGGTCCCCTACGCGCTGGAGGAGTCCGCCCAGCTGGACGGCTGCGGGTTTATCCACCGCTTTTTCAGCATCGTGCTGCCCATTACCAAGCCGGGCCTGATCTCCTCCGCCATCCTGACCTTTACCGCCACCTGGAACGAGTTCCTGTTCGCGGTAATCCTGAGCATCAAGCGGTCCAAAACCCTCCCCGTGATTATTGCCGGCTTCATCACCGACCGCGGTCTGGAGTGGGGCCCCATGGCGGCCACGGCTATGATTACCCTGATTCCCGTGGTTTTGCTGACCTGGGCTGTGCAGAAGGACTTTGTGAAGGGCATGGCCATGGGCGCGGTCAAAGGCTGACCACGTTTTTCCAAGCAGCGCCAAACATTCAAGCTCCCCAGGGCCCATCGGTCCTGGGGAGTTTTCTCTGCCGCTGGAGGGCGGCAGGGCGCACCGCCCCTCCGCTCCCGGCATAGAATGGGGCATCCAGGCGGGTACCAATGCCCGCGGACAGGAGGGAACATAAATATGCGTTCAACGGGCAGATTGACCGTCCGTGTTTATACCTCCCAGGCGCAGATTCCGCTGGAGAGTGCCACCGTAGTGGTCACCGCGCCGGGAGAGACAGAGAAGATGAAGCTTCTCTCGCTCCAGGCCACCGACAGCAGCGGGAAGATCAAGGCCGTTCAGATTGACACGCCGGCCCTGGGGGAGAGCATCTCGCCGGGAGGACTTTCTGGGAACAGCGGCCCCTGCGCGCTGTGCAGCGTGTGGGCGGAGCACCCGGGGTACATGATGCTCAAGATGGAGAATGTCCAGATATTTCCCGGAGTGGAGACCGTGCAGGAGATGGAGCTGATGCCTCTGCCTCAGAACCAGTGCAGCCTTCAGCAGCGGACAGTGTGGGATATCCCGGCCCAGAGCCTGTAGAGGGAGGGACCCATGCCCATCATCATCCCCTACATTCCCAGGACCATCACCGTACACCTGGGCCTGCCCGACCAGTGGGCGGAGAATGTGACGGTGGATTTTCCCTGCTATGTGAAAAACGTGGCCTCCAGCGAGATTTACCCCACCTGGGAGCCCGCCGCCATCCGGGCCAATGTGCTGGCCATCATCTCCTTCGCCCTGAACCGGGTCTATACCGAGTTCTACCCCAGCCGGGGCTACGATTTCCAGATCACCTCCACCACCCAGTACGACCAAAAGTTCATCCGGGGGCGGAACGTGTTCGAGAATATCAGCCAGCTGGTGGACGAAATTTTTAACGACTACATCCGCCGCCAGGGCTTTGTGGAGCCGCTGGCCGCCAAATTCTGCAACGGGACCACCTCCACCTGCGACGGCCTGTCTCAGTGGGGGAGCCAGGCCCTGGCGGAGGATGGACTGAACTCCATGGAGATCCTGCGCAGCTACTACGGCGATAATATCGAACTGGTGGTGGACGCCCCCATCCAGGATATCACCACCTCCTACCCTGGCTCGCCCATGCGCCTGGGGTCGGTGAGCCAGAATGTGGCGATGTTCCAGGCCATGCTCAACCGAATTTCTCAAAACTACCCCGCCATCCCCAAGATCTTCCCGGTCACCGGCATCTTTGGACAGGATACGCAGAACGCAGTGCGCACCTTCCAGAGCATCTTTGACCTGAGCCCGGACGGGGTGGTGGGAAAGGCCACCTGGTACAAGATGGTCTACCTCTACGCGGGCATCCTCCAGCTGGCCGAGCTGGTCAGCCAGGGGCAGATGTTCGTGACCGTGCAGTTCCAGTACTCCGGCAGCCTCCGGGAGGGGGACAGCGGACCGGAGGTGGGGATACTGCAATATATGCTCGCCCTGCTGGCCCAGTTTGACAACACCCTCTCCCCGCTGGAGGTGGACGGGGAGTTCGGCCCGGCCACCACCCACGCGGTGCGTACCTACCAGCAGCTGGTGGGCCTGACCCCGGACGGCGTGGTGGATGAGGCCACCTGGAATTCCATCTACAGCCACTTTGCCCAGGCGGACTACTTCCTCCGCCGGGACACGGTGCGGGCCCAGAGCCTGGGAGAAAACGCCATCCCCGTCCTGGCCGGCGGGTTCGAGGTGGCCCCCAACGGCATTGATTTTTCCAAAACGCCCCGAGTCGGACAGTACCCAGGCCAGCCCCTGCGCCTAGGGCAGCGGGACGGACAGAGAGGAGTGCAGGTATGACAGAACAAAACGCAGACCGGGAGCTGTTGGAGCGGGAACTGCTCTCCAGCCCGGTGGGCAGTTTACAGTATATGCTGCGCCAGCTGGCCCAGGTATATCCCTTCCTGCCCGAGCTGGTGGTGGACGGGGAGTTTGGCCAGCGGACTTTGGAGTCGGTGATGCTCTTTCAGCGGGAGCTCCATCCGCCGGTGACCGGGGTGGTGGACCGGGGGACCTGGGAGGCCATCCAGGAGGAGTGGATGAAGGCGGAGGAGCAGAACGGCCACCCCCGCCCCACCCGGATCTTCCCCGCCGAGGGGACCGAGGTGGCGGAGGGGGTCTGCCGGGAGTATATGATCCTCCCCCAGACCATGCTCCAGGTGCTGGGCAACCGCTTTGAGGGGATTTTGGCGGATGTCCCGGACGGGGAGCACGGCCCCGCATCGGCGGAAAATACCCGGTGGCTCCAGCGCGCCGCGGGCCTGCCCGAGACCGGAGTCATGGACCGGGCCACCTGGGATATGCTCAGCCGGCTGTACGAGGTCTTCATCGTGGAGGAGATGGAGGGCCGCCCCGCCTTTACAGGAGGCTGGGGGTAGCCGCCCCAAAACCGCGCAGAGGCGTCCGGATCTGTCCGGACGCCTCTGTCTGGCATAGGGGGCGGGACCCACGCTGTCCCTGCACGCATTGCCAAGAGAAGCTAGAACAAATTTTTTATTTTCCTCCTTGACATTCCAGAACGGATGTTGTATATTATGAGTAGAACATTTATTCTCCTCCCGGCGGTATCAAAGTCCGGTTTTTGGGACAGGCTTTTTTCTAAACTAAGTCCAGAACGTGAAACGGAGGGATCGCAGATGCAGACCACAGATCGGAAATGCTCCGCTCCCAGCCGGAACAGCCTGATAGACCTGGCACAGTTCCGGCAGAGGCAGTTTGCGGCCCAGCGGGACAGTCTGGCCAGAAAGCCGGAGGAGCCGGCCCAGGCGTCCGGGTTCTGTCCAGTGGTGCTCTCCCTCACCTGGGAGGAGCGCCGCCGGGCCCGGAGGGAGCGGCAGGCATGGAGGCTGGATCTGTGCGCCAGCGCGGCGGTGGTGGTGATGACCCTGGTCTTCACGCTGCGGGTGCTGCTGTAGTCCTCCATACCCTGTACCGCGGCTGTCAAGGGGCACAATTTAAGCGAAGGAGCACGGTGGCGCGGGCCACGGTGCTCTTTTTTACACTTTTTTCACAAAAATTCCCGTTCTCCCCAAAAAGGGGTTGACGTAATGCGGAAAACTGTGTATAGTATTGTTACCGTTTTGTAACTCTTGTTTCGAGATTGTCATTTTCCTTTCTTTGGAAATCCCACTGTGAGGTGTGCCGTATGATTCAACTGCAAGACCCGCTCAAGACGCTGTCCGCTCATCTGCACCGGGCCGAGCAGGAGCGCAGCCCTAAACATACTGCCAATACCGCTCCCGCCTGGCCCGGAGTCCAATCCAGCCGCCCGAGGGAGCAGTCCGCCTACCCCCGCTCCTCCGCCAAGGCCGCCGGGCAGACCGGAAGCCGGCAGCACAACACCGCGCCCCGTCCCCCCGCTCCGGGACAGCGCAGCGCTCCCCCGCCCCCGCCACCCCCAAAGCGCACCGCCAGGGAGTGGCTCCAGGAGGGCAGGCTCTACGCGGCGGCGGCTGGGGAGTGGTCCCGCATCCATCTGCGCCGCTGGGCCCACCTGTTCCACGGGGCCGCCGCCGGGACCCGGGCCATCGGACCCATCTCCTTCCTTTTAGTCTCCGCCGCCCTGGGGACCGCCCTGACCCTGACCACCCTGTACTCCACCAGCTACGCCGTCACGGTGGACGGGGAGCAGGTGGGGGTGGTGGCCGACCAGAGCGTGGTCACCCAGGCCATCCACCAGGTGGAGACCCAGGGCAGCGAGCTGCTGGGCCACCCCTATGAGGTCTCCGGGACGGTGGACTACCAGTTCGCCCTCACCCTGAAGACCGACCTGAGCCCGGAGCGGGACATCCAAAACTTCTTTTACGAACAGCTCCACCAGGTCAGCGACCAGCTGCGCACCTATGAGGTGAGCGTGGACGGCCGCTCCATCGGAGTCGTCAAGGACGAGGCGTCCCTGGAGGTGATGCTGGAGGAGCTGAAGGCCCAGTACGTCAACGAGAACACCATCTCCTCCGGCTTTGTGGAGGACGTGAACATCGGCTATGTCTACGCGGCGGAAAATCTGATGACCATTGACGAGATGGAGGCCGCCCTGGAGGCCAACTCCACCGGGGAGACCACCTATACCGTCGCCCGGGGGGACACCTTCAACGCCATCGCCTACCGCAACGATATGTCGGTCAGCGACCTGAAGGCCCTGAACCCCGACGTCAACATCAACCGCCTGATGGTGGGGGATGTGCTCAACGTGAAGGAGATCATCCCCACCCTGTCCGTCCAGACGGTGGAGCACCAGGTCTATACCCAGGCCATCGAGTGCCCGGTGGAGACCCGGGAGGACAGCTCCATGTACAAGGGGGACACCAAGATCATCACCCAGGGGACCGAGGGAGAGGCCCAGATCGAGGCGGATGTCACCTACGTCAACGGCTATGAGCGCCAGCGGGATGTCACCAGTACAGTCACCCTCCGGGAGCCCACCACCACCATCAAGGCCGTGGGGACCAAGGAGAAGCCCAAGACCGCCTCTAAGGGGACCTATCAGTGGCCGGTCAGCAGCCGGCGCATCAACTCCTACTTCGGAGGCCGGCGCATCTTTGGCAGCTACAGCTACCACTCCGGACTGGACATCCACGCCTCCTATGGAGAGGCAGTCCACGCCGCGGACGGAGGTACGGTCACCTTCGCCGGATACAAGGGCAGCTACGGCAACCTGGTCATCATCCGCCACGACAACGGGGTGGAGACCTACTACGCCCACAACTCCAGCCTCAGCGTCTCTGCGGGCCAGAAGGTCTATCAGGGCCAGACCATCGCCAAGGCGGGCAGCACCGGGCGCTCCACCGGCGTCCACTGCCACTTCGAGGTCCGGGTCAATGGCCGGGCGGTCAACCCCCTGAACTATCTGCGGTAATATCCCAAAAAGAACCCCCCGGCGCAGCTGTGTACTGCGCCGGGGGCTTTCATTATCCCGCTCCTCTGCCCGCCAGAAGGAGCTGCCACCGGCACAGCTCTCTCTGCCCCAGCACATCCGGGGGAGTCCTGCCCAGATACCCCCTCATGACAGATCAACTTCGGGGGCCTGGGTCTGGGTGGGGAGGGAGTCGTCCTCCCGGATCCAGTCCTCCACATGGACCACCCGGTAGCCGCCGCCGCCGCACCGGGAGACCACCCGCTGGATACCGGCGTTGATGATGACCCGCCGGCACATGGCGCAGGAGGCGGCGTCGTGGAGGGGCTGGCCGCTTTTGGCCTCCCGTCCGGCCAGGTAGAGGGTGGCCCCCAGGGTATCCCGACGGGCGGCGGAGATAATGGCGTTCATCTCCGCGTGGACCGAGCGGCACAGCTCATACCGCTGTCCGGCGGGGACATTCATGGCCTCCCGGGCGCAGCAGCCCAGGTCCATGCAGTTTTTTCTCCCCCGAGGGGCGCCGTTGTAGCCGGTGGAGACAATCTCGTCGTTTTTGACAATGATGGCTCCGTAGCACCGGCGCATACAGGTGGAGCGCTCCAGCACCGTCTCTGCGATGTCCAGATAGTAATTCTCTTTATCAATTCGTTCCATATCGAGCCTCCTTGCGGTCTGCTGTCAGTATAATATAAAAATTCTCCCTCCGCAAGCCCTCCGGGCCGGGAGTCGGGGCAAAAATTTATCGAAATTTACATTTTGTTTACGAATGAGTGCTTGACGGGCCGGTTAGGAAAGGATATCATATAAAAATAAGAATCGGACAGGAGCCTCTGTCCGTTTTCCGTCAGCCAAGGAGGCGTCTTCATGATTCGCAACGCGATCCAGCATTTGATGTACGGCCGGTACGGACACGATCAACTGAATCTGTTTTTGATGGTGCTGTATCTGCTTCTCTATCTGGTGTATATGCTGACCGGGTGGGAGCTGTTTTCCCTGTGCAGCCTCCTTCTGCTTGCATATACACTGTTCCGCCTGCTCTCCCGCGACCACGCCAAGCGCCGCAGGGAGAACGCCCGGTTCATGCACATGGCCGGTCCGGTGCTCCAATGGCTGAGACTGCGCCGCACCATCCGCAAGGACAAGGAGCATATGTACTTCAAATGCCCCAACTGCGGCCAGCAGCTCCGGGTCCCCCGGGGGAAGGGGAATATTACGGTCAACTGCCGCAGCTGCGGGGCCCGGTTCGAGGCCAAAAGCTGAATCCCCGCTCTGGTTTCGGTCCGCCCCTCCGGCGGACCATTGTTTTTTCTCTATTGCAGCCGGCGGCTACGCAAATTCTGTCCCCGTGCAATGAGCAGACAGCCGCCAAGCCATATGCAAACCAAGAGGGACCAGATTTCTCCGGTCCCTCCTGATGTTTTAGTCGGCAGTATAGCTGCCGCTGTAGTCGATCATTACCTCGTCCAGCTTCTGCATCCCGGACTCCACCAGGGAGTAATAGCCGTCATCGTCCTTCTTCATCTGGAGCATAATGATCTGGTCCTCGCCGTAGCTCAGCTGGCTCATCAGGCCCTCCAGCTCGCCCAGCACGATGTTGGCGTACTCCACCTCCAGGGCGTCGTAGGCGTCATCTGACAGGGCGTCCAGCTGGTCCTGGGTCTCCACGCCGTTCTGGGCCAGGATGTTGTACCAGGTATCCTGTACAAACTCGTCGGTGAGCAGCGGGAGGAGCTCAATGGGGGAGACTGTGACCTCCACCGCCAGGTCGCCGCTCTTGAGCTTTTCGGCGTTGGCCACGGTGTACTTGGCGTGGGAGTAGATGTCGGAAACCAGCTTCTCCGCCCGCTCCATCACAGTCTCATCGGTGGTGTTGATGTCCAGATAGCCCATCATGATGCTGGCCTCAGCCTCTACATTGTAGTCGTATTTCTCCTTGGCGTCCGCCTCAGTCATGTCGGCCACCACATCCAGGTATTCCTTGTCGTAAGTACCCAGATAGGTGCAGTCCAGCTCTCCCTTGACAAAGACCGTGGCGTCCTTGGTGGTGTCCTTACAGCCGCTCAGGCTCAGCACCGCAGCCGATGCCAGAGCAGCCGCCAGGATACGCTTCCAGTTTTTCATGTTACAGAACACTCCTTTTTCTCCATTTTTGCAGCGGGAGATTTCTCCCACAATAACAGTATTTTAAGCCTGTTCACACCTGAAAGTCAACCTTGCTCTTTCAATTTCCTTATGGTATACTAGACAAAAATGGGGTCAGGGGCCCAGAGTTTGCTTGTCAAATTGGCCCGCAAGCGCCCCTGAAACAAATTTTTGGGCTGGACCGACAGGAGGGAGCGCCTTGGACGCACAGCAGCGCAGACAGATGATTGCCAGCCGCCTGGCAGAGAGCAGCCAGCCCCTCAGCGCGGGGAGCCTGGCACAGGAGCTGTCGGTCAGCCGGCAGATTATTGTGGGGGATGTGGCGCTGCTCCGGGCGGGCGGGCTGGACATCATCGCCACGCCCAGAGGCTACCTGCTCCCCCGCGGGGCCGCCGGCGTGACCTGCACCCTGGCCTGCCGCCACACCGCTCTCCAGATGGAGGAGGAGCTCAACGCCATTGTGGACCAGGGCTGCACGGTGCTGGACGTGGTGGTGGAGCACCCCATCTACGGCCAGCTCACCGGACCGCTCCACCTGTCCAGCCGGTACGACGTGGCCCAGTTCCTGACCCGCTGCGCCCAGTCCGCCGCCGCCCCCCTGTCCCAGCTCACCGAGGGGGTCCACCTCCACACGGTGCGCTGCCCCGATCGGCAGGCCGCGGACCGGGTGCGGGAGGCCCTGGAGCGGCTGGGACTGTTATACGGATAAAAAAGCAGCGGTCCCGCCGGAAAAACTCCAAATTTTCCCCTTGACTTTTCTGAATGGCTGGGATATAATATTCTATCACCCTCTGGAAGAGGAGGTGGCCGCTATGGGTGAGGCGGTAAAGCTCATCGCCAAAAACAGCAAGGCCTACCATGACTATTTCATTGAGGAGCGGTTCGAGGCCGGCATCGAGCTGGCGGGGACCGAGGTCAAATCCATCCGCATGGGCAACATCAACCTGAAGGACGCCTTCTGTCTGATCAAGGACGGACAGCTCTCCGCCCTGGGGATGCACATCAGCCCCTATGAGAAGGGGAATATTTTCAACAAGGACCCCCGCCGCCCCCGCAGGCTGCTGATGCACAAGCGGGAGATTATGCGCCTGGCCGGGCGGGTCCAGCAGGACGGCTACTCCCTGATTCCCCTGTCGGTCTACTTCAAGGGTCCCCGGGTCAAGCTGGAGCTGGGGCTCGCCAAGGGGAAGAAGCTCTACGACAAGCGGGAGTCCGCCGCGAAACGGGACGCCAAGCGGGAGATGGACCGGGCCATGAAGACCCGGGGACGGTGAGAGAGGGG
>JAAWSG010000062.1 GCA_022801435.1 Lawsonibacter sp.
CCTCCACGACCTGCTGGACGAGATCTCGGTGGACGCCGCCCGGTACTACTTCAACAACCGCACCCCCTCCAGCCCCCTGGACTTCGACCTGGACCTGGCGGTGCGGCAGGACAGCGAGAATCCGGTGTATCTGGTGCAGTATGCCCACGGGCGCATCTGCTCGCTGGTTGCCCGCATCGGCCAGGACGAGGGGGTACAGGTCCCCGCGGTGGGGGAGATCGACCCCGCCCTCTTCACCGAGGAGGCGGAGCGCGCCCTGATGAAGGCCCTGGCCCAGTACCCGGAGGAGCTCCACCTGGCCGCCCGGGACTACGACCCCAGCCGCATCAACCGCTACCTCACCGCCCTGGCGGAGAGCTTCCACTACTTCTATAACACCTGCCGGCTGATGGGGGCGGAGCGGGAGCTTTTGGCCGCCCGGCTCAAGCTGGCCGACACGGTGCGCTCGGTGCTGGCCAACGGGCTGGGCCTGCTGGGTGTCTCCGCGCCCCGGTGGTCGGTGAACCCCAAGAGGGGGGAGTAGCCGGTACGGGTATGGAGACAGAGCGGCTGGCTTCCCTGCTGGAGGGGCGGGCCCCCGGGCTGATGGACGCCAGCCGGGCCTACGCCGTGCTGGTCCCCCTGGTGGAGCGGGAGGGGGAGTTCTATTTGCTCTATGAGGTGCGGGCCAAAACCCTCCGCCGGCAGCCGGGAGAGGTGTGCTTCCCCGGGGGGCGGATGGAGGCGGGGGAGAGCCCGGAGGAGTGCACCCTGCGGGAGACCTTTGAGGAGCTGTCCATCCCGCCGGAGTCGGTGCGCCTGCTGGGCCGTCTGGACTTCATCGCACACCGGGCCAATTTCCTCATGCACCCTGTCCTGGGGCTGGTGGACGGCAGGGCGCTGTTTTCCCGTCTGCGGCCCAATCCGGAGGAGGTGGAGGAGGTTTTCCTTGTCCCCCTGTCCCACCTGCTGGCGGCAAAACCCATCGAGTACTCCTATGAGCTGGTCCCCGCCCCGGCGGAGCATTTTCCCTATGCGCTGCTGGGCATCCCCAGAGACTACAAATGGCAGAACGGAACGGAAAACGTCCCGGTCTACCCCTGGCAGGGGCGGGCGATCTGGGGACTCACGGGCCGCATCACCCGAAATTTTTTGCAACTATGGAGACAGACCTCCGGCTAGGCCGGAGGTCTGTTTGTTTGGTTCGGGGTGTGGGAGGAGGAGAGGGCCAGGAGCGCCGCCGTCAGGACCAGCAGCTTCCTTCCGGGGCTGCCGGTCAGGAGGAGCTCCAGCACGCCCCGGGCGATGGACCACAGACAGCCGGCCCAGAGGAGGATTACCGCGGTGCGCATCTCAGTACTCCTTGCCCGCCGCCACCCGGCAGGAGATCAGGTAGGAGAGGAACAGCAGCGCCACCCCGGCCAGGGGCAGAAGGGAGACTCCGCCCAGGAGGACGGCGGGAGGCAGGTCCTCCAGCGCGTTCAGGGCGGAGAAGTCGAGCAGGTCCGCCTTGGCCAGCAGCACGATCAGGATGGTGGGGATAAAGATGACGGCGTAGAGGTAGGGACGGGCCCGCTCCGCCCCCAGCTTGTAGCACAGGGGGAGGAGAATGGCGGGAATCAGCAGCCCGATGGTGGTGGACAACGACAGGGTGACCAGCATCTCCATCCAATCTGCCTGCTGGACCAGGTGCAGCAGGAGCGTACCCAGCAGCCCCGCGGCGGCGGTCCCCAGAGAGAGGGCCAGCACAAAGAGATACCTGGCCCCCACCACCCTGACCCGCCCCAGGGGGAGGGACATGGCGTAACGGTCCCATTTGGCCTGCTCGTCATAGGCGAAGGCGGAGAGGGGCAGCACCATGAGCATAACCTGGATGAAGGTGATAATAAAGCTGTAGTTCAAAACATCCAGATAGGCCAGCACCGCATAGAGCACAATAATCATCAGGTAGGATTTCAGCGCTTTGCGCATCACAAGGAGATCCTTCAAAATCAGTCCGGTCATTGTTCTTCTCCTTTCCCCATAAAGAGCATGATATCTTCCAATGTGGTCCGCTCCACCAGCAGCATGGGATATTTCCGGCCAAAGGCGGAGCGGTCCTTCACCAGGGCCTCACAGCCGAAGGAGCCCTTCCGCACCCGGAGCACGTCCCGGGGGTCGATGTCCTCCAGCTGGGCGGCGGTGCAGCCCACCCGGCCGTAGCTGTCCAAAATGCTGTCCTTGGCGTCGGACAGCACCACCTCCCCCTGGTGGATGTAGGCGATGTAGTCCGCCACCTTCTCCAGGTCGGAGGTGATGTGGCTGGACATGAGAATGGCGTGGTCCTCGTCTTGGATGAAGCCCAGGAATTCGTCCAAAATTTCGTCCCGCACCACCGGGTCCAGCCCCGCGGTGGCCTCGTCCAGGATCAGCAGCTTGGGGCGGTGGGCCAGGGCGGCGGAGAGGGAGAGCTTCATCTTCATCCCCCGGGAGAACTCCTTGATGAGCTTCTTCTCCGGCAGGGAGAATTTTTTCAAATAGCTTCGGAACAGCGCCTCGTCCCAGCGCTGGAAGGATGGGGCCAAAATCCGGCCCACGTCCAGGGGGCGGAGGGTGTCGTGGAAAAAGCACTCGTCCAGCACCAGCCCCACGTCCGCCTTAGCCGGCCGCTCCTCCCGGATGTTGTCGTACCCCAGGAGGGTGATCTCCCCCGCGTCCCGCCGGATGAGGTTCAGGATACATTTGATGGTGGTAGTTTTGCCCGCGCCGTTCTCCCCAATGAGCCCCAGAATGGAGCCGCTTGGAAGGGTCAGATCAATATTTTTCAGGGAGAAGTCCGGGTAGGACTTACACAGCCCCTTAATTTCGATACAATTTGTCATAGTTCCTCACCTTTATACAGTATGTCGAGCATTTCGTGGAGCTCCTCCAGGGGGAACGCGCCTTTTCGGGCCTCCTCCACCGCCTGGTTCAGCGCCGCCTCCACCTTGCGCAGCTGGGCCTCCCGGAGCAGCTCCCGGTTCTGAGGGGCCACAAAGCAGCCCTTTCCCGGGACGTTTTCCAAAAAGCCGTCCCGCTCCAGCTCCTCATAGGCCCGCTTGGTGGTGATGACTGAGATGCGCAGCTCCTTCGCCAGCAGCCGCATGGAGGGCAGAGCGTCCCCTGCCGCCAGCGCGCCGGACATGATCTGCTCCTTAACCTGGTTGGATATCTGCTCGTAGATGGGCTTGCCGCTGGTGTTGCTCAATATGATGTCCATTTGTCCCGCCTTTCAACAGTGTGCCGTTTCCGGCTGTCCGCCTGCGCACGGTCGGATGCCGAAGCCCGCAACGCTGTCATGTTGAACTTGCCGTATATATACTGTATGTACAGTATAACACTTTTCCGCCGCTTGTCAAGAGGGGCGGATAAATTTTTTTGGGGACGCGGGAGGGTATCCTCCAGGCGAGAGAAAATAAACCGCGTCCGGGCGGAAAGCGACTGCATTCGAGGGCGGGCTTGTCCTATACTGGGGCTGGAAAAAAATGGACGCTGCGGCGGACAAGGAAAGGAGCGCTTCCCATGCCGGTGATATGCAAGGAGAAGGGGCGCAGTCTGATGGCCCAGGTGGCGGGCGAGCTGGACCACCACGGGGCGAAGGCGGTCATGGAGGAGCTGGACCGGTACATTGACGAGATCCTGCCCCGGGAGCTGATTTTGGACCTGGGCGGGCTGACCTTCACCGACAGCTCGGGCATTGCGGTGCTGCTGCGGGCTCAGCGGAGGATGGGGCAGCTCCAGGGGGCGGTCCGGGTGGTCAACACCCCGGCCCAGGCGGAGCGGGTGTTTCAGGCCGCCGGACTGGGGCGGCTGATCCGGTTTGAATAGGAGGCGTACATAATGAAAACAGAAAACCATGTCACCCTGGAGTTCCCCAGCCGGTCGGCCAACGAGGGGTTTGCCCGGGCGGCGGCGGCCTGCTTTGCCGCCCAGCTGGACCCCACTCTGGAGGAGGTCAACGACATCAAGACCGCGGTCAGCGAGGCGGTGACCAATGCCATCGTCCACGCCTACCCCGATGTGCTGGGGAAAATCGTGATGAAGCTGCGTGTCCGGGAGGAGCACACCCTGGAGATCGTGGTCAAGGACTGGGGGGTGGGGATCGCGGACGTGGAGCAGGCCCGCGTACCGCTCTTCACCACGGGCAGCGAGGAGCGGGCGGGGATGGGCTTTACCATTATGGAGAGCTTTATGGACACGCTGCGGGTGCGCTCCGTCCCGGGAAAGGGGACCACCGTCACCATGCGCCGGGCCATCGCCCAGAGGGAGGGGAAGTGAGCGGGGGGCTGTCCGGCTCCGCGCTGCTCCAGGCCGCCCGGAGCGGGGACAGCGGGGCCTGCGAGCAGGTGCTGCTGGAGAACAACGGCCTGATTTGGAGCGTGGTGCGCCGCTACTACGGCCGGGGGGTGGAGCCGGACGACCTGTACCAGCTGGGCTGTCTGGGCTTTCTCAAGGCGGTGCAGGGGTTCGACCCGGAGTACGGGACCCAGTTTTCCACCTACGCCGTGCCCAAGATCGCCGGGGAAATCCGCCGCTTCCTCCGGGACGACGGGCCGGTGAAGGTGAGCCGGGGGCTGAAGGAGCGGGGGGCGGGCCTGCGGGCGGTGCGGGGAAGGCTGTCCGTCCAGCTGGGGAGGGAGCCCACCCTGTCCGAGCTGGCGGAGGAGACCGGCCTGACCCCGGAGGAGATCGCCGCCGCCGACACCGCCGCCGAGCCGGTGATCTCCTTGCAGTCCGAGACGGGGGAGGGCGGCCTGACCCTGGAGGGAATGCTCACCTCCGGCGGAGAGGAAGAGGGGCTGGTGGAGCGCATCACCCTCCGCTCCGCCATCGCGGGCCTGCCCGAGCGGGAGCAGCAGGTGCTGGTGCTGCGCTACTACCGGGGGATGACCCAGATGAATACCGCCCGGGTGCTGGGGGTGTCCCAGGTGCAGGTCTCCCGTCTGGAGCGCCGGGCCCTGGAGCGCCTGCGCTGTGAAATGCAATAGACCCGCGTCCGGTGAGGGACGCGGGTCTTGTTTCTTTATGTAGGCTCAGTCCTCGTCTTCCTCGTCGTCGTCTTCCTCCTCGTCCTCCGGGCTGTCGTAGTCGTCAAAGTCGTCATCCCGCTTGCTGGCGTGGAGGCGGCGCTCCTCCCGGAAGACGTAGCCCCGGAGCTGGTTTTCATAGAGGGTGGACAGCTCCACGAACCGGCAGCCGTAGCCGGCAATGGGGCGGCTGGAGTAGAGACTGCGGTCCTCCACCCGGAGCACCTCGGCGGTGAGGGGGATATCCTTGCCCGCCTCGTGGAAGATGAACAGCAGCTTATCCCCCGCCTCCGCCTTCAGGGAGGTGGTCAGGTAGACCCCGCCGGCGCTGATATTGCGGATGACGGCGGGGACGGGCTCCTCCTCCCCGCCGTCCAGGGCGACCGAGGTCTGGGCGGACAGGGGGAGCTTGATGTCGTCCCTGCGCTGGTGGGCGGACAGCTGCTCCATGATCTGACACCGGAGGGACAGCATCTGCTCGGGCAGCAGGAGGGGGCTGGAGAAGGCGCACTTACAGGTGACCAGCCCCAGCATGGGGTCGAAGAAAATGGTCTTGCACAGGCCCAGCTCCTGATAGTTGAAGCTGCGGGGTACCAAGACCAGCAGGCCTCCCCCCGCGTCCATGCTCACCCGGGCCTGACAGATCAGCTCATCTTCGTTGTCGTATATCTCCGCTTTGGTGCAGTGGCGCAAATACTTGCTGCTGTTCACAGACACATCCACCCTTCCTGGTCATTGGGCCGCGTTCCGTTGGGAGCGGTCCCTCCTTTTCCTAAGATTATAACGCAAAACCGGGCGGGACGCAATGGGTAAATCCCAAATGATGCAGAGGTTTCCAGACAGGGAAGGGGCCTGTGCGGGGCCGGGGAGGAAAAAATTTTCCCTCCCCGTGTTATTTTTTGCGGAAGAAATCCGATAGAACTAATACATAGAGCGTTTCTGCGCAAAAATGAGTGAGTATCCGCCCCTGCCCGGGGGAGCGATGGAGGTTACAATATGCAGATTACAAGACACGAGGGGTACATCTCCCCCATCTTTCCCAGCGGCGTGCGGTCCAGCGGGGTACAGGGCGGCCACAGCACAGAGGGCAGCTTTGACCAGATTACCCTGTCCGCCGCCACCGACCGGAACGCTTTCCGGCAGATGGTCAGCGACCTGGCCTATCAGGTGCGCACCCACAACACCACCGGAAAGATCCAGCAGCTGCGCAGGCAGGTGTCCGCCGGGGAGTACCGCCCCGACGCCATGGAGACCGCCGCACGGATGCTGCTGCTGGGGGAGGGCGAGTAAATGGCGGAAATCACCTGGAAGGGATATCTGGAGCTGCTGGACGGGCTGACCAAGACCCTGGAGCGGCTGACCGGAGTGGAGGAGCTCAAGACCGCCGCCGCCTCCCGGGGGGACCTGCCCGGGGTGGAGGACTGCATGAAGCAGGAGCAGGCCATCAGCCTTTCCCTGCGCAGCTTTGACATCCGGCGGGAGAAGATGCTCGCCGGGCTGGGCCTGGAGGGGGTAAACCTCAGCGGACTTCCCGACCGCGCCCCCCAGGAGCTGAGGCTGGAGGTCAAGGCCGCGGCGGAACGGCTCCGGCAGCAGTACAGCGTGTTTCAGGCGGCCTCTGAGGTGGCGCGGAATACCCTGGAGTGCAACCTGCGGGCCATTGAACAGCTCCAGGCCCAGCGGATGGGAGACGACGCCCAGGCCAAGGAGCTGAGAAACACCCGCCAGACAGATTTCCGGGCATAGACCGGATTCCCGATTCATGAGATCAAAGTTAAGATAAAGGAGAACAACTATGGCTGTTATTGGTACCTTTGGTTCCTTCACCACCGCGCGGCTGGGGATTTACGCCTCCCAGGCCTCCCTCAACGTGACGGGGAACAACATCGCCAACATCAACACCCCAGGGTATACCCGGCAGCGGATGGACCTGATCTCCCTCCACTCCGGGGGGATGGTCCGGTACGCCAACAAGTTCAACACCAACATCGGCTACGGCGTGCTGTGTGACGGCGTGTCCCAGCTCCGGGACCCCTATATGGATATCCGCTTCCGCAACGAGCAGGCCGCTCTGGGACAGGCGGAGGCCAAGCTCAAGGGGCTGATGGAGCTCGGTGACATTTGGGACGAGGTGGGCAAGGGCGAGGGCGAGTTCGGCGTTGTCCAAAACCAGATCGAGGACCTGCTCGCCCAGCTGGAAATCCTCAGCCGCCGCCCGGGGGACGACTCGGTAGATACCATCGTCCGTGGTTCCGCCACCACCCTGGCCAAGCTCATCAACGACTACGCCAACGCCACCGAGACGGTTTATGACAACTACAAAACCAACCTGGTGAAGGACGATGTGCAGGCGGTCAACACCCTTCTGACCAAAATCCAGGACCTGAACACCGAGATCCGCCGGGCCGGCATCTATGACGACAAGGCCCTGGAGCTGCGGGACGCCCGGAATGTCGCCATTGACGAGCTGTCCAAGTATATGAAAATCAACGTCACCTATACCACCGAGCCCCTGGACCAGTATAAGGACGTGGAGAAGCTGGTCATCTCCATCGCCGGGACCGGGGACCCCGCGGTCAACCTGGTGGACGGCATCTACGCCACCCAGATATCCATTCCGGATAAGATTCCCAATGATGATTTAAAGCAGTCAGCCTTTACACCGGATATTCCCAAGGCCGACATGGACGCGGTGCTGACAGACCCGGATAACGCGGTGGACAACACCTACCTCCAGATCGTGCTGGACCCCCTGAAGGACCCCAAGGGGCGGTACATGAAGGATGGCCAGAACGACATCGACACCTATACCGTGCTGGGGGACCGCACCTTGGAGGGCTCCCTCCAGGCCAAGCGGGAGCTGCTCACCGAGGAGGGTGAGTTCTCCAGTGACGCGGATATCGCCGTGGACGAGAAGGCCCTGGAGAAGCGGGGCATCCCCTACTATATGAAGGCCCTGGACGCCCTGGCCCAGAAGCTGGCGAAGGAGTTCAACGAGGCCAACCAGTTCAACCCCAACCTGGCGGACACCTACTATGAGACCAACGCCGCAGGGGAGTTCCTGATGGCGGACGGGAATCCGGTCATGATCGACGACGGGAACGGCGGAAAGCGCGCCCTGAGAGTCAGCGACCTGAAATACAACCCGGACATCCAGGCGGAGAAGGAAGCGGCCTACCGGGGGCTGGAGGAGCTGCGCCTGCAGGGCAAGCTGAAGACCGAGTACGAGTACTACGACGGCGGCGTGCTGTTCAGCAATTCGGGCTCCAGCAACGACCCCACGGGGATCACCGCCAAGAACATCAGCGTCTCCCAGGGCTGGCAGAGAGGTTCGGTGCGGGTGCTCCAGACCAAGCTGCCCGACGAGGAGCTGGCCGACGGGACGGTCATCGACCACACCACCCGGAACGACAACATCGTCCACCTCATTAACCTGATGACCAAGAAGCTGGACTACGACCCCGCCGACGTCCAGCCCGACGCCAAGCCGGGAGTCTACTTCAACGGGACCTTCGCCGAGCAGCTTATCAACACCAACGCCACCCGGGCCACCGACGAGAACGTCACCGCCAACCTCTATAGCCAGTACAGCCTGCGCTCCCTGGAGCTGAACAACGACCGCTCCAGCGTCTCCGGCGTGGACCTGAACGAGGAGGCCACCAACATGATGCAGTTCCAAAAATCCTACTCCGCCGCCTGTACCCTGCTGACCACCCTGGACTCCATGCTGGATAAGCTGATTAACGGCACGATTTAAGCCGCTGAACCTGTAAGGAGGATTTTCATATGAGCTTTCGGATCACCACCAATATGATGATGAACAGCTACCGGTACAACCTGATGGGCTCCACCAACAGGCTGTCCGATGCCCGGGACAAGGTGCTCACCCAGCGCACCTTCAACAGCTACGCCGAGGACCCCGCCGCCGCCACCCAGGCCTTCCGTCTGCGGCGGGACTACTGCCAGACGAGCAGCTATCTGAGCAACACCAAGGACGCCTACAGCAAGTACCACACCGCCTGGACCGCCCTGACCGCCGTGACTGAGGAGCTGAGCGACAAGAACGACCGTGTCTCCGCCGTCCGGGGGGATACCGGCACGGTGGGCGCGGGCAGAAAACCCCTGGCTCAGGTGCTCAGTGAGTCCGCCGAGTCCATCGTTCAGACCATGAACGGCCAGCTGGGCGACCAGTTCGTCTTCGCCGGAGCGGACGGCCTGAACGTCCCCTTTACCTGGAAGGGGGATGAACTGTACTACCGGGGCATCAATGTCAACTCCGGCGGGGTGAAGCCTCCCCAGGCCACCGACCCAGGCGCGCTGACTCGTGCCCAGACCGCAAAAGGTGGAGCGGCAAATTGGACAGATGACGACCAGGCATGGTTTGACTACTACACCCGGGCCAGCAGCGAGAAGCCTGCCACCACGGAACCAAGCTGGATTGACAATATGGTCAATACCAAGGCCGACGCAGATACAACGGAGCCGCAGGCGTGGAAGGACTACTACCAGCATAAGACGGACACCCCGCCCGAGGCCACCAAGTCCACCACGGTCCAGGGCTGGCTGGACGCGGACGGCAATGCCACCAACCTCCCCAAGAAGGAGGACCCCTCTTGGAGCGAAGCGGAGAAGGGCTGGTACGCCTACTACACAGACCAGGAGAACTATAAAAAGCTCCAGGAGCTGTGTGAGGAGGAGATGAATGTCGACCTGGGCATGGGCTTGAAGGAGGGGCCGGACGGGAAAATTATTGACGGCTCCGCGTTCAACCTGGCCCTGTCCGGCATCAGGTTCCTGGGCTTCGGGGTGGACGAGAACGGCCTGTCCAACAATCTGGCCGTGGCCGCCAAGCAGCTGGCCGCCATTTTCGACCGCTGCGACAGCGAGAGCGGCGAGTGGGCCAGCGGGGAGGACGAGAAGAACGCCTATCTCCTGATGGATAAGCTGAAATACACCCAGGAGCACACCACCGAGGAGTGGGTCAACCTGGACGCCATGTCCAAGTTCCTGAAAACCAACGAGTCCCGCCTGAACGACCAGAAGAACAACCTGAACGAGCAGATCCTGGACATCGAGCAGGTGGACCTGGCGGACGCGCTTACCCAGTTCTCCTGGGATATGTACTGCTACAACTCCGCGCTGAAAATCGGCAACCAGCTGCTCAGCCAGTCCCTCATCGACTACATGCGCTAACACCCCTCCGGACCGCTCCGCTGGGGCGGTCCGGAAAAATTTTCTGCGACCCCTTGTACTTGGAAGCGAATGTGTGCAAAATGGTTATGTGTAAAATCGGACACGGATGTCTAATCGGATGCAGAAGGGAGCGCGTATTACACAATGAAGCCATTGATTGAAATCACAACTGTCCCCATCCAGATTGAGATGAAAACCACCAACGCCAAGCTGGAGTATGCCCGGGGCACGGCCGAGATGGAGATCAGCCGGGAGAAAAATGGCCTGAAGATCAAAAGCCGGCCCATCAAGGTCAACATCGACACATTTGAAGCCCGCAATTCCCTGTCCCCCACGCTGGCCCGGTATCTGGACCAGAACGCGCAGAAGGGACACCAGGCCGCCTATGAGGCCACCGCCACCTATGCCCGCCAGGGGCAGCTGCTGCTGGAGACCCAGGTGGGAGAGGAGCTGGTGACCCAGTTCGCCGAGGAGGCCATGATGAAGGATGTGAAGACCAACGTGGGAATCGACTTTATCCCCAAGGAGGGTCCGGAAATCACCTGGGATCCCGGCGAGATGAACATCCGGTATGAGATGGATAAGCTGAATATCGACTGGCGGATGAACGAGGGCAGCTTTGAGTTCACCCCCGGCGACA
This sequence comes from Lawsonibacter sp., assembly GCA_022801435.1. Classification (GTDB taxonomy): domain Bacteria; phylum Bacillota; class Clostridia; order Oscillospirales; family Oscillospiraceae; genus Lawsonibacter. The sequence continues at coordinate 10,858 of JAAWSG010000062.1, forward strand.
TCGAGTTCACCGTCACCCAGCGCCCCGATGTGGTCATTAAGTACATCGGCGGACCCATCTACGTCCCCCCCTCCTCCGACCCCAATTACGAGCCGGTGGACGTGAAGGCGTAGCACTCCGGGCCGGAACGCGCCCGAACACAAGGAGGAATCATGCGGTTACAGACCAAGTATTTTGGAGAGATCGACTGCCCGGAGGAGGAGGTCCTCCGCTTCCCCGAGGGGCTGTTCGGCTTTGAGGAGGAGAAGGCGTTTTACCTCCTCCCCTTCGAGGGGGGCGGGGGCAGCCTGCTCTGCTTCCAGAGCTCGGTGACCCCGGGGCTGGCCTTCGTGGCGATGAACCCCTTCTGCCTCAAGCCGGACTACGCCCCCAAGCTGGCCCCCGGCGAGCTGAAGGCCCTGGGGGTGGAGCGCAGTGAGGACCTGTGCTTCTATACCCTCTGCGTGGTCCGCAATCCCGTGTCGGACAGCACGGTGAACCTGCGCTGCCCCGTGGCGGTCAATGAGGACACCCGCCAGGCCATGCAGGTCATTCTGGAGGACCAGGGGTACAAAATGCACCACCGGCTGTCGGAGTTCGGACAGCGGGAGGAGGCCGCGCCATGCTGATCCTCCAGAGAAAAGAGGGCGAGTCCCTGCTCATCGGGGAGGAGGTGGAGGTCACCGTCCTGGCCGTGGAGGCAGGCCGGGTCCGCCTGGCCATCCAGGCCCCCCGGGAGGTGCCCATCCTGCGCAGTGAGCTCAAGGCGGCCGCCCAGACCAACCGGGAAGCGGCGGACGAGGAGATCTCCCCCCTGGAGCTGCTCAACGCGCTGAAAGAACAGGGAAAATAAAGTTTCACCCGGACGGCCCCCGCCTCTTTGGGCGGGGGCCGTCTGTCCGCAAAGAGGGGCCGGAGAGCGTCCCGGTTTAAACAGCAGAAACTGACCCCCTGCAATCGGAGAAATTTGAGAAATTTACCATTGCAATCGGCGTGGTAATGTTGTATGCTATAGATACTTGGCGTCATGAAAATGCCTGCGGCCTGTGCCTCAAGATAAAATAGAGAAAGTCTGCTGTGTCCCTTGCTTTTTTGTAAGGTTCGTGATATAATCAAAGGTACTAAGTGTAAAATGCCGGTTTGATGCCGGAATCCCGGAAGAAAGGACCTTAATATGATGGACCGACTGTTCTCAAACTCCGTTTTGATGCTGGAGAGCGCGATGAACTTCCAGTGGACCAAGATGAGCGTCATCAACAATAACATCGTCAACGCGGAGACCCCCGGCTATAAGGCCCAGTACGTCACCTTTGAGGAGGCGCTCCGGGACCGCCTGCACACCGGCTCCCGGATGGAGCATCCGGTGGCCTCCATGCGCTCGGCCATCACCTCCGCCCGGCCCGTCACCCAGATCGCCTATGACGAGAGCACCCGGATGGATGACAACGGGGTCACGGTCTCAGAGCAGATTACAGAGGCCACCCGGAACGCCCTGCAAATGCAGTACACCATGGACGCCATCAACAGCAACCTGTCCCTGCTGCGCAGCGTCATCCGGGGACAGTAAAATAAACCCGCCGCGTTGGGAGACGCGGCGGCAAGAGGGGAGATGACCCGCTATGGCCTTTGTCGGCGCGATTGACGTCATCGGCTCCGGCTTTACGGCACAGCAGCAGCGGCTGGACGTGATCTCGGAAAACATTGTCAATATGAACACTACCCGCACGGAGACTGGGGAGGGGCCCTACAGAAGGAAGGTCACAGTCTTCCAGGCGGAAAACGGCGGAGGACGGTTCAGCGAGGTGTTGGCGCTGACCCGGAACAGCCGTGTGCTCAGCCGCCTCCAGGAACGGGAACAGACCGGTGTCCGGGTGGCGGAGGTGGGGGAGGACCCGTCAGACTTCAAGCTGAAGTACGATCCTACCGACCCGGACGCCAATGAGGAGGGGTATGTAGAGCTCCCCAACGTGGATCTGGTGAAGGAGATCACAGACGGCATGGCAGCCAGTCAGGCGTACAATGCCAATGTGACGGCCTTCAATCTGCTGAAAGCGGTGATCTCCAAAGGATTGGAGATCGGAAAATAAAGTGTCGCGTCTAGGCTGGACCGGCATTTCCCCAGCGGACAGGGATGAGTCTGCGGTGGGAAATACGGGCTGGCCTGGATTGGCGTTTTTAGAGTGCTCAGGACCGAGCGTCCTCGGCCTGCATATTTAGGAGGAATACTATAAATGAGCAAATTCAGGAATTGACGAAAGCAGTCCGGCAGAGGTGAAGGCCGATGTGGAAGGGCACAATATGGCCAAGACCGCAGGAAAAGAAG
>JAAWSG010000063.1 GCA_022801435.1 Lawsonibacter sp.
AAAATGACACCCGCCCACCACAGCGCCAATTTCGGGGAGCTGGTATGCTCCAACTCCCTGCGCTCCGACCAGCTGGAGAACGCGGTGGGCCTGCTGAAGGAGGAGCTGCGCCGGTGCGGGTCCCTCATCATGGCCTGCGCCGACGCACACCGGGTGGAGGCGGGGGGAGCCCTGGCGGTGGACCGGGAGGCTTTTTCTGCCGCCGTCACGGAGCGCGTCAGGAACCACCCCAATATCACCGTGCGGGAGGGGGAGGTTGTGGAAATCCCCCAGGGACAGGTGATCTTCGCCACCGGGCCCCTGACCAGTGAGGCGCTGTCGGAGCAGATCGCAAAGCTGTTCCCTGAGAGCAAGTACCTCAACTTCTTTGACGCCGCCGCCCCCCTGGTCACCTTCGAGAGCGTGGATATGGACAGCGCCTGGTTCGCCTCCCGGTACGACCGTGGGACCCCGGATTACATCAACTGTCCCCTGAGCCGGGAGGAGTACGACGCATTCTGGCAGGCGCTCACCACCGCGGAGGAGGCGGAGGTCCACGGCTTTGAGGACAGCGGGGTCTTTGAGGGCTGTATGCCGGTGGAGGTCATGGCCCGCCGGGGGAGGGATACCCTGTGCTACGGACCCCTCAAGCCGGTGGGACTGCGGGACCCTAAGACGGGGAAGGAACCGTTCGCCGTGGTCCAGCTGCGCAAGGACAACGCCCAGGGCAGCATTTACAATCTGGTCGGCTTCCAGACCCATTTGAAGTGGCCCGAGCAGAGGCGGGTGTTCTCCATGATTCCCGCCCTGAGAAACGCGGAATATGTGCGGTACGGCGTGATGCACCGAAATACCTTTTTGGACTCCCCCCGGCTGCTGGACCGCTATTACCGGGTGCGGGGGCAGGAGCGGCTGATGTTCGCCGGACAGATCACCGGGGTGGAGGGGTACGTGGAGTCCACCGCCTCCGGATGCCTGGCCGCCCTGGAGCTGGCCCGCCGCCTGGAGGGAAAACCGCCGGTCCATTTCCCCCGGGAGACCGCAATGGGCGCATTGGCTCTTTACATCAGCGATGAGAGTGTGGTAAACTTTCAGCCAATGAATGTGAACTTCGGGCTGATCCCCCCGCTGGGCTTCCGGGTGAAGGGGAAGCGCAATAAAAACGCGGAGCTCTCCAAACGGGCCCTGGAAACGCTGGCGGGATTAGATTTGCCGTAGGGATACGACCTGCCGGCATCCCCACGGTCACCAGTACGGCGCGTCACATCCGCGCAGCAGAAGCACACACCGCACAAAGAAAAGAGGGAACGCTATGAAAATCATTGTAGACGCCATGGGAGGGGACAACGCGCCCCAGGCCCCGGTGATGGGCGCCATTCAGGCCGCCAAGGAGTACGGGGTGGAGGTCATCCTGGTGGGCCGTGGGGAGGATATCCTGAAAACCATGGCGGACAACGGCATCCAGGACCTGCCCGCCGGGGTCGCAATCGCCCACGCCAGCCAGGTGGTGGAGATGTGTGACGACCCGGCCACCGCCTTTCGGAAGAAGAAGGACTCCTCTCTCACGGTGGGGCTGACCCTGCTGAAGAACGGGGAGGGGGACGCCTTTGTCTCCGCCGGCTCCACAGGGGCGCTGCTGTCGGGAGCTACCCTGGTGGCCAAGCGCATCAAGGGCATCCGCCGGGCGGCGCTGGCTCCGGTCATCCCCACAGGGAACGGCGGGGCGGTGCTCATTGACTGCGGGGCCAACGCCGAGTGCCCCCCGGAGTACCTGCTCCAGTTCGCCTACATGGGGTCGTACTACGCCGAGAAGGTGATGGGCCGTCCCAACCCCAAGGTGGGCCTGCTGAACATCGGTGCGGAGCCCTCCAAGGGGACCTCCCTCCAGACCGCCGTCTACCCCATGCTGGAGCTGGCGGGGGAGGCGGGCCGCATCAACTTCGTGGGCAACGTGGAGGCCCGGGAGGCGGTAGAGGGCGCGGTGGATGTCATCGTAGCGGACGGCTACTCGGGGAACATCTTCCTGAAAGCCATGGAGGGGACCGGCCTGTTCCTGGTCCGGGAGCTGAAGGGCGTTTTTATGAAAAACCTTTTCACCAAGCTGGCCGCCCTGCTGGTGTCGGGGGGGCTGAAGGATCTGAAAAAGCTGATGAGCTCCAGCGAGGTGGGGGGGACCGCTCTGGTGGGCATCTCCAAGCCGGTCATCAAGGCCCACGGCTCCTCCGACGCCTACGCCATCCAGAACGCTGTCCGCCAGGCCAAGCAGTACATCCAGTCCGGCATGATCGACAGTATTGTGGAGCATATCGACCTTATGCGTCTGGACGCCCCCGCCAGGGAGGAGACAGAGGCTTAGAACGTAGCAACAGGCGGCCCTCCGTTCTCCGGAGAGCCGCCTGTATATTTGCAGTTCCGCCAAAGCCGTCTGTGCTCAGGCGGCGGAGGGGCTGTCTGTGGGGGTCTGCACCATGTTCTGCTCCAGCTCCCGGCCCTCCACCAGAACGCCGTCCACCACCCGCCGGCCCGGACCGCTGTACTGGATATAGAAGGTCTCCGTCCCGCTCTGGCCGGAGCTGACAGAGACACTCTGGGGCTTGACCATGGAGGAGCGGAAGGCGGTAATCCCAATAAAGGAGAGCAAGCCCAGCTCCGCAATGCCGACCAGGACCAGGAGTACCGTCAGCAGGCTCAGCAGCAGGCTGCCGCTCTTTTTCTTCTTCTGCTCCTGCTTTGCGGCCTTTCGCTCTGCACGGGAGGGCTTTTTCTGCTTGGGTTGTTTTCCTTTTTTTGCTGCCTTCTCTTTTCGGGCCACCGTGTTCACCGGCCTTCTCTATAGACTTAGGGATGGGCGTGCCGGAGCGGGACCGCTGCCCCTGCGGCGTGCCGGATTTACATCTCATCCTCTGGTATTATAGCAGAAGATTCCACGCTTTGCAAGGGGTGAAACCAAACTCTCACAGAAATCAATGTCCATCCCGTCAGCCTGCCCGGCGCAGAGGACAGGATACCTGACCCCTCCCGGCAGTGGGGATGAAATCGTTCCCCGTGAGGGAGGAAGAAGCTCTTGACATTTCGTGGGAAAGATTTATACTGGAAAACAGACAAAATCTGCTGCCTGCCGGCCATTTTGGTCCCGCGCAGGCGGACGAAGAGCCAGGAAAGGAGTCCTTCTCCATGGACCATACCAATGACGGCTTCCGCTGGCCAGCGCTCCGGGGGCCGTGGGAGCGCATCACCCCCAGCTTCCGGCTGGCCTTTTTCGCCGCCTGTCTGGTGGGATTTCTCACCCATCTCTATCTGCTGACCAATCTGCTGCCCAACCACGACAGCATCCACTCCACCTTCACCAACAACGACGTGCTCAGCAGCGGCCGGTGGTCGGCACAGCTGCTGTCCTCCTTCAGCACCTATTTTCAGCTCCCGGTGGTCATCGGCCTGATCTCCATTCTGGCGCTGGCGGTGACGGCGGGGCTGACCGTCCGCATCCTCGGCCTGAGCCACCCGGTCCACATCGTGCTGGCCGCCGGGCTGCTGGTGACCTTCCCCAGCATCTCGGCGATTTTCTCCTATCTGTTTACCGCCGACGCCTACTTCCTGGCCCTGATGCTCAACGCCCTGGGGGTTTTTTGCGCGAAGCGGTACCGCTGGGGCTGGCTGGTGGCGGTCCTTCTGCTGGCGGTGGCCTGCGGGACCTACCAGGCGTTTATCTGCTACGCCATCGGCCTGTTCCTGCTGGACTGTGTCCTGATGCTGCTGGAGGGGGAGGCCCTGGACCGGACGGTAAAAAAGGGGCTTGGATATATCGCCGTGTGCGGGGGAGCGCTGATCCTGTACTACGCTGTCATGAAGCTCCTCCTTCTGGTCACCCACACCCAGCTGGTGGACTACCAGGGGATGAACCAGATGAGTCTGGGCAACATTCTGCTCTTCCTCGGGCAGATCCCCAGGGCCTATCTGGTGTTTTTCAAGCACTTCCTTGCCCCCGGCTATCTCAACGGGTTTTACCGGCTGGTCCAGCTGCTGTGCTGTGTGTTTTTGGTGTGCGCAGGGCTGCGGCTGGCGGCGGCGCGGGGGCTGTTCCGGGACCCGCCCCGTCTGCTGCTCACCGCCGCCGGGCTGGCGCTGGTCCCTCTGGCGCTGGACTTTGTGGCGGTGCTCACCGTGGGGGGAGAGGTTCACCAGCTGATGATCTACGCCTTTGTGCTGGTCTTTCTGTTGGCGATCAAGGTGTCCGAGCTGCTGGCGGAGAGCCTGGTCCGGGCGGGCAGGCCGGCCTGGCGCGGAGTGTTCGGAGCGGGTCTGGTGCTGAGCGCTCTGCTGGTGTGGTGCGGATTTTATACGAACAATGTCTCCTATCTCCGGCTTCAGGTGCGGTATGAGAACTCCATCGCGGTGGCCAACCGCATCGCCGGGCGGGTGGAGAGCCTGGAGGGCTACACCCCCCAAACCCCGGTGGCCCTGGTGGGGAGCCTGCCCGACGGCCTGTACGGCACGGGGATCCCCGCTCTGTTTGACCCGCACCCCCTCACCGGGACGGACAGCAGGTCTCTGCTCAGCTACTACTCCGCCCGCGACCTGCTGGAGCACTACGCGGCCCTGCGGATGCCCGGGTTCACCGATGAGCAGTGGCAGTCGGTGTATGGCTCCGACCTGATTTACGAGATGCCCTGCTGGCCGGAGGCCGGTTCGGTAATTCTCTACGACGGGGTGGCTGTGGTCAAGCTGGGGGAGCCGTGAGCGCAGCGCGTCCCGCAAAGCCGTCCCGCTCCAGGGATGGCTGGAGGCCCAAAAATATTCCCGGAGCGCCGCGAGAACACGGTGCTCCGGGAAGTTTTGTTCAGTCCTGTCGTTTTTTCCGCCGCTCTGACCGGTAATACAGATAATCCAGGTAGTCGATCAAGCTTTTGCGTTCGCCGGGGGGCAGCTCCCGCAGGGCGGCGCAGAGCTTACGCACCGGTTCCTCCTCCCGCAGGTCGGAGAAGCCCATCAAATAGTCCAGACTGACCTGGAAAAAGGCGGCCATCCGCTTCAGAGCCTCCTCATCCTTTGGAAAGTGGTTGCCGCTCTCATAAAAGCTTATCATCCGTGCGGAAATATGGATCTCAGCTCCCAGTGCCGTCTGGGTCAGTTTGCGCTCCTCCCGCAGCTCCCGCAGCCGCTGACAAAATTTCACGTACATCACCTCATCCGACAGGATACAGGAAAAGTGTGTCGAAATCATGTCCGAAACATTAAATTTACTGGAACTTTCTAAAAACCGCAAGGAATCAGCGGGTCCATGCGTAGAAGACGTCCACGAACCGGAAGCGGACCCCCTCGTTCTGGGGCAGGTGGACGATCTTATAGAAGGGCAGAGACAGGATCTCCTCCTCAGTGTGGATGAGGGCGTCGGGGAAGCAGCGGATGACGCCGCCGCTGGGGCTGACGAAGTACTGAATGACCACGTTGTTCTCCCCGTCCAGCCCCGCCAGCCAGTACCAGGACTGTCCATCCAGCTCCATACGGCCCTGAGCGGACAGGTTTTTGATGGCCGTGCCGCTGCCCCGGACCGTTTCCCGAATTCCGCAGGCCTCCAGCAGGGCGGCGCAGTAGTGGAAGGGGAGCTCCTCCTCGTAGTAGGCCAGGGCCGGCTGGGGGTCGAAGGGGCCATTGTCCGAGCAGTAGTCCGAGATGACCAGATATTCATCCTCCGCCATGCCGGGGCAGGCCAGCGTCAGCTGGAAGAAGGGGGGCATGGTCTGATACCAGTCCGCCCGGGCGGTCTCCTCCAGCCAGATCCCCAGCTGACGGATGACCTCCTGGGCCCCGCTGAAGGGGATGCACAGGATGTAGCGGCCTGTGGTCTCCCAGCTCTCCAGACCCTGGCCCACGTCCATGGTGAGGGTCACATCGGCGCTCTGGTTCTGGGTGAACTGCCGCAGGGACCACATCAGCCGGATGTCGGTATAGTTGGTGGTGTAGCCCCGCCGTCCCGCCTCCAGGTCCCGCTCCCCGTCGGGTCCGGCCAGGAAGCGGCGGGAGCTGGCGTCCTGGAAGACGTTGGAGTAACGCTCAGCGTCCCCGGCGTCCCCTGAGTAGAGGGATTGGAAGGACTGGCCAAAATCCTCCTCCAGGTACTGGCACACCAGCTCCCTGGGGTCGGGCGGGGTCAGACGGCCGGTGAGCCAGGGGACCGCCAGGACCAGGGCCAGGGACACCAGGGCGAGGACGGGGACCCAGATCCAGCTCCGCCTGCCCTGCTCCAGATGCTTGGGCGGCCGCTGGAGCCAGCCCTTCCGCAGGCCGTAAAAAATCACGCCCGCCAGGATAAGGTAGATGGGCAGGAGGGAGGAGGTGAGGACCACCATGCAGATCATCAGGCCCGCAAGGCCGCCGAAAAAGCCCAAAAGATTGAGTCCCCACTGGCGATGCCGCTTTTTGTTCTCCTCCTGCCGGGCGGGGAGGAGCATTTGATACAGGGGGCGCAGCTCGGGCCGGGACACCCCCCGGTCGAAGCCGTAGGCCGCAAACAGAGCCAGACGCACTGGCTGGGGCAGGTCCTGATGGACGGAAAGAAAATCCTCCAGGCCGAAAATCAGGTCCAGGGAGTCCTTGGCCTGCTGGAACATGCTCCCCTGAAAGAGCTTGTTCCACTCCTCTGTGGGGGCCCCGCTGCTGTAGAGGAGCTCCAGGGTGTGGAGAAGGGCCTCGGTTTCCCGCCACCGGGCCTGCTGGCGGGAAAAACTCTCCAGCCGCTCCCGCTCGCAGGCGGAGCGCCGCTCCCGGTCCTGCCGGCTGCGCTCCTCACCCCGCCGCCTGCGGGCCTGGGCGCGCTCCGCGTCCCCCTCGGCGAAGAGACGCTCGTAATCCCAGTCCTGCCTCTCCTCCCGCTGGGGCCCGGAGCGCGCTGTCTGCCCCTCCTGAAGGAGCTCATCATAATCCCACTCAGGGGGCGGCTCCGCCTGCTCCTCCCGGCGGGGCCCGGAGCGCGCTGTCTGCCCCTCCTGAAGGAGCTCATCATAATCCCACTCCGGAGGCGGCTCCGCCTGCTCCTCCCGGCGGGGCCCGGAGCGCGCTGTCTGCCCCTCCTGAAGGAGCTCATCATAATCCCACTCAGGGGGCGGCTCCGCCTGCTCCTCCCGGCGGGGCCCGGAGCGTCCGGCCTGTCCCTCCCGGAGGAGCTCATCATAATCCCACTCGGGAGGCGGCTCTGCCTGCTCCTCCCGGCGCTGTTCCCGATTTTTCTGCCGCCCCCGCTCCTCCTGCCGCCAGACCGGGGGAGGGGGAGGGGGAGCGCTCTGCTGTTGCCGTCTGGCCAGCCGGCTGGCGGTTTGGAAGGCGGAGTGGAGCCGCTGAAAGCCCTCCGGGTCCTCCTCCGGGTGGGTGGTTTTCAGACGCTGGGCGTAGGCGTGGCGGACGGCGGACAGGTCGGAGGGGCCGGGGAGACCCAGCTCGGACCAGGGCCAGCTCATGCCTCCTCCTCCGGGCCGTCCTCGGGCTCGGGCAGGTCTGCTTGGCCCACGTAGGCCTCCACCCGGTCAAAGAAGGCGTCCACCTTGCGGCAGGCCTTGGCGATCCGGATGCTCTCCTGAGAGACCAGCTCCCCCTGGAACCAGTCCAGAATCTGTGCCACCTGCTCCCGCATACTGCCCACCGTCATGGCGTACAGCCGCTGGCCTCGGGCGATGAGATTGCGGGGGCCCTCCTGCTCCCGGGGGTGGAGCTTGAGGGAGGAGAGCTCCTTGAGGCGCTGGGCCACCTCCTGCTCGGACATACCCGAGCCCTGGAGCACCAGCCGGGCCTGCTGGCCGTCCTTGCCCGCCACCTCCACCTCCAGCAGGCCGTTGATGTCATAGGTGAACCGCACCCGAATAGACTGCTGGCCTCGGGGGGCGGGGGGGACGGCGATCTCCAGACAGCCCAGATAGGTGTTGTCCCCGCAGTAGCGCTGCTCTCCCTGATAGACCTTGACCTCGATGGCCTTCTGCCCGTCGTAGGCGGTGTAGTAGACCCCCTCCTTGCTGGTGGGCAGGACGCTGTTGCGCTCAATGATGGGGGACATCAGATCCCGGCTCTGCTCCGCGTGGTTCAGGGTGGCGATGCCCAGGGTGAAGGGGCACACATCGGTGAGGACCAGCTCCCGCAGGTCCCGCACCCGGGCCTTCATTCCCGCGCAGATGCCTGCCCCCACGGCGATGGCGGTGTCCGGCTGAGCTCCGGCGGCGGGCTCCCGCTGGAGGGCCCTGGCGATGTACCGGCGGACGGCAGGCATCCGGCTGGAGCCCCCCACCATCACCAGCTCGTCCAGGTCCCCTGCGGACAGCGACGCGTCCAGAAACACCTTCCGCACCGGGGCCAACACCCGCTGGAACAGGGCGCTGCTCTTGCGGATGAGCCACTCATTGGTCAGCACCAGGGAGGCGGAGATCTCCTCGTCCGACACCGCCATAATGACCGACTCCCGGGAGGTGAGGGCCATCTTGCAGGACTCGGCCTGGCGGCGGAGGGACTCCTGGCGCTGGCGGGGGAGGGCGTCAAAGTCCAGCCCGCAGTCCTCGCAGAACCCCCGGGCGATGCTCTCATCAAAGTCCCGGCCCCCCAGGTGGTTGTCCCCGCTGACGGCGGTGACGCTGACCACGTTGTCGAAGCGCTCCACCAGAGACACGTCCAGGGTCCCCCCGCCGAAGTCGAAGACCAGACACAGCTTATCCTGGTCCCCCTCTCCGATGTGCCCGGCCACGGCGGCGGCGGAGGGCTCGTTCACCAGCCGCTCCACCGTCAGCCCCGCCAGCGCCCCCGCCCGCTTGGTGGCGGCGCGCTGGGCCTCGGCAAAGTAGGCGGGGACGCTGATGACCGCCTCCTCCACCACCTCTCCCAGGTAGGACTCCGCGTCCTCCCGCAGGCGGCGCAGCACAAAGGCGGACAGGTCCTCCGCCGTGAAGGACTTTCCGCCCAGCTCGTACCGGCGGCTGGACCCCATGCTCCGCTTGAAGCCGGCGGCGGTGCGCTCCGGGTGGGAGATGAGCCGGTCCCTGGCCGCCGCCCCCACCAGGATGGAGCCGTCCTCGTCCACGCTGACCACGCTGGGGGTCAGGTACTCCCCGGCGGCGTTGGGGATGAGCTCGCTCCTGCCTCCGCGCCACACCGCCGCCAGACTGTTTGTGGTCCCCAGATCAATTCCAATGATGACCATGGCCTGTACACTCCTTCCGGACCGCCCCGGGTCCTGCGTTCTCTCCCCAAATTATAGCCTCCCCTCCAACAAAAATCAATGAATTTTTCTGTTTGCCAAAAGGAGAGACATACTGCCCCAAATCCCCGCATAAGATGGAGCAACAAACGATAGGGGTGTTGTCTCCATGCAGACCAATCGAAATGAAAACAAGATCTTTCTCCGGGGGAGGCTGGCGGAGGAGCCCGGCCTGTCCCATGTGAACCACGGGGTGACCTACTGCCGCCTGCCCCTGTCGGTGCGCAGGCTGTCCGGGGCGGAGGACCGGCTGAATGTCATCGCGGCCCAGGAACAGCTGCTTTCCCTCCAGCCCGGCGACCCGCTCACCGTCCGGGGGGAGGTGCGCACCTTCAACAACCGCAGCGGCACGGGCAGCCGGCTCATCGTCAGCGTCTTCGCCCAGGAGCTGTCCCAGGAGGAGGGGGAGGACGAGAACTGCCTGACCCTGACCGGAGCCCTGTGCAAGCCCCCCGCTATCCGGGCCACCCCCCTGGGGAGGACCATCTGCGATATGATTCTGGCGGTCAACCGGAGGTACGGACGGGCGGACTACCTGCCCTGTATCGCCTGGGGGAGCCTGGCCCACCGCTGTGCCGCTATGTCGGTGGGGGATACGCTCTCCCTGGAGGGCCGCCTCCAGAGCCGTACTTATACCAAGGAAATAGACGGCCAGCTCCAGGAGCGGACCGCCTTTGAGGTGTCGGTTATGTCGCTGGCCTGAGCGCGTTTGGGTATGGTGGGCCAACCGCCTGTGATGCAGCAGCACACGGGAGAAAGGCAAGTCAACTTTTCACTCCCCCGCATAATTTTGCCGGAAGGGAAAAAGCTAGTGGTACACTTTACAACCAGGAGGTATCACTATGAACCGCATTTACTCCCTTCGGCGGGCCGCAGCGCCGTTGCTAGTGGCAATCATGGCCTGCGCACTGATCTCTCCCGCCTCCGCTTTCCCCTGGAGCCGGAAGGACGAGACGCCCCAGGTGGCTGACTTTGCCAAAAACGGTCTGATTGGCACGTCCATTTCCTTCGCCCAGGAGGATTTCCAGTCCAAGGGCAGGGGGGAACTCACCGGCATCACCATTGAGTCTCTGCCCGATGCCGGAGTGGGGACCCTGAGCATCGCCGGCCAGCCGGTGGAGGCCGGGACGGTGGTGTCCGCCGACGCGCTGTCCGGACTGCGCTTCCAGATTGCCCAGCACCCCACCGCCAGTACCACCGCGTTCACCTTCCTGCCAGCCTTCCGCACGGGGGCACAGGAGGGGGCCACGACGGTGACGCTCTACCTCCTCACCCAGGAGAATACCGCTCCCGTGGCCCGGAATATGGAGCTGAGCACCTATAAAAATGTGGCAATCACCGGCTATTTTGACGCGGTGGACGGGGACGGCGATGTGCTGACCTTCCAGCTCACCTCCACACCCGCCCGGGGGGCCGTGACCTTGGCGGAGGACGGGTCCAGCCAGTTTGTCTACACCCCCTATGAGAACAAGACCGGCGGGGACAGCTTCACCTATGTGGCCATCGACCCGGCGGGGAACACCTCCCCCGAGGCCAAGGTGACGCTGCGCATCGAGAAGCCGGACACCAAGGTGAGCTACGCCGACCTGGAGGGCCACCCCGCCCAGAAAGCCGCCATCCACCTGGCGGAGGAGGGGGTTTATGTGGGGAGGTACGTCAACGGGCGGTATTTCTTCGATCCGGACCAGAGCGTCAGCCGGGCCCAGTTCCTGACCATGGCCATGGCGGCAACGGGGATGGAGGAGCTGGAGGGAGTACAGATGACCGGCTTCACTGATGACGGCGACATCCCCGCGTGGGCCAAGGGCAGCGTGTCCGCGGCGCTGAAGGCGGGGGCGGTACGGGGCTCCCGGAATGAGGACGGCGCGCCGGTATTCGGGGCGGAGCAGTCCATTACCCGGGCGGAGGCCGCGGTGATGCTCAACAATTTGCTGTCCATCAGTGATGTGCCCGCCGCTGTCTTCTCCCCGGGGGAGGACCACTGGGCCGCCCAGGCCGCCGCGAACCTGGCCGCCTCGGGAGTGATCCACACCGGGTCCGCTGTCCGTTTGGCCGACCCCCTCACCCTGTCAGAGGCCGCTGAGCTGCTGGATGGGGCCATCGATGTGATAGACGCCCGGGAGCGCGGCTGGCTTCCCTGGTGAGCGTTCCTCTTTCCACGCCGCCGGAGGGCTGTTAACGTCCTCCGGCGGTGAATTTTCTACATGGGGGAGAGAGGTTTGTCCTTGACACAGAAAATAAACGGGCGGTATAATATTTCTGCCGGAATTAGAATAGAAGATCATTCAAACCCGCGCGCTGGTTTGAGCCCGTTAGGCGTCTAACGGGAAAATTTTTTGGAGAGAGGGCGAATCCATGATATGAAGGTCAGGCATTCAAAAAAGAGGCTCTTTGGAACCGGTATTCTCCTTTTGATAGTGCTCCTGGCAATGGTTACAGCAGTGCTGGCGGCAAACGGAAAGACAACCAAGGGTGGCTCCTACTCGCTGCTTATCCAAAAGGTGTTTGCAGAAGATACACCGGAGGCGGCTCAGGATATGACCTTTACCTTTCGGATAGAGGCTCAGGTGAGGTCTGGCGGTGAGGAGAAGCCTGTTGAGGAAGTTGTGAAAATCAAGGGGGAAGGTTCAGAAACTGTAACGTTTGATGGACCTTTCAAAATCAGTGTCATTGAGCAGACTGACGAGGGCGGATTTAATCAGGGTAATACTGAATGGGACGTGACCAAGAACGAGTGTGTGAGTTCTATACACGTCAATGCCTCTCATGCCACGGTGAATATCAGCAAGGACGGTGGTGTTCTCCAAATCAAAAGGTCGGAAAATCTGCCCACTGTCACCTTTGAAATTAAAGGGAAGCCCCTCCATGTGGAGAATCAGGCGGATTTTGACCAAAAGTTTACCACCAAGACCGTTACCGTCGCCGCTGGAGAGATGAAGGAGTTCACCGGCCTGCCCCAGGGAGAGTACACCATCACCAAGCTGCGGGCCACGGACGGGTTCAGTGTCCTGGTGGGATCCAGAGAGTTCAATGTCCCGGCGGGCGAACAGGGCAAAGTCCATATCAACGGCAATAACAGCAAACTGCTAATAACTGCCCCGCCCGCAGACCCGGACGGACCCATACGGACCCACCATTATCGGATTTCCAGTACGGATTCCAGAACAGTTGATGTGAAATCTGGTCAGACGGGAATTGTGGAGAATCTGACAGAAGGCAATTATACGATTGAGGTGTCGGAGACCTACAATGGAGTAAAGGGCTATACTGTAATTGTGCCGAAGACGGAATTGACGGGACAAAGGAAGGGAAACATTACAACCTTAACTACAGAGGACAAACGGAAATGGGTATCTTTCAATTTGACAAATCAGCCAGATTTAGTGGAGTTCTACAGTTTCGGTCCATTGTATGATTCATCAGGTCAAAAATTGACTTCTAAACTATAAATGAGCAAATTCAGGAATTGACGAAAGCAGTCCGGCAGAGGTGAAGGCCGATGTGGAAGGGCACAATATGGCCAAGACCGCAGGAAAAGAAG
>JAAWSG010000064.1 GCA_022801435.1 Lawsonibacter sp.
GGTTTACCATGTGTGCGAGCCCGAAGTGAAGGCGGAGTTTGACGACGCCGTCTATGACGAGCAGGTCTCCATGATGGAGATGGTTCTGGATGTGGATGATATCATCAATGAGATGAGCGCCATCCGTGACCAGCACTGCAAGTATCTGGGCTGATAGGCGCAAGCCTTGGGCGGCGGCGGGTGCCGCCGCCCTTTCCGTATATCTGAGCAAGCGTGCGTTTTGGCATCCATTCGTTTCTCTGTGGACAGGGCACCGCTGCGGCGGGCCTGCGGAAGAGAATCAAAAGAAAACCTTTTTCCCTGTTGTTTTCACTGAAATCCTGATAAAATAAAAATGTTTTCATACCTTGGGAGCAAGCGGAGCTTGCGGTAAAAAGTTCTTTTTTGATTCTTTTTTCTTTCAAGAAAAAAGAATGGCTGCCATGCTAAATAATTTTGGAGAAGAAAGGCTGTGGAACCCATGAAAAGTGTCATCAAGGGCGCCGGGTATATCCTGGTGCACACCCCGGACATGGTCCTGCACAACGGGACCACCCAGACCACCGAGCGCATCGTCAACCCCGAGAGCGAGTACCTCAAGGAGCTGCCCAGCCACATCCGCAGCTTTGACCAAGCCCTCGCCTACTGGCCCAACCAGGTCTATATCGGCAACAAGCACCCCGATGAGCTGGCCGCTGTGGCCCAGCCCTGGTGCGACAAGACCTGCGACGTGACGGACCGTTTCGGCCCCTTCGGCCAGATGATGCCCCAGCAGGAGTTCCTGCTGCTCATGCAGGCCTGTGACGTATTCGGCCTGGTGAAGCTGGAGCAGGGCTTTGTGGACGCCAACCGCGCCGCCCTGGCTGCCAACCCCATCATGGACGAATCCATCCTGGCCCGCATCCCCGAGGCCCAGACCGAGGCAGGGGAGATCGCCCGCCTGGTGAACGAGGAGCATTCTGAGGCCCTCTACCACAACGGCACGCTGGTGGGCTGCATCAACCGCGCCCACGACATTGACGTCAACCTCTCCGCCCATGTCATGCACGAGAACCTGGTGAGCAAGGCCAGCTCCGTGATGGCGCTGCTCTCCGCTGTGAAGAACGCCGGGATCTCCAAGGAGGACGTGGAGTACGTGGTGGACTGCGCCGAGGAGGCCTGCGGCGATATGAACCAGCGCGGCGGCGGCAACTTCGCCAAGTCCGCTGCGGAGATCGCAGGCCTTGCCAACGCCACCGGCTCCGATGCCCGCGGCTTCTGCGCCGCCCCTGCCCACGCCATGATCGAGGCTGCAGCCCTGGTGGCCTCCGGCGCGTACAAGACCGTAGTTGTCACCGCCGGCGGCTGCACCGCCAAGCTGGGTATGAACGGCAAGGATCATGTGAAGAAGGGCCTGCCCATCATGGAGGACATGATTGGCGGCTTTGCCGTGGTGCTCACCCAGGACGACGGCGTGAGCCCGGAGATCAACCTGGATATGCTGGGCCGCCACACCGTGGGTACCGGTTCCGCCCCCCAGGCGGTTATCTCCAGCCTGGTCACCAACCCCCTGGATAAGCACGGCCTGAAGGTGACTGACATCGACAAGTACTCCCCGGAGATGCAGAACCCCGACATCACCAAGCCCGCCGGGGCAGGCGACGTGCCCCTGTCCAACTACAAGATGATTGCCGCCCTGGCGGTGAAGCGGGGCGAGCTGCAAAAGGCCGACCTGGCCACCTTCCCCGTCAAGCACGGCCTCACCGGCTGGGCTCCCACCCAGGGCCACATCCCCTCCGGCGTACCCTATATCGGCTTCGCACGCAATGACATTATGGCAGGGAAGCTGAACCGGGTCATGATTATCGGCAAGGGCTCCCTGTTCCTGGGCCGCATGACCAACCTCTTTGACGGCGTCTCCTTCGTCATCCAGGCCAATACCGGCGCGGAGAAGAGCTCCGGCGTCAGCGAAGAGGAAGTCAAGGGCATGATCGCCAAGGCCATGAAGGACTTCGCCGCCACCCTGATGGCTCAGGCGGAGTAAGTTGGGAGGACGCCATGAGTAATTTGGAAAAAACCATCGCCAAGGCTTTTCTTGAGATGGCTGAGGGGCTGGAGACCGGCTCCTTCGGGCCCCGTCCCAAGATTGCCCTGACCGGCATGGGCAGCGAGCACGGCGAGGAAAACGCCATGGAGGCCGCGAAAATGGCCGCCAAGCGGGGTGTGGATGTGTACTACATCGGGACCCTGGAGGCGGAGGGGGTCACCACCGTCCGCGTGGACAACGAGGACGAGGGCCACAAGAAGATGGAGCAGATGGTGGACAGCGGCGAGGTGGACGGCGCGGTCACCATGCACTTCCCCTTCCCCATCGGCGTGTCCACGGTGGGCCGGGTGGTCACCCCCGCCAAGGGCAAGGAGATGTTTATCGCCACTTCCACCGGGACCTCCAGCGCCAACCGCATCGAGGGCATGATTAAAAACGCCGTCTACGGCATTATCACCGCCAAGGCCTGCGGCATCCAGGACCCCACCGTGGGCATCCTGAATGTGGACGGGGCCCGGCAGACCGAGATGGCCCTGAACGAGCTGAAGGAGGGGGGCTACCACTTCCGCTGGGCCACCTCCGCCCGGGCGGACGGGGGCGCGGTGCTCCGGGGCAATGACGTGCTCCAGGGCGTGCCCGACGTGCTGGTGTGCGACAGCCTCACCGGCAATGTGCTGGTCAAAATGCTCTCCGCCTACACCACCGGCGGCAGCTTTGAGGCGGCGGGCTACGGCTACGGCCCCGGTATCGGCCCCGGCTATGAGAAGCTGGTTCTGATTATCTCCCGGGCCTCGGGCGCGCCCCTCATCGCCAACGCCATGGAGTTCGGCGCGGAGCTGGTGAAGGGCAAGGTGTTCGAGGTGGCTAAGGCCGAGTTCGCCGCCGCTGAGAAGGCCGGGCTGAACCGCATCCTGGAGTCCAAGCGGAACGCCGGCAAGGCCGCTCCCGCCGCGGAGGAGGTCAAGGCTCCCCCCGCTGAGCCCTGCACCGCCAGTATCCCCGGCATCGAGGTCATGGACCTGGAGGACGCCGCGCAGGCCCTGTGGAAGGCGGGCATCTACGCCGAGACGGGCATGGGCTGCACCGGCCCCCTGGTGATGATGAGCCAGGCCAATCTGGCCAAGGCCCAGGAGATCCTGAAGGCCGCCGGCTATATCGGCTGAGGAGGCAGAGGCGCATGAAGGTCATTGACACCGTTAAAAAAGAGGAGCTGGACCTGACCACCGAGGAGCTGATGGACCTGGTAGCCAACCACAACCGTCAGGTGGACCTGGTGTTTGCGGAAAAGCGCACCGATGAGGACGGCTACCTCACCTGGGACCAGGAGAACTGGACCTGTGTGGACGGCAAGCGGTTCATCCGCAGCTACTTCCTGGAGGGCCGGGCCCTGTCCGACTACAGCGGCTACAACAAGTATGACATGAAGGGGAACTTTAAGCCCGAGGAGGCCAAAGAGGTCCGCCTGGGATAATCCCAAAATTTCGCGTCCCCTCCGGGATTTCCGGAGGGGACGTTTTTTCTCTTGTCAAACGGCCGGTTTTGTGGGAAAATAGGAGGAAGGGAGGCGGGGAGGACAGACCCTGCACAGCCAAGAGAATGGGAGGATATGGAGTATGGAGCTTTTTATCGCGGACGCGTTTACCACGCAGCGGTTTTCCGGCAACCAGGCGGGGGTGGTCCTGCTGGGGGAGCGGAATTTTCCCGATGAGTCCCTGATGCAGGACCTGGCCGGGGAGCTGAAGCACTCAGAGACGGCCTTTGTCCTGCGTACCGGGGAGCGGGCCTTTCATATCCGGTACTTTACTCCGGCGGGGGAGGTGGACCTCTGCGGCCACGCCACCATCGCCGCCTTTACGGTTCTGCGGAAGACCAGGCGGCTGGAGCCCGGGACCTGCGCGCTCCACACCCGGTCGGGGGATCTGGACGTCCGGGTGGGGAGGGAGAAGGTCTGGATGGACATGGCCCCGGCCCGGGAGGGGTGCTGCTTCTCGGAGCAGGAACAGGAGCGGCTGTACCGCGCCTATGGCCTGAGACTGGGCGACCGGCCGGAGGGGCTGGCCGCTCAGGCGGTGAGCACCGGCCTGATGGATATCCTCCTCCCCGTGCGGGACCGGTTTGTCCTGGACCGGGCGGTCCAGGATGAGGCGGAGGTCTCCCACATCTCGGAGCAGTACCGGGTGACCGGCGTGCACATGTTCTGCCTGTCCAGCCAGGACGGCGTCACCGCCCACTGCCGCAACTTCGCGCCCCTCTACGCCATCCCGGAGGAGGCGGCCACCGGGACCTCCAACGGGGCGCTGACCTACTACCTCTACCGCCGGGGGCTCATTGTTCCGGGACAGGAGAACCGCTTCCTCCAGGGGGAGGCTATGGGCAAGCCCTCTGAGATTTTAAGCCGCCTGAGCGAGGGCTTGGGCGGGGTTCGCATCTGTGTCGGCGGACAGGCGGTGATCTGCCTGCGGTGCGAGCTGCTGTAGTAAAAAAAGGAGAACGCTATGAGCGAATTGTTTGAAAAATCCATGGCCACCCTGGAGCTGCCCCGGGTGCTGGAGCTGCTGGCCGGGTGCGCCGTCACGGAGGAGGGCCGGGAGCGCTCCCTGGCTCTGCGCCCCCTGAACGACCGGGAGGATGTGCAGCGGGCCCAGGAGGAGACCTCCGCGGCGGTGCGCCTGCTGGTCCTCAAGGGGAGCCCCGGCTTCTCGGGGATACGCCCGGTGGGCCCCAGCCTCCAGCGGGCGGACATGGGGGGGAGCCTGAACACCCGGGAGCTGCTGGAGGTGGCGGCGGTCCTGCGGGCGGCCCGGACTGCCGCTGACTACGGGGCGGGGGAGGAGAAGACCCCCATCTCCCACCTCTTCCACGCCCTCACCCCCAACAAGTTCCTGGAGGAGACCATTACCAACTCCATCGTGGGGGAGGACGAGATTGCCGACTCCGCCAGCGGGGAGCTGGCCTCTATCCGCCGGCACATGCGGGCCACCGAGGCCAAGGTCCGGGACATTCTGCAAAAAATCATCTCCTCCAACCAGTCCAAGTACCTGCAGGAGTCCATCATCACCATCCGCTCCGACCGGTACGTGGTCCCGGTGAAGTCGGAGCACAAGAACGCCATCCCCGGCCTGGTCCACGACGTGTCCTCCTCGGGCTCCACCTTTTTCATCGAGCCCATGGGGGTGGTCAAGGCCAACAACGAGCTGCGGGAGCTGCTGGCCAAGGAGAAAAAGGAGATTGAGCGCATCCTGTCCGAGCTGTCCGCCCAGTGCGCCGCCCACCGGGAGGACATTTTGGAGGACTACCAGCTGCTGGTCTGGCTGGACTGCATCTTTGCCCGGGCCAAGCTCTCCCTCAAGCTGGAGTGCAGCCAGCCCCGGCTGTCCGACAAATCTCTGCACCTCCGAGGGGCGCGGCATCCCCTGCTGGACCGGAAGAAGGCGGTGGCCAACGACCTGGAGCTGGGGGAGCGGTTCGACACCCTGGTCATCACCGGTCCCAACACCGGGGGCAAGACAGTCACCCTGAAAACCCTGGGACTCATCACTCTGATGGCCCAGTGCGGACTGCACATCCCAGCTAAGGACGACTCCACGGTGCGGGTTTTCTCCCGAGTGCTTGCCGACATCGGGGATGAGCAGTCCATTGCCCAGTCCCTGTCCACCTTCTCCTCCCACATGACCAACATCGTGGGTATTCTGAACGAGGCGGACGACAGTACCCTCATCCTCTTTGACGAGCTGGGGGCGGGGACCGACCCGGTGGAGGGGGCCGCCCTGGCCGCCGCCATCATCGAGTCCGCCCGGGGCATCGGAGCCCAGGTGGCGGCCACCACCCACTACGCCGAGCTGAAGGTGTACGCCATGACCACGCCGGGGGTGGAGAACGCCTCCTGTGAGTTCAACGTGGAGACCCTGGCCCCCACCTACCGTCTGGTGCTGGGCATCCCGGGAAAATCCAACGCCTTCGCCATCTCCCGCCGGCTGGGCCTGCCCGAGTATATCATCGAAAAAGCGGCGGAGCGGCTGGACGCGGAGAACGTCCGGTTTGAGGATGTGCTCACCCGGCTGGACCAGCAGCGCCAGGAGATGGAGCAGGAACGGGACGCGGCCCGGCGGCTCAAGCTGGACATGGAGCAGTCCGCCCAGAAGGCCCGGGAGTACCGGGAGAAGCTGGAGGCGGAGCGGGCCAAGGTGGTGGAGCGGGCCCAGGCGGAGGCGCGGTCCATCATTGAGGAGGCCCGGGCGGCCAGCGACCTGGCGATCTCCCAGCTGAAGGAGCTGAAAAAGCGGCAGGACCTGGACTGGCAGCAGGTAAACGATGGACGGGCGGAGGCGCGGCGTCTGCTCAACGAGGCGGAGCGGGGCATCGGCGGCTCCGCTCCGGAGATGGAGGCCCCGCCCCCCACCCGGCCTGCCCGGAAGGGGGACACGGTGGAGCTGGTCTCCATGGGCACAAAGGCCACTGTCCTGTCGGTGAACAAGGACGGGGTCCTCCAGCTCCAGGCGGGCATTTTGAAGATCTCCGCCAAGCAGGAGGAGGTCCGGGTGGTGGAGGGGGAGACCCAGGCCCAGAAGGAGGCCCGCCGCATCATCTCCCAGGCCCAGCACACCCTGCGCACCGCCGCCGTCCCCAGCCAGGTGGACCTGCGGGGGATGATGACGGATGAGGCCATCGCCAGCCTGGAGCGCTTTCTCGACACCGCCATGATGGGCAAGCTGGAGACGGTCACGGTCATCCACGGCAAGGGCACAGGCGCGGTCCGCTCCGCCGTGCGCACCTACCTCAAGCGCAGCCGCTATGTGAAGTCCTTCCGCCCCGGCCGCTACGGCGAGGGGGAGGACGGAGTGACCGTGGTGGAGCTGAAATAATCCAAGCGCCGCTCCCGCCTGGACCAGGCGGGAGCGGCTGTGCGTCTGCTGACAGGGAGGGTTTTATGGAAACGAAAAAGGAACGGGTGTACTCCAAGAAGGAGCAGCTGGCCATATTTTTCCTCATCGGCCTGTTTCTGCCGCTGACCGTTCTGCTGTTCCTGGTCCCCGGCTCGTGGTATCAGGTGGAGGGATATGAGGACCTGGGGGTGGTGGAGTTTGTGGCGGTGGAGAGTAAGAACCACAATAAAAAGCACTATGTCTATTATGAGGCGGCGGACGGCAGCGGGTTGGGTTTTTGGGAGAAGGTACTGACCAGCATGGAGGCCAGGCGGATTGCGGAGGCGGGGGAGCGGGTCCGGCGGCACGTGTACCTGGCCTGTGAGAAGCCGGGATTGGTCTTGTCCCTGGTCCGGAACGCGGGCCAGCTCTTCCTGGAGGAGGGAGAGGAAGAACACCTGCAGCGGAAGCTGGACGGGGCCAGAAAAATCTCCCTCCTGGCCCGGGGGGTGGGGCTGTGCTATATCGGGGCCTATGCCGGGGTGACGCTCTACAGGCGGAAGCGGCGGCGGGCTCAGAACTGATAGAGCAGCAGGTACTGTGTCTGGCCTCCCTGGGTACGGGCAGAGCGCTTTCCTTGCCCCAAACAAAAGACCGGGACCCGTAATGGGTCCCGGTTTTCCCGTATTGAAAAGGTCCAGAACATTTGAAGGACTGCGGACCGCTCCTCTTCCGTGCTTACACCCAGTAGGGGACCTTGAGGCCTTTGCCCAGCTCCAACGCCTTGCGATAGCAGCGGGTGGTGACGGCCAGGTCCAGAATGCCGGTACCCACAGCGTTGAAGTAGATGATCTCCTCGTCATTTTCCCGCCCGGCCTTCGTTCCAGCCAGAATCTGTCCCAGCTGGGCGGTGATGTCCTCGTCCTTTACAAGGCCCTCTTTCCACATCATGGCCACGGTGCTGACCATGCGGTGCTTGATGGTATCCCAGTTGTCCACCACAATCTTATCGGCCCTCTTGACACAGTTGTAAGTGACCTCATAGTCGGCCAGATTCATCAGCAGAGTCCCCTTCTTCAGCCAGCCGGAGTGGACAATGGGGTCGTTGGCCAAGGTGGCGCAGACAGTGATGTCGCTTTCCCGGACGGCCTGTTCCGGGTTCTCCACCGCGATGAACTCCACGCCAGGGTACTTGGCGGACGACTCCTCCACAAAGCGCTGGGAACTCTCTGGGCGGATATCATAAACGTGGACCCTCTTGATGGTGGGCCGGACGATGAGTGCAGCCTCCAGCTGGGTGCGGCCCTGAGCGCCAGCGCCGCAGATGGTCATCACACCGGCGTCCTTGCGGGAGAGCAGTTTCATGGCCACGCCGCCAGAAGCGCCGGTACGCTTGGCGCTGACCTCTGTGCCGTCGGCGATACAGACGGGCAGCTTGGTTTCGGGGTCGTTGAGGATCACGGTGACGCTGGCCCGGGGCAGGCCCTTTTTGTAGTTCATGGGGCCGCTGCCGATCCACTTGATGCCAGCCATGTTGTACTCGCCGCCGATGTAGCCGGGCATGGCGTTGATGCGGCCCAAAGTGTTCTCATCCTCCGGAGTGGAACCCCAGCGCATGACACACTTGCCGGGGACCAGCACGCTGCCCTCCTCGGTGAGCACATAGGCCCGCTCCACATCGTGGATGACAGAGGGCATATCGCCTCCGCCCAGCTCAGACATGTCCTTGTTGTTCAAAAACAGAATATCGACCTGACTCATAATTGTTCATCCTTTCTTCCTTTTCCTGTTTGATATATTTTGTCCTGCCCGGAATGGACAAGACGGGCGCGCATTCTCAAAGGCGTTCGCTCTCGCCGGTCTCAAAGTAGTGGGCCGCTTGCTCCAGGGTCATTCCGTTCAGGCCAAGGCTGGCGGCACAGCGCCCCTGGCTGCGGAAATCGGTTTGATAGATGGTGCTGGTCAGCTGGATCACCGCGTCAATATTCGGGGTGGGCACGCCGGCGATGCGGGCCAGCTCAGAGATGGGGACCAGGCTCATGGGTACGTCTTCGGTGACGTAGCGGGCCTGAATCGTTTTTGGGGCCATAATATCCCCATAGGCGTCATTGTTTTGGATCAGGTGATAGAGGTCATCCCCATGGGTGTCGTAGGACTGTCGCAGCCACTCCTCGGCACTGAGCACGTGGACGCCGTAGGCCTCAGCCACCGCCATCCGCTCCTGGTCAATGGCGTGGATCAGGATGGAGACGGAGGGGGAGATGCCGTCCCAGTAGTAGCGGTAGCCGTTGGGATCGGTCTCAATCCGGCCCACATTCAGCAGGATAGGGGTGGGGTGGAAGAGCGCGCCGATGTTGGACAGACTGGTCTCCAGACAGTTTTTGGCCGGGGTGAATTGGGGGTAGTAGGGGTGAAGCAGCTCCAGCGCCCGCTCCACCCGGTTGGCGGGGAAGGCGCCCAGAGACACCTGCTGTTTCACGCCGTAAATCTCCACTGAGGAGGGGCCGGTTTTGCGGCAGGCGTAGATTAAGGTTTGGGTTTCCGCAACAGTGATATCCGCCCTGCATCCCCCCGTCCGAACAGTATTTAAAAACTCCAGCGCGCCGCCAGTACGGCCGGGGTTCAGGACCACCACCTGCCCATCGGTCAGAGCAGAGCAGCAAGCCTCCGCGATCATCTTGTGGGTAAAGGAGGGAGTGACTACCATAATCAGCTGAACGCCCTGGATGGCCAGGACAGGGTCGGCTGTAACCAGATTTAGAGTCTGGTGTGAGGTCTTTCCCTCCAGGGTCAGGTCAATGCCGCCGGCGCTCCGGATGGGGTCCACGTACTGGGGGAACAGGTCGCACAGGTTGACTTTGACGCCCAGGCTGGCCAAATAGCCGGCAATGGCGGTCCCGCCGTTTCCTGCGCCGATGACAGCAACAGTATTTTCCATGTTTAACCACCTCTCATTACATTCAAGCTGCCTATATTGGATTGGAGGGGTCCCCTCCGCACTCCGGAGCGGGCGGAGGGGACTGAGAAGTAACGCTCAGCGCTGCTGCAGCTTGACCTCTTTATTCCAGAAGAACAGCCGCAGGACAACCAGCAGCGCGATGGAAGCGCCGCACAGGGCGAGGCCGGCGCCGAGGCTCCCCATCTGAAGAATGAGATAGGGGTACATGGCCGTCACCAGACCGCCGCCGATAAAGGGACTCATAAAGGGGCAGTCCAGAGCGTAGATTGTGCCCGCGTCCGTCTCCATCTTTGGGTCGGAGGTGCGCAGCAGCATATAGCCCACAGCAGCTACGCCGCAGAACGCGCCAAAGCGGATAATGCCCTGTTCAAACCAGCACTGGGAGAAGATGCGGGGGCTGAGCCAGAACAGCCAGAGCAGCATCAGCAGGATCACCACAATGGAGGTAATCAGCAGAGGGGCCCAGTAGGCGATGACCACGGGGATTTTGATGGAGGCCATAGCCCCCACCACCAGCACCTCCAGCGCCATACCCTGGATGCGCTGGAAGGTGGACCGGTCAAACAGGTCCCGCAGAGAGGTGCGCTGCACAATGCTGTTGATGAGCCAGCCGCCAATCATGGCGAAAGGGAACAGGGGCAGGCTGTTGGAGATGCCTATGGCCTTCATGCCCATATTCAGCACATAAGTAATGACCTGGCCAATGAGGATGGAGATGCCAATCACGCCCATATGGAAGGCAAAGGGTTCTACCACATCCTGGCTGATGGCGGCGTGGGACGAGGCTTCCCGCTCTCCCTCCGGGAAGATTTCCTTGCTGGAGCCAAAGGAGGCGGGTTCTGTCAGGACCTTGGTATATTTTTTGCGCACACCATAGTTGATGGCGATCATGCCGCCGAAAATGCCAACCAGAAGGCCGATGGTGGCAGTCGTGGGAGCGAGAGCGCCGCCGTCCGCCCAGTTGAGCTGGGAGGCGTCCTCAAAGGCGGTGGCCATGCCGCTGGCTGTGCCGTGTCCGCCGGCAAAGCCAATCTCAAACAGAGAACCGAACAGAGGATTGACATTGAAAACGGGGGTGAGTACCAGAGCGCACAGCAGACAGGGAACGCCTACCTGCATAAAGCTGTTGGACCAGAGCCAGGCCAGCCCGGCCGCCGCGTCCCGGACCATGCCCTTGTCGGCCTCCTCCTTTTTGATGCCCAGAAGCATACAGGCAAAGACAATGGTAATCATGGGGGTGGGCAGCGCGCCGATGGAGGACATCATGTCGGCGGGGATGACTTTCAGAAAGTAGGGACCCAGGATCATACCAATCAGCCCGGCCAGCAGGGAGGCGGGGATAAATGCCTTGCGCAGGAAGGGGACCTTCAGCCGGATCAGTGCTGCCGCCACCAGCAGCAGTCCCACAATGCCTCCATACAGCACGACATTGTTCAGTGTTCCGCCAGCGATTTTTTCCACAGGTATCATTTTGATATCTCCTTTTCCAATATATTCCAAAATGCGGCAGCTTCGTTCTCCGGCAGGTCCGAGAGAGACGCCAAAGAGAGTCCGGATTGGCCAGGCCCGAACCGCTCCCCTCAGATCCAGAAAAAAGAAATCGCGCAATTCGGCAAGAGAAAAAATTTTCTTTTTTTCCTATAATAACACGAAAAATAATTATTTCAACCCCTTTTTTTCATTTTCTCCGTTTTGATGGTTCCTTTCCAGAGACAGATTTGTTATAATAAGGAAAACCTCTCTGCATATGTGCGGAGAGGGAAACGAAAGAGTGAAAATTTTGAGAAAAATACAGGAGCTTTTGGACCAGATGCGCCGGGAACAGGAGAGTTTTCCCGCAGCCCAGCGTCTGGTTGCCGCCTATGTGGTGGAAAATTATCATCAAATTCCGTTCTTGTCCATCAGCACGCTGGCGCAAAAAATCGGGGTCAGCGACAATACGGTAGTCAAGTTTTGCAACCATTTGGGGTTTAGTAAATTTGCCGAATTCAAACAAATCTTTGCCGATTATGCCCACTCAGAATTGACCATGTTCAACATGCTGGATAAGAACATAGAGGGGCCGGAGGATGACAACAGCTTTTTTGCCCAGGAGATGGAGGATGATATCAGTGCCATCCGGGCCACGCTGACGGACAGCGGCAACCGGGAAAAACTGCCCCAGCTGCTGGAAATGATCGACCAGGCCCAGCACATCTATGTGACCGGAGGCCGCGGTTCCTCCTATATGGCCGGTCTGCTGGCCTCCACCCTGCGCTATCTGGATCTGAAGGTCCATGAGATAAACAGTACCCTTGGCAGCTACCTGGATCAGCTCTCCGTCATTGATCAGGGGGATCTGGTCATCGCGCTCTCCTTCCCACGGTACACCGCCCAGGTGGTTGAAGGGGTGCGCAGTCTCCACGAGCGGAGCATTCCTGTTGCGCTGATTACCGACACCGGTCTTTCTCCCGCCCAGCCCTATGCAGATGTGACCTTCTACTGTAAAATACTGTCAGGATACTACTTCCCCTGTTACACCGGCTGCTTATCGCTGATCAATGTTATCTGCCGGGCCGCAGGCGTCTCTCGGAAGAAGGATGCTGCAAAGCATGTCCGGCAGCTGGAGAGTCAGCTGCTGGAGCGGGGCATCTTCCTTTGATGGGGCAGAACCCTCTGCTGCGTGTTTATTTCCATATCAAACGGACCTGCTGCAATATTGCAGCA
>JAAWSG010000065.1 GCA_022801435.1 Lawsonibacter sp.
CATCGAGCAGGGCGTGTCCTGGCGGGAGGGCATCTGCAAGGACAACAAGGTGGACGGCGTGCTGGTCCACTACAACCGCTCCTGCAAGCCCTGGTCGGGGTACATGGCCGAGATGCAGCGGCGCTTTACCGAGGACCTGGGCATCCCCTGCGCCGGCTTCGACGGCGACCAGGCGGACCCCCGCAACTTCAACGAGGCCCAGTATGAGACCCGCGTCCAGGGCCTGGTGGAGGCCATGGAGGCCAACGCCGAGAAAAAGGAGGGCTGAGCGATGAGTATTGAGGTACTGCTGAACGAATTCACGGAAATTTCCGAGCACCCCCGCCGCCAGATCCAGAAGTTCAAGGCCGAGGGCAAGAAGGTGGTCGGCGTCCTGCCCTACTACGCCCCCGAGGAGCTGGTCTACGCCGCCGGCATGGTCCCCATGGGCATCTGGGGCAGCAACAGGAAAACCATCTCCATGGCCAAGGAGTACTGCGCCACCTTCTACTGCACCATCGCCCAGCTGGCCCTGGAGATGCTGCTGGACGGCACGCTGGACGACCTGGACGGACTGATCACCCCCACCATCTGCGACACCCTGCGCCCCATGAGCCAGAACTTCCGGGTGGCGATGAAGGATAAGCTCCCCTGCATCTTCCTGGCCCACCCGCAGCAGAGAAAACCCGCCTTCGGACTGCAATTTACCATGGACCAGTACCAGCACGTGAAGAGCGAGCTGGAGAAGATCTCGGGCAACACCATCACCGACGAGGCTCTGCGGGAGGCCATCAAGGTCTACAACCGCAGCCGGGCCGCCCGCCGGGAGTTCGTCAAGCTGGCCGGGGAGCACCCCGACGCGGTCTCCGCCGTGAAGCGCTCCGCCGTGCTCCGGGCCGCCTGGTTCATGATTAAGGACGACCACACCGCCAAGCTGGAGGCCCTGAACGCCGAGCTGCGGGCCCTGCCTCCCTGCGACTGGAAGGGCAAGAAGGTGGTCACCTCGGGCATTATCTGCGACAACCCCAAGCTGCTCCAGATCTTTGACGACAACCAGATCGCCATCGCCGCCGATGACGTGGCCCACGAGAGCCGCCCCATCCAGGTGGACGCCGCCGAGACCGGGGACCCCATGATGGCGCTGGCCCAGCAGTTCGCCGACCAGGATTACGATGTGCTGCTCTACGATGAGTTCTCCAGCCAGAACCGCCGGGCCGACTTCGTGGTCAAGCAGGTGAAGGAGTCCGGGGCCCAGGGACTGGTGCTGTTCATGCAGCAGTTCTGCGACCCGGAGGAGATGGAGTACCCCTACTTCAAAAAAGCCCTGGACGCGGCGGGGATCCCCCACATCAAGCTGGGCGTGGACCAGCAGATGCGGGACTTCGGCCAGGCCAGCACCGCCATCCAGGCATTTGCCGACGTACTGTAAGTGGCCGGGAGGGGCACATCGCCGATGTGCTGTAAAAAAACTGTTCAAATGTAAGAAGCCTGTCTATTGTTATATTGACACTTCGGAGCGGAGGATGGTATAATATTCCCGATTTCGCCCCTGTCCTTCCTGAAATCTCAGGGAGGACAGGGGGCGCAAGGCCCTGTGTGCAGCGTCAAATCAATTGTAAAGGGGAAAATTTTATGAACTACAACGTATCTGTGAACGGAAAGGTCTTCAACGTCACAGTGGAACGGACCGGAGCCGGTGCGCCTGCCCCCGCGCCGGTACGCACCGCCCCGGCTCCCGCACCCGCCCCGGCCGCCGCACCCGCTCCCGCGCCGGCCCCCGCTCCCGCCCCTGCCGCGGCCCCCGCGCCCGCCGCCGGAGAGACCGCCGTGAAGAGCCCCATGCCGGGCAACGTCTTTAAGGTGGAGTGCTCGGTGGGACAGCAGGTCAACGCCGGCGACGTGCTGGTGGTGCTGGAGGCCATGAAGATGGAGATCGAGGTCTCCGCTCCTGTGGCCGGGACCGTCAAGGCTGTGGCCGCCTCCGCCGGAACCGCTGTCAACACCGATGACCTGCTGGTTACCCTGGGCTAATAGGGGGTAAAAGTTATGCCAAGTGTTGATAAAGCGATCCTGAACCCGTTTGAACCGCTGAGTATCACTGAGGCCCTGCTGGTCGCCGTCTGCGGCCTGGTGGTGGTCTTCATGATGCTGGCCATGCTGATGGTGGTGATCTACGTCATCTCCTGGGTGGTGCAGCAGATCGACAGCAAGCGCAAGCCCACCCCCGTCCCCGCCAAGAAGACTGCTCCCGCCCCCGCGCCCAAACCGGCCCCCGCCGCCGCCCCCGCCCAGGATGAGACCGAGCTGGTGGCAGTCATCATGGCCGCCGTGGCGGAGGAGTCGGGGATGCCGGTGGGGTCCTTCCAGATCACCAACGTCACCCCTGTGACCGCGGCCCCCGCTCCGGCTCCTGCCCCCGCACCGGCCCCCGCTCCCGCTCCCGCCCCGGCTCCGACACCTGCCGCCCCCGCCGCCGGTGAGACCGCCGTGAAGAGCCCCATGCCGGGCAACGTCTTCAAGGTGGAGTGCTCGGTGGGCCAGCAGGTCAGCGCCGGAGACGTGCTGGTGGTGCTGGAGGCCATGAAAATGGAGATCGAGGTGTCCGCTCCTGTGGCCGGGACCGTCAAGGCTGTGGCCGCCGCTGCGGGGACAGCCGTCAATACCGATGACCTGCTGGTCACCATCGGTTGAGAGGAGGGGTAAAGTATGGGATTTTTTAGTGAAGTATTAAGCGCGATTTTCGGAGGTTCCGGCTTTGCCGCTATCTTCAGCAACCCGCAAACAGGACTGTTCGACTGGAAGACCGTGCTCATGCTGGCAATCGCCTGCGTGCTGCTGTACATGGGCATCGGCAAGGGCTTTGAGCCGCTGCTGCTGGTCCCCATCGCCTTCGGTATGCTGCTGGCCAACCTGCCCATCACCGGCCTGATGAATGAGCCGGTCTATGACGCCGCCACCCATAGCGGGACCGTGGGCTTCATGTGGGTGCTCTATCAGGGCGTCCAGTACGCAATCTACCCGTCCATCATCTTTATGGGCATCGGGGCGATGACCGACTTCGGCCCCCTGCTGGCCAATCCTGTGTCCCTGCTGCTGGGCGCGGCCGCTCAGCTGGGCATCTTCGCCGCTTTCCTCATGGCTCTGGTGCTGGGCTTCTCACCCTCTGAGGCCGCTGCCATCGGTGTCATCGGCGGCGCCGACGGCCCGACAGCGATTTTGACCGC
This sequence comes from Lawsonibacter sp., assembly GCA_022801435.1. Taxonomy (GTDB): domain Bacteria; phylum Bacillota; class Clostridia; order Oscillospirales; family Oscillospiraceae; genus Lawsonibacter. The sequence goes on from JAAWSG010000065.1 coordinate 3,204, forward strand.
CTCCAAGCTGGCCGTGAGCCTGTTGCCCGCCATCGCCATCGCGGCGTACTCCTACATGGCCCTGATCCCCCTGATCCAGCCGCCTCTGATGAAGCTGCTGACCACCAAGGAGGCCCGCCAGGTCAAGATGAGCCAGCTGCGCACCGTGTCCAAGACCGAGAAGATTATCTTCCCCATCGCGGTCACCATCTTCGTGGTCCTGCTCATCCCCGACACCGCCCCCCTCATCGGTATGCTCATGCTGGGCAACCTGTTCCGTGAGTGCGGCGTCACCGAGCGTCTGTCCGACACCGCCCAGAACGCCCTCATCAACATCGTCACCATCCCGCTGGGCCTGTCCGTGGGCTTCAAGGCCGACGCGGCCAACTTCCTGAAGAAGGAGACCCTGTTCATCATCGTCCTGGGCCTGACCGCGTTCCTGCTGTCCACCGCCGGCGGCCTGATTCTGGGCGACGTGATGTATATTCTCACCAAGGGCAAGGTCAACCCCCTCATCGGCTCCGCCGGCGTGTCCGCCGTGCCCATGGCCGCCCGCGTGTCCCAGAACGTGGGCCAGAAGGAGAACCCCTCCAACTTCCTGCTCATGCACGCCATGGGTCCCAATGTGGCCGGCGTAATCGGCTCCGCCTGCGCGGCTGGTTTCATGATTAAGGTGTTCGGTGGTTAAGCCTCCCAAATGTCCAATCCCGGCGCGTCCCTCCCCAGGGACGCGCCGGTCCTCTGTCCAACCGAGAAAAATTTAAAAAAAACGAAAAATCCCCTTGCATTTTCCAGCCGGCTGTGCTATAATAACCAAGCTGTTAAGAGAGAAGCGCTCTTTTCGGTATGCGGGTGTAGCTCAGTTGGATAGAGTGACTGGCTACGAACCAGTAGGTCGGGGGTTCGAATCCCTTCACCCGTACCAAATAGGAAATCACCTCAGTGAAAACTGGGGTGATTTTTTATTTTGCCGCCGGAGCGAAATGAAGATATTTTACAAGCCATGGGAAATCCTGGCTGGTATAATGGAAGGGCAAGGAGGAAGCCGCATGAAAAAAGAGGTACGAACGGCAGTCCGGGATGATGCGCTGCACATCGAGGCTTACCGCTTTGAGGGGATCGTCCAGCCCTTTCCGAACCACTTCCACGAATACTACGTAATCGGCTTTATGGAGGCTGGGGAGCGCGTGCTGTCCTGCAAAAACCAGGAGCACACCATCAAAAGGGGCGACATTCTTCTGTTCAACCCCGGGGACAGCCACGCCTGTGTCCAGAGTGACGGCGGGACTCTGGACTACTGGGGCTTTAACATCGCGAAGGAGGTCATGCTGGACTTGGCGGAAGAGGTGACCGGCCGGAGGGAGCTCCCCGGATTTTCAAGGAATGTGCTCGCGGATGAAGAAGCCGCCTGCTGCCTGCGTCCGCTCCACGAGATGGTCATGCAGGACTCTGGCGGATTTGGGAAAGAGGAAGGTCTGCTGTTTCTGATCTCTCTGCTGATCCAGAAATACGGACAGCCCTTTGACCGCTGCGTCCCGGAGTGCCGGGAGGAGATTGAAAAAGCCTGCGCCTTTATGGAACAGCACTGCGCTGAGCGTATCTGCTTGGACCAGATATGCCGCTGTGCCGGCTTGAGCAAGTCCACCCTGCTCCGGTCCTTTGCGAAATCAAAGGGCGTGACCCCGTACAGCTATCTGGAGAACATCCGCATCGGCAGGGCCAGGCAGCTGCTGGAACAGGGAGTACCACCCGTTGAGGCGGCGCTGCAAACCGGATTTTCTGATCAGAGCCACTTTACCAACTATTTTAACCGGTTTATTGGACTGGCCCCCGGTCTCTATCGGGACATATTCAAGAGCGTGGAGGAACCACCCCATGAACCGTAACAGCACAGCGGGGCGTCTGAAATTCCCGCTTGGCTCACCGAAAGCAAAGGATTTTTTCTGAAAAGGAGAGGGACAAAATGGATTGGCAAAATGAAAAGTGCGTCATGGTGATCGACGAGGGCCTGCCGCTGGGAATGATTGCAAATACAGCGGCAATTATGGGCATTACGCTGGGAAAGAAAATGCCGGAGGTGGTGGGAGCCGATGTGACCGACCAGAGCGGCAGCGAGCATCTGGGCATCATCGAATTTCCCGTCCCTATTCTGCGGGGCACGCGGCCGGACATCAAGCAGATACGGGAAAAACTGTACCAGCCGGAGTTTCAAGATTTGACGGTTGTGGACTTCTCCGATCTGGCCCAGAGCTGTAAAACCTATGACGAGTTCATGGAAAAGATGGGCCGCGTCTCTGAAAGCGACCTGCAATATCTCGGCGTTGCGATCTGCGGTTCAAGGAAAAAGGTCAATAAGCTGACCGGGAATATGCCGCTGCTGCGGTGACTGCGGCAGAACAGAAGGACAAGGCTCAAATGAACCTTGTCCTTCCGCTTTGTTTTGAGAGGAATTACAGTGAAATCAGCCCCATCAACAGCTCCGCGGCGCTGACCGAACCGCCGTTCATGCGGAGCTTCATCAGCATCCGCCGCCGGGCCGCCGCCTTTTGCTGAAGCTCCATAAATTTTTTGTGGCTCTCAATCCGCTGCTCCCAAAAACCGCCCTTGGCCCTGTCCTCAAACACAGACGCACCCTGACCGCCCATATAGCCTGGATACCAGCTCTCCCCATGATATTGTTCCTTTGCGGCTCCAAAGTGATGTACCACATACCCGCCGCCGCACACCGCGGTCCAGGGGTTCTCAAAACGGAAATCCTGCGCCAGCGTATCCAAAACCCACGCCTCATATTCCGGGTCATGTTTCATAGCTTCAAAGCCCGCGTCGCTGATTTGAATCGAGATGGACTGCATCTGGCTGGAAGAGGACATGGGCAGAGCGGAAATTTTTGCCCACACGGACTGCTTGTAGGCCTCCAGGCTCATATCAGCAGCTTCACAGACCTGCTCCGCCGGGGCGGCCTGCTCTGCTCTGAGCCGTGCGGCCATGCTCAGAAAGTCACCGCCCTGGGATACCGGCTGCCGGACTGTGCCGGTTTCCAAAAAATGCTCAGACAACCTTGTCAAATAGCTGAGATGGATCGTATTGTTCATAAACTTCTCCTTTCCTGCAATAAAACAGCGGCGGAAAATATCTGCTGCTCCGCGTTCAGCTCCAATTCTCCAAAATACTTCCCGGCCTCCCGGCGCACGTTGGCAAGACCGATCCCGTGCATGGGGACATCCTCCTGTTTCGTTGTGACAGGCAAACCGTCCTGCCCGAATATCACCTCACCCGCGAAAGAGTTTTTGACCTCAATCAGAAAGAAACGTCCTTTTCTCTTTCCAGTCAGCACAATAAACCGTTCATCCTTCCCCGCCTTCTCACTGGCCTCCACCGCGTTTTGCAGAAGATTTTGAAGGATGATACCCACATCAAAGGCGTCGTAGCCCCCCGCCTGCGGGTAATGGAACTCCGCCTGGAACCGGATGCCCAGGTCAAGGCTCCGCCGCCGTGTGTCGTTGACAATCACATCCGTGACCGGGTTTCCCGTCTGGAGCGTCAGCTCAAAGCCGCTGATACTCTCGTCCATTTTGCTGATATAGTCCTCCAGGCTGGCGTACTCGCCCCGGCTGGCCAGCGCCTTGATGTTGGTCATGTGGCCCCGCATTTCATGTTTCAGCTGGCGTATGCGGGTATAAAACTGCTCCGCCTCATGGATACGGGCCCGGATCGCCTGACTTTGCTGGCGCTCCATAAAATAGGCGGCCTGTTCCTCCCGCAGCGCCGCCATACTCTGCTGAACGGCGATGGTCAGGTAGGCTCCGGCGTAGAACAGCAGGGCCAGCACCGGAATCACCGCCAAAAATGCCGGGTGGCGCTCATAGAGCTGGAGCAGAACGCCGTCCTTGAACTCCACCAGCAATCGGGAAATCACCTGTCCGAACAGAATCCCCGCCGTTGGCACCAGAGCGAGACAGCACAGCTCCCGATGGCGGAGCGTCATGCTCTGTTTTCGCATTTGCCGTTGGAGAGCATAGAGCATGACAGCCAACAGAGCGGCATGGGACACCAGCAGCAGCATGACCAGGACTGCGGCCCGGAGAAAGACGGCCTCCGGCGGCTCCAGCTGGAAGGGCAGCGACCGCTCCGCGAGGAAGTACAGGCTCTGCACCATCAGGCCGCTGGAAATCCTGGCGTTGAAGTAGAGCAGCGTCAGGAGGAATACAAGGGATTTTTCCAAACCGATCCATTTTGAGGCCGCCAGCAGCACCACAGACAAAATCAGTCCAAAGGAGCCCTGCGGGAGCGCCGCCCGGCTGCATACCGTCTCAAACAGAAAGTAGACCGCAAAAACAAGGAGCGGTTTTTGCCATTTCCGGCTCTGAGAGGAGAGAAAGGGCTTGAAAAAGGCGGTGAGCAAAACGGCGTAGATCCCCAAAGCTCCCAGGGAAAAAGCGCGGTTGAACATATGGAAGCCCGTTTCACTCATGGGCCAGCCCCCCTCTCAAAAATCGGAGGTAGGCTTTCACAAAATCCCGGTACTTGTACTTGGAGATCAGTAGCTTTTCTCCATTGGTCAGGGTCAGCTCCGACTTGCTGTACCCCTCCACATAGGCAAGGTTGACCAGATACCCCTTGTGGATGCGGAAAAACTGGTCTTGCAGTTCCAACTCCAAATCCCCGATTTTGGCGTAACAGGCAAATACGCCCTCCTTCAAATGCAGCTCAACCTTGTGATTGCTGCTTTCGACGTAACAGATGCTGTCCAGCGGTACGGCTTTGCTGGTGTTGGCCCGCCGGAGCGTCAGAACACGGCCTGGCTTCTCTCTGACGCTCCCGATCTGTTCCACCGCGCGGGTAAAAACCTGGGCAAACTTTGCCTCATCCACCGGCTTGAGCAGATATTGGAACGCCCCCACGTCAAAGGCGTCGAACACATACCGCTCATAGCCGGTCACAAAAATCAGGACCGGCTGGGTCCCGACTGCCCGCTCCCTGATTTTACGAGCCAGATCCATACCGTTCGGCAGGCCGCTGTCGGGGGCCAGCGCAATGTCTAAAAAGAGCAGGTCAATTTCTTGGGCGTCCCCAAGGCAGTCCCCGGCGGAAGCGTACTCCACAATCTCACAGGGGCAGGACTGCGCCTCAATCAATGACGAGAGATAGGCGCGGGTATTGGCTTCGTCATCACAAATTGCAATTCTTATCATGTTGGTATCCCTCTATGTATTTCGTTCAAATGGGCGCGGAGGTAAGGCCGGCTGGCGTGAATGGACGGTTCAGGAGCGTAACTGGACAACACGGAGTTTCTCTGATATTATATCATAGATGCAAATCGGTTTTGAAAGGGGAACCACGGCCATGTTTGTTCCCGCCCATGCCGCCGCCTCCGAGAGCATAGCCGGCCTCGCTCAGTCTAATATCGGCAAGGTGCTGGAGACTGCGGACAAGATCACCAAAATCTGCCGGGAGCCCCTTTGCTTTGAGGCGATCCTGCAAAGGCTGTTTGCGGACTACGGTCTGACCATGAACTTCGAGCAGTACGTTTTGGTGGGCAGCACCGTCCGCTCCTATCTGGCCTGGCTGAAGGATACCGGCAGATTAAACGCGATATTTGAGGACCACATGCTGCTCTGGCATCAGGCGTAAAATAGCCCTGAGCCCTGATCTGCCCCCGGTCTGGAAAAAATCCTCTGGTTTTTCAAATATTGGCTTGCTGTTTTGCGGTTTTTAGTCTATAATGGCTTCCGTATTTGTGAGCCATTGGGAACCAGAGGTTCAACGATGGAACATGGAGGTGGCCCATATGAAGGGTGCGGATGTAGAAAAGATCTTGATCGTGGAGGACAGCGTGGTGCAGGCCTTCCAGCTCAAGGATATTTTGGACGAGGAGTACGACGTCACCGTGGTCAATACCGGGGAGGACGGACTCTGCCGGGCCAGCGCCGGGAACTTCTCCCTGATTCTGCTGGACGTAGTGATGCCGGGCATGGACGGCTTTATGCTGCTGAAGAAGCTCCAGAACGAGGTCATCACCCAGCATCTCCCGGTCATCCTGATCACCAGCCTGGCGGACACGGAGCACGAGCAGCTGGGCCTGACTCTGGGGGCGGTGGACTACATCGCAAAGCCCTTCCACCCCATGATCGTCAAGGCCCGGGTACACACCCACATCAAGCTGTACCAGTACCGCAAGCAGGTGGAGTACCAGTCCATGACCGACCAGCTCACCGGGGTGGCCAACCGCAGGCGGCACGACCGGTACAGCGCCATCCGCTGGCAGGAGGCCGCCCGGCTTCAGATCCCCTTCTCGGTGTGCATGTTTGACATCGACCACTTCAAATCCTACAACGACACCTTCGGCCACCCCGCCGGAGACAAGGTCATCACCAGCGTGGCCCAGGCCGCCGCCGCCTGCCTGCGCCGTACCACCGACTTCTTCGCCCGCTACGGAGGGGAGGAATTTGTGGCCTTCCTGGTGGGGGACAACGCGTCCAAGGCTTTTTCCCACCTGAAGCACATCCGGCAGGCGGTGGAGGAGCTCCACATCCCCCACGCTCCGTCCATCGCCCAGTGGGTGACGGTGAGCATCGGGGGAGTCACCGTCATTCCCCAGCTGGACCAGTCCTATGAGTCCTACCTGAAAATCGCGGACACCATGCTGTACGATGCCAAGCGCTTTGGCCGGAACAACGTGGTGTGGTCGGACGGCAAGGTCCGCCAGTGGCAGGAGAAGCCCATTCAGGCCAATTGAAACAGGGCCAGAATCAGCCCGTAGACTACACTGGCGGAGATACCGAACACCAGCACCGGACCGGCCACGATGAAGAGCTTGGCGGCGGTCCCGGTGACCAGCCCCTCGCTTTTGAACTCCAGCGCGGGGGAGACCATGGCGTTGGCGAAGCCGGTGATGGGGACCAGGGTTCCCGCCCCCGCCCGCTTGGCCAGCTTGTCAAACAGACCCAGCCCGGTGAGCAGGGCGGCGGCCAGAATCAGCGTCACCGACACCGCCGTCCCCGCCCGCTCCTTGTCCAGCCCCCAGCTCTGGTACAGGTTGGACAGCCCCTGGCCGGCGGTGCAGATGGCTCCGCCCACCAGAAAGGCCCACACCAGGTTCTTCCCCATGGGGGAGGGCTTCGAGCGCTCATTTACCAGCTTGCCATAGTCCTGATCTGTCATGCGCATGATTTTGCCTCCTTTTTCGGCTGCGCCCCACCTCTCACGCCCCGGGCAAGGGACGGGAAACGGGGTTTCGGCTATTTTGCGCGGAGGAGGAAAAACTATGCGCATGTCAGGTCATTTTTTATTTACAGAGGAGTGTTTTTATGACAGTATACGGCATTCGCGGCCTGAAGCGCCGGGAGGAGGCCCGGGAACTGCTGGCCCTGGCGGCGGGGGAGGAGTGGGGACTGTCTGCCCTGCCGGAAACCGCCCGTCTGCCAGGCGGAAAGCCCTGCTTCCCGGAGCACCCCCGGCTCCAGTTCAACCTCAGCCACAGCGGAGCGCTGGCTCTGTGCGCCCTGGACAGCCGCCCGGTGGGGGTGGATATCCAGGTAATAAAGCCCTGGCGGGACAGACTTTTCCGGCGGGTGTGCACCCCGGAGGAGCTGGCCTGGCTGGAGGCGCAGGAGGACCCCGCCCTCGCCTTCGCCCAGCTGTGGTCCCTGCGGGAGAGCCGGGTCAAACAGAGCGGCCAGGGCCTGCGCACCACCATCCGGGATATCCCCGTCCCCCTGCCCGACGCCTGCCCCTGTACCCTGGACGGCCTGCACTTCGCCCTCTGGTCCGGGGAGGGCTGGGCCGCCGCCGCCTGCGGACACTCCCCCCCGCCGGAGGAGATCCTGTGGCGGGAGCTGGACAGACCATAAAACAGCCAGGGACACCCGATTGGATGTCCCTGGCTGCTGTTTTACCAGGAGGGGTACAGCGTATTTCCCAGTGTGGACAGCTGATTGACGAAGGTCTTCTGCGACAGGAGGGCCCGCCCCTCTAAGCCGTTACAAAATTTGGAGAGCGCGTCCGCAAATTTGCGAATCGTAGCAAGGGACTGAGATGACAGGTCCTGTGTTTCCGAATATTCATCCCGAATCTCCCTCAGCTGCTGCTCCAGGTCGTGGAAGGGCTGGGCCGCTGCATATGTCACACCGGACAGCATATGGGTTTCAAACCATAGGATTGTGTATCTGGGGTCGCGGTAATCCAAGTACCGGTTTAAGCTCTCCGCGTGGAAACAGGCGCTTGCAAGCTCCACCTCCACACGGCTGAAATCCTCCTGCGGCGCATGAATATGTTCAAACGCGTCATTCAAACAGTCCGCGATCCCGCTCGCATGGCCTGTTACCGCCTCCACAAAATCGGCGCACTGCTGATAGTGCATTTTGACCTCTGCGCAGGTTTGAATCATGTAGAGAAGCATCACGACAAGCGCGGCCCGTGCTCCCCAGCGCCGGGCACGTATCAGGAAATTCGCCATATAATTTAAGTTACATTTGTTAACGTAAGGCAGAGGCATAAGACTGTGGATAGAATGTTTCTTTTCATTAAAAATCATCTCCTCTTTTTTGATATTTGAATTGTAACATAGTCTAAGGGAAAAGTCAATAATTATTTATTATATTTTCAAAAATTTTTGTACAAATTTTCTTTAACCAGACAAAGTGCCGCACCGCAGTTTCAAATCCACGGTAATTGAATGAGTAAAGAAAATATGAACAAAGGGAGACAGGAGAAGAAAAAGGTGATAAACTGGGTTTCAAAGAGGAGGAGGGCAAAGAGATG
>JAAWSG010000066.1 GCA_022801435.1 Lawsonibacter sp.
AGGCGGCGCGCTTCAGCTTGAAGTCGTAGGCGTAGATGCCGTAGGCCGTCAGGGCGGAGAAGTAGGTCACGATGGCGGCGCAGCAGCCGGAGACAATCAGGCTGTTCTGGATGCCCTTGAGGATGGGAATGGCCGGGTCGTTGATGACGCTGTTCAGGTTCGTCATGAAGCTGGAGCCGGGCAGGGCGGAGAAGCCCAGCTGAAGCTGCGCGTGGGAGCGGGTGGCGTTGATAATCAGGATGTAGAAGAAGAACAGGCACAGGAAAGCCAGGACTGTGAGCACCACATGGGCCACAATGGTCCGGGCGTTGGATTTCTTATTTTCCATTATGCTTTGCCCCCTTTCTTGGAGCGCTTGGCCGCGGACTTGGAGCCGTCCGGGTCGGGATCGGTGTTCATCTTGAAGACGAACCAGCACAGGATGGCGCTGATGATGAAGAGGAAGACGGACAGAGCGCCGGCGATGCCGTAGTTTTTCGCCTGGAGGTGCTTGTTCAGGTACATAATCAGGGTCATGGTGGTGCGGTCGGGAGCGCCCTTGCCGGCGGTCAAAATCTGAGGCACGTCGAACATCTGGAGGCCGCCGATGAGGGAGGTAATCAGGGTGTAGGTCAGCAGGGGCTTGATCTGGGGCAGGGTGATCTTGAAAAACTTCTGAGTGTGGGTGCAGCCGTCCAGCTCCGCCGCCTCAAAGATGGAGGGGTTGATGCCCATAATGGCCGCCATGAGCATAATGGTGGTGTTGCCGAACCACATGAGGAAGTTCATCAGCCCCACCAAAGTCCGGGCCCCCAGGGTGGACTCCATGAAGCGGATGGCCTCCCCGATGACCCCCATGCGGAGCAGGATGCTGTTCACCGGGCCGGCGTTGGAGAACAGGGCGAAGAACAGCATAGCGAAAGCGGAGGCCATAATCAGGTTGGGCAGGTAGATGACCACCTTGAAGAACTGCTTGCCCCGGAGCTTCAGCCGGGCGTCGGTGAACCAGGACGCCAGAATCAGGGAAATGACGATCTGCGGCACAAAGCCCAGGACCCACATGACAAAGGTATTCCAGGCGTACTTGGGCAGGTCGGAGGAGAGCAGCGAGATGTAGTTGGACAGGCCGGTCCAGTTGGGTCCCACGGTTTTCAGCCCGAAGGCGTAGTACTCATAGAAGCTGTTGCGGATGGTATCCGCCAGCGGAATCAGGGAGAAGATGGCGTAGCTCAGGAAGAAGGGGAGAATGAAGATGTATCCCCATTTGGCGTAGCTGACGCTCTTAATTTTGTTCTCGTTTTTCATATGGTCCTCCTTTCACAGCCTTGGGGGTTTACGGCCAGATCACGCCGCCGCCCACCAGCCAGGGGTAGCGCTCGGTGATGGACATCTCAAAGTTGTCCTTGGCCTTGTCTATGGTGATGACGCCGTTGAAGTAGTCGCCGAAGGTGTTCTGGAACTCCTCCACACAGCCCTGGTCATAGGAGGAGATGTTGGACAGGTCCACTGTGGCCGCCACATCGGACAGCACGCCGATGTAGTTCTGTCCGTTCAGCAGCTCGATGCCGAAGTCGGGAGACTGGGCCAGCTCCTCCATCAGAGGCTGGTCGTTGCTCATCTCACCGTAGTTCATGGCCAGAGTACGCAGAAGGTCCCGGTCGGCGGTCATCGTCAGCATGATATCCCTGACCTGGGAGGCGTTATCTGTGCCGTTGGCGGCCACCAGCCAAGTGCCGCCCCAGAAGAAGCTCTGGGGGCTGGGGCAGACGGCCCAATCCCGGGCGGCGGCGGTATCCTTCACGTTGGGGGCGATACACACATCCAGACCCCAGGCAGGGAGGAAGAAACAGAACACCTTGGAGTCGGGGCCCATATCCTTGTTCCACTCGTCGTTCCACTGGCCCGGCACGTTGTGGCTGATGCCGCTCTCAATGTCCTCCATAGAGCGGTCCACCCAGTTCATCATGTTGGGATCCACCACCACGGTCTTGTCGTTCTTCACCCAAGGGGCGGAGACGTTGTTGGAATATACCCGGGCGGTGTCAGCCCGGCCTGAGTACATATAATAGCCGGCGGCCTTCATCTGCTCCGCTGTCTCGTAAAACTTATCCCAGTCAGCCACGGCGGCGCCTACGGTCTCCGGGTCATCGGTGCCCAGGACGGCCTTGGCGATGGAGCGGCGGTAGACCAGCATACCGGGGGTGGCCTGGTAGCTCAATCCTCTGATTTCACCATCGGAGCCGGTCATGGCCTCCAGTGTGTAGCGGTACTGGTTGGCGATGTCCGCGTCGGTGATCCCCAGTTGGGAGATGGGAAGCGCCACATTGACCTCCGGATCGACATATTTCAGAGCATAGTCGGCCTCCACCAGGAACATATCAATCCTGTCGTCGGCGGCCACCCTGCCCTGCTTGAGCAGCGCCTCGTCCAGCTTCTGCTGATAGACGCCGTCCTGGGTGGGGTTGACAATCCAGTGGACCTCAGTGCCGTCCTTCAGATAGGCGATGGATTTGTCATCTGAGAGCCGCTCCACCTGGGGGTAATTCTCGTTGAACTTGCCCTGGAACTCCTCGTTCCACACGTAGATGTTCAGGATCTTGCCGCCGTCGCTGGTCTGCACCCCGCTGAGCAGGCCGCCGCCACTGCCGCCGCCGCAGCCGCTGAGCAGCCCCAGCGCCGTCACATACGCCAGCGCCAGGCTCAAGATTCTCTTTTTTTTCATGTTCCACTCCTCCTATACTTATTTTTTGCAGCCCGCAGGCTGCCGAACTGATATTATTATAGATTTGGGGCCAATTCCCGTATATTAAATCAAGGGTGCAAATATCAGATTCATAACACTTTTTCCAGGCGGCAAAAATTTTCCCTCTGATGAAATGCACAAAAATATCCGGTATCTCTTGATAAAAGGGCGGACCTGTGATATATTCTGGGCAAAATCGGAGGGAGGCCTTTCTATGAACGCTGAACAAATCTGGCAGCCCGTCATTCTGGAGGAGAACCGGGAACCGGTCAGCCACCGGGAGCCGGGGGAGGAGTTCCTCTTTTACCGCGCGGTGGCCGCGGGCCTCATCGACGCGGTGCAGGAAAACTGCGACCGGGGCGCTTTCGAGAACCTGGAGGGGACAGGCAGGCTGTCAAACGACCCGGTGACCAACCTGCGCTACCACTTTGTGGTGGCCACCGCCATGATTACCCGCTTCTGCACCGAGGGCGGGATGCCCATGGAGGAGGCCTTCACCCTCAGCGACGAGTACATCCGCCGGATGGACTGCTGCACCAATATCCCGGAGATCATCTATGTCCACCACCAAATGGCCATGGACTTCGTGTGCCGGATGCGGCAGCTGCACCGGAACGTGGCCTCCTCCAAGCAGGTGGCCCGGGCCATCGACTACATCTACGTCCACATCATGGACCGGATTACCGTGAACGAGCTGGCCGCGGCCATCAGCATCTCCCCCACCCACCTGTCCCGGATCTTCAAGCAGGAGACGGGCATCTCCGTCAGCGAGTACATCCGCCAGCGGAAGATTGACATGGCCAAAAACCTCCTCCGGTTCAGCGGCTACGACTATGTGGAGATCGCCGTCATGCTGTCCTACTCCTCCCAGAGCCATTTCATCCAGCACTTCCGCTCCCAGACGGGGATGACCCCCAAGGCCTACCGAAAGCAGAACTATCTCAACAACTGGAACGTGAACCGGGAGCCGGCTACATAGTCAGCACGATCTCGGTGTTCTCGGTGAGGGCCTCCGCCGGAACATAGTTTCCGGGCAGCTCCTCCCCGTTGACGGTGAGCCTTGCGCAGCCTGTCTCTTTCCCGCTGGGGTTTTCCACCCGGATGTGGAGCTTCTTCCCCCGGAAATCCTTCCAGATCTCCAGCGCCTTCCACTCCTTCGGGATGGAGGGCGCGATCTTGATCCCCCCCAGGTCGGGCCGCATCCCCAGAATGCCCTCCACGCAGCCCACCATGACGGTGGAGGCGGTGCCGGTGAGCCAGTGGACGTGGGAGCGCCCGGCGTGGGGACTGGCCTTGCCCTCGGTGAACTGGCCGTAGCAGTAGGGCTCGATTGTTCGGATCTCCGCCCGGTCGTTCTGCATGGAGGGGGCGTTCTCCTTGAAGTAGGTAAAGGCCCGCTCCCCGTGGCCCAGCAGGGCCTCCGCCAGAATCAGCCAGCCCTGGGACTGGGAGAACACCCCGGCGTTCTCCTTCACCCCGGCGTTGTAGATGACCGCCAGCGCCCCGTCAAAGGCGTGGGCATGGTAGGGCGGGTCCATCAAAACCGCGCCGTATTCGGTATTCAGCCGGTGATAGACGTTGTCCATAGCCAGTCCGGCCTGTTTTTCGTCCGCCAGGCCGCTGATGACCGCCCAGCTCTGGGGGTTGAGCCACAGGTTGGCCTCGGGGGCGCAGTGGTTCCCGATGACCTCGCCCGATTCTGTAAAGCCCCGGACGAACCGGTCCCCGTCCCAGCAAAGGTCGTTGAGCAGGGTCCGGAGCCGCCCCTGCTCCCGCTCCAGCCAGGAGAGGCAGGAGCTGTCCTCCTTCCAGGCGGCGAACTCCCGCAGAACGGTGAAGGCGTAGTAGAACTGAAAGGCCACAAAGGAGGACTCCCCCTCCGCGCCCAAGCGCAGGCAGTCGTTCCAGTCGGCGTGGAGTCCGGCGGGCATCCCGTGGGGGCCTAAGTGGTTCAGGGAGAAGTCCACCGCCCGCTTCAGGTGGTCGTACACCGTCCCCTGGTCCCGGTTGGCGTAGGGGATCACCTCGTCCAGAAAGGCGGTGTCTCCCGTCTCCGCGATGTACTTGTACACCGTGGGGAACAGCCACAGGGCGTCGTCCGCCCGGTAGGCGGGGTGGCCAGTCTCCCGGACGTAGGACTCGTCCTCGGGGGTGTCCTCGCGGCCGGGATTGTGGGTGAACTTCACCAGCGGCAGGCCGCCCCCGTGGTCCACCTGGGCGGAGAGCATGAACCGCAGTTTTTCCTTGGCCGCCTCCGGCTCCAGGTGGATGACCCCCTGGATGTCCTGCACCGTGTCCCGGTAGCCGTAGCCGTTGCGCAGGCCGCAGTAGAAGAAGGAAGCCGCCCGGGACCAGGTGAAGGTGATGAAGCTGTTGTAGGCGTTCCAGGTGTTGACCATGGTGTCGAACTCCGGGCAGGGGGTTTTCACCTGGAAGCGGGACAGCTTGCCGTGCCAGTGGGCGGTAAGCGCCTCCAGCTCCTGCGCGCACACCGCCGCCGGGTCTTGATAGCGCTCCAGCAGGGCGGCGCTCTCACCGTCGGGCTTCTCCCCCAGAAGGAAGGCCATTGTCCTGCTCTCCCCCGGCTCCAGGGTCACAACCGCGGACAGCGCCCCGCAGCTGTTGCCGTTGTAGTTGAGGGTATTCCCAAGGTCGCCGGACTCCACCCCCACCGGGTTTCCATAGCCCCGGTAGGGACCGAGAAATTCCGCCCTGTCCCCGCAATAGGAGGAGATCTCCTCTCCAGCCAGACCGAAGAAGCGCTCGATAACGATTTTCGCGTCCACGTCGCTGCTCTGGGCGTCCAGGTTGCCGTGTATCTGCTGGCGGACGCGGTTCTGGCGGAAAAGGGTCCGGGTGATGAACTGGGAGTATTGCAGATTCACCTGGTCCTGCTCATAGTTGCCATTGCTGGTGAACTCCGCGTAGCCGGTGAGCGTGAGGGTCCGCCGCCGGTCCGACCGGTTGGTCACATTGAGCTGCCAAACCTCGTGGGAGGCCCCCAGAGGGACATAGTACACCGCCTCGCTGTGGATGCCGCTGTAATCGCCCAGCATTTTGGTGTAGCCCGTCCCGTGCCGGCACTCGCTTTTGTAAGCCTCCAGGTCCTTGCCCACCGGCTGCCAGGAGGCCGACCAGAAATCCCCGCTGTCGTTATCCCGGAGGTAGAGATACCGCCCCGGCTGGTCGAACTGGTTGAATATGTAGCGTAAAATCCTCCCGTTGGCTCCGGAGCGTACAAAGCTGTATCCCCCCGCGTTGTTGGAGATCAGCGCACCGTACTCCGGGGAACCCAGGTAGTTGGCCCAGGGCGCCGGGGTGTCGGGCCGGGTGATGACATACTCCCTGGCCGGGCCGTCAAAATATCCGTACTGCATTCCATCCTCTCCTTATTCTGATTTTTTCCTTCCCCTCCCCGCGGGAGGGAGCTTATCAAGTCAATTCGACTCTGATGGTATTTCCACGCTCCGGCAGGCGGTCGATCTCCTCCCGGCGGAGCACCGTCCTGGGGGCACGGTACGCCCCAAAATCCTTGCCCTCCCGGTTGACGATCACCACATGGAACTGCTTCCCGGCAAAGGAGAAGTCGATGGCCGCCTCTCCAGCCCCGTCAAACTGCTCCCGCACCAGCTTGGGTTCGATGACCAGGTCTCCCCCCTCGCCGTGGACGCCGAAGGCCTGGGTGATGACTGTCAGCATATACCAGCTGGCCGCGCCGGTGAGGTAGTGGTACATCCCCCGGCCGTCCGCCCGGAAATACTCGGGGATGCCGGGATAAATTTTGCTGGTTGGGAAGTCCATAGCGGTGTCCGCCAGGGTCTGGAGGGCCTTGTATCCCTCCCGGACAAAGCCCCGGCGGTAGAGGGCGTTGGCGTACATCACCGTCATGTGGGAGAAAACCGCCCCGTTCTCCTTCTCCCCGTAGGCGAAGCCGAACATCCGGCCCATGTCCATTTTCAGCTCGTGGAAATCGGTGTTCAGCCGGTAGCCGCCAATCTCTTTTCGATAGAGGTACCGGTCCGCGCTCCGGGTGATGGCCCCCACCTGTTCCTCCGTGGCCGTTCCGCTCATGATGGCGAACACCTGCCCGGTGAGCATCATGCGGACGCTGCCGTCGGGCTGGACCCCCTCCACAGGCCGTCCGTGGTTGTCGTAGTAGCTGTTGAACCAGCCCCCGTCCGCCCCGTGGTCAATCCACTCCTGCTTCCGGAGGTGTCCGGTCAGCCAGCCGGCCTTTTCCTCCAGGTTGGCGGCCAGGGCATCCAGAGGGACCCGGACCCGCTTCCCGCTCACCGTGTGGCGGCACTGGGCGGCGTACCGGGACAGGACCTCCCGCTTCTGCGCTCCGCTGTCATAGGCGGACAGACCCAGCAGAACGGTCAGCTCCTCCATCAGCTCCGCCATACCGTCAGAGGTCTCTCGCTCCAGCAGACGGATCAGCCCTGCCAGCTCCCGCAGATTTCCGGCATAGGCACAGGTGAAGGCCACGCTCTCCCCCCGCTCCTCCGCCATGTCCAGGGCGTCGTTCCAGTCCGCCCCCCGGAGGCGGTAGATGTTGTGCTCCCCCACATCGCAGAAAGCGGCAAGCTGCTGGATCAGAAGATGCTCCAGAATGCTCCCGCGGTAGACCTCGCCGCTGTCCGTGCGCTGGAGCGGCCCCTCCTCCTCGTTCCACTGGAGGTCGAATTCCTCTCCCCGCATCACCTGGCGGTCCTTAAAGTAGGGGACCTCCCGGTTCAGGATACCCACGTCCCCGGTCTGGTCGATGTACAGCTTGGTGGTGATTTGGGGCCAGAGGGCGTGGTCCATCCACACCCGGACGATGCCGTTGCGGTCGGCGATAAAATTGCCGTCCCCCGCGCCGATGATGGTGGCGTTGGTGCCGTCCACCCGCACGCCGCCGAAGTTTTTCCCGATCATCTCCCCCACGTTCTGGGGGTCCATGAGGAGCAGAGACAAACAGTCCTGCCACAGGTCCCGCCAGCCCCGGCCTCCCCGGCCGTAGTCGTGGTGGGGGAGGAAAGAACAGCCGTAGAGCCGGCGCAGGAAGGGCTGAAAGCTGACCCAACGCATCCAGCGGTCAAAGTCGGGATTGCCCGTGTGATAGCGGACGTTCACCTGTTCCTGCCAGTGGGCCTCTGTCGCTGCCAGAGCTTCCCTCACCTTGGCGGTGGTATTGTACGCCTGGAACGTCTCCAGAACGGCCTCCTCGCTGGCCTCCGCCCCCAGAAGGAGGACGTACTCCGCCCGCTGTCCAGGTTCCAGGGTGACGGGGGCGAAACGGAACCCCCCTATGGCCTCCCGCCCGGCGGCTTCATACCCAGCGCTCCGGCCCGGACGGCCCTCATAGAGCGACCGGGGATGGGTGTAGGTTCCGCCCTCTCCGATCCACTCCTCCACCGTGGGGTAAAACGACTCCGGCGCGCAGCCGCTTCCGGTACAGCCCAGCACATAGTAGACCGTCTCGTTGCGCCGGTGGCCCCGCTCATCAAAGGACATGGTGGGACAGACCAGCACGCCGTGCTCCGTGGTTTTGATTCGGTGGAGCATGGAGGTCACGTTCCGGTGGTCCCGGAGGTTGGCGGCGCTGCGGCCATAGATGGGGATGGCTCCGTAGACCGACAGCTCCCGGCGGTCAGTCCCCCGGTTTTCAAGGGACACCAGGAGAATTTCCACGTTCCTGTCTTTGGGGACGAAAGAGGTCACCGCCGCTGCCAGCTGGAATGTCCGGGAGGTCCGCTCCAGCGTGTGCCGCATCAGGCCCGCTGTTACCTGGCTGTCCTCCTGGGCCGGGGAGAATTTGACCTGCTCCTGTTCCGCCGACACTCCGGTAACCGACCAGGCCCCCGCGCCGTCCACCCTGCACCAGATATTCCGGGTGGCGCGGCTGGCGTGCAGGTCCTCTATGCTCACCGGCTCCAGGAGGAAGGTCTCCTGGTCCAGCTTGCAGTCCCCACCCAAGCTGGGGGTGATGGCGCTTTTCAGGCCGGTCTCGCTTGCCAGGGGGAAGTAGAGACCGCTGACCTCCTCGGGGTTTTTCAGCGCGAAGGTCCCGCCGTCATCCAAAAAATGAATCTGTTCCACTGTGTTCACCTCCAAAAATTATGGTTTCTTCTGATAGACCCGCACATAGTCCACCGCAAAGGCGGCATGTTCAAAGTCTGTCGTCTCGTCGGGGTATCCCACCCAGCTCCCGCCCACGGCCAGGTTCAGGATGAGGTACATGTCGTGGTGGAAGGGGGCGGCGGGCCACTGGACGGCCTTATGAAACAGCCTGCCGTCCACATACCAGCGGATTGTTTCCGGCTCCCACACCAGGGCGAAGTCGTGAAAGTCCTCCGAAAAATCCCCCTGGGGCAGGGTTATGGTCCCCTGGTTCTCCTCGTGGGGCAGGCCGTAGTGGAGGGTGCCGTGGTTGGTCCCGGGCTGATCTCCCTTGACCTCCATAATGTCGATCTCTCCGCACACCGGCCACTGGCCGTACTGGTCCTCGTCGGTGGTCATCAGCCAAAAGGCGGGCAGGAACCCTCTCCCCTTGGGCACTTTCAGCCGGGCCTCAAACAGGCCGTAGGTGAAGTCGTGCTTGTACTGCGTGGAAATCCGCCCGGAGGTGTAGGAGGAGCTGCCGTCCTTGCGGACCGTCTTCACAGGACGAATCAGCAGCTTGCCGCCGCTCAGAGAAATGTTCTCCTCCGCGTCCACATACTCCTGCAACTCCTCATTGACCCAGCCCGGCTCATGCAGCTCTACGTTCCAGCGGTTCCGGTCCAGTGCCGGGCTGTCGAAGCTGTCCTCAAAAACCAGTTCGTAATTTTGATAAGAGAGCAGTTCATCCATTTCGTTCAGCCTCCTTGCAGCGTTTCAAAAATTCTGTTCAGATAGAAGGCGTTTGCCCAGGCCCCAGCCGCGAAGCCGAACAACATCCAAAAGGCAAACACCACGCCCAGCGAAGCGGGAATCAACACACGGAGCAGAAGGGGCAGCAGATTGACTGCGGTCAGAAAAAATGTAACCGGCAGATTGGCCACCGCCAGGCGGGCTGCGTTGCTCAGGTGGTTGGGAAAGGTATTCTCAAAACGGGCCAGCAGGGGAAACAGCCAGGACAGCAGGGCTGTCAAAAAAACGGCAATGACCGTCAGCAAAATGAACAGCGCCGGCGGCATGAGCAGCGTCTCGGCGTAGAGCGCAGTATGGAGGAGCGCCAAGAGGGTCACATCCACAAACAGCAGGAGGGTGGCCGGAAAGGAGGGCAGGAAGTTTTCCCTCAGTGCCCGGAGGAAGTCTTTGAGCGGTGCGCAGTCCCGCCCTCGCATCATTTTCAGCATCATGGCGTACAACGACGTGACAGCCGCCCCAGAAAACACTACTGTGGCGCAGGAGAGGACAAACATGATATTCAAAAACAGCAGATCGCACACTTTTGTCAGAAATCGTATTAGAAAGCTGTTTGGCTGAAACATCGCCGTCCCCCCTTTTTTATTTATTATATCTCAAGGTCTGGCTCCCATATATCAATGTAATAGCTAAAATATCAAAATGGTTTCATGACGGCCGGCAGAGAGGAGCTCATGATAATTGTGCTCTATACCGTCAATTCCCGCCCACAAAAAATCCCGCCCCGGAAGCTCCGGAGCGGGATTACAGCTTGTTCAGAATTAGTAGCGGGAGTAGATGTAGCTTTGAGCGAGACAAGATTCACTCCAGTCATCTAAATACCCATATTGCGACCACATTACTTTCCCTCCAACATTCCCTTCTGCAGTGATATATGAATTGTTTGACAGAACATCTGTGACAATAACTGCATGATCATAGCCGGTTGAAGTATCCTTAAACCATACAACATCGCCAATCTGAAGATCTTCAAAATTCTGATGCCGTCTTATGGGAGCTTTGGACCCAAATACAGTATCACTTAGAGACACCGCAAAACTCCAACATGCTGTACCGCGAACAAATCCACTATTGGGAGATTTGTACTCATAAAAACTATCTGTATCCCACTTTGTTCCACTAGGCATCCCCTTCTCCGCCTCAGCCAGCATCGCCTTGATGTTCTCCTCGGTGATAGGCTTGCCATTGGTCAGGTAGCCCTCAACGTACTTGGTGGCCTCAGCATTCAGCCGATTCATCATCTGCTGCACGTTCTCACCGTCCTGGAACGCAAAGGGGCTGCGGGTGATCTCGGTGGGGGTGGCCGGTTCAGGGAGATTCGGATTCACCGCGCTCCCGTCTCCGGTGTTCCGCAGGTCGTTCAGCTTCCCCAGCACCACAGCCGCCTGGGCGCGGGACAGATTGCCGCTGCCGCCGAAGGTCCCCGCACTGTCCATGCCGGACAGAACGCCGGTAGCCTTGGCCAGCAGTACGGGACTTTGATATTTGTACTCAATATCCCAGAAATCCGGGGTGGTGTCCATCTGGTCAGCCCGCTCCTTGGGCGTGGGGAGTTTCGCATTGATTTTATACAGCGTGTTGGATACCACCAGCGCCATTTCGTAGCGGCTCATAGGCTGGCTCACAGCCCCCTCCAGGGTGGGGGTTTGCTCTACACGGGTCCCCAGCAAAAGGTCATTCTGTGCGGCTATCGTGCAGGAAGGAGCGTACCAGGGAGAGGACGGGCCGGTATAGCTGGCAAGCTGTTCCGGGAAAAACGCGCTGACCAGCATCACGCAGAATTGCGCATAG
>JAAWSG010000006.1 GCA_022801435.1 Lawsonibacter sp.
TTGGTAATCATCGGCATTATCAATCTGGTTCTCCAGATCATCAATAAAAGGAAGTAACCACCCCCCGGTCCCACACCATGGGTGGTTACTTCTCATAAAGTAGTGGAGAGCGCACCGTTTGTTGGCGGTGTCTTCCTTCTGCCTGTTTCTTATTATATCCGCTCCTGGCTGTTCTGTCAAGGAGGGATTTCTGTAAAACTATCACATCAATGACAATTTACTTGTGCCACAAGGCAAACTATGGTATACTTTTAAAGAAGACACCGCCGTAAAGCAGGCGGGCGCGCTCTCCGGACTGGGAGGGTGCTTCCAGGAGCCTCTCCCACGGGAGGGGGTGATGTGATGCCTACTTACTCAGAGCTGTTTCAGTTCTGTTTGGTAATCATCGGCATTATCAATCTGGTTCTCCAGATCATCAATAAAAGGAAGTAACCACCCCAGGCCCCAAACCACGGGTGGTTACTTCTTGTAACTAACAGAGAGCGCACCGTTTGTTGGCGGTGTCTTCCTTCTGTTCCTTATTATATCCGCTCCTGACTGTTCTGTCAAGGGCGGTTTTAGAAAACAAGCATGTCTTAAATTAATTGACCTGGCAGAGTCGGAATTGCACAAAAAGTAGGACAACCGGGCCTCCCTAGCAAGCAGACCCCGACAGGGGACGGAGGCGCGGGCAGTCACGTCCGCACAGGCGAGGGCATAGGCTGGTCATGAGAGGGGACCCCGCCGCCCCTCCCGGCTATTTCGGAGGGGCGTGTTTGGTCGCTCCAGGAAAGGAACCTTGCCATGCTCTATTATCTGATTGTATGCCGCTCCCTGACCTATGCCCAGCGCACCGCCGCCGCCCTGGAGCGGGTGGGCATTGCCGCCCGGGTGCTCCGCTCACCCCGGAGCATCTCCGGCGAGGGATGCAGCCACTCGGTCAAAATATCCCAGCGCAGCCTCCCACAGGCCCTCCAGGTGCTCCAGCGGGCGGGGCTGTCTCCCAAGCGGGTCTATATCACCGCCGGGGACGGGAGCTATGAGGAGGTGGCCCTGTGATCTATCTGGACAGCGCGGCCACCACGCTGCAAAAGCCCCCCTCTGTTGCCCGGGCCTGCGCTTGGGCGGTGGGGCATCTGGCCAGCCCGGGGCGGGGCGGCCACCGGCCCGCCATGGCTGCCGCCGACACCGCCTTCGCCTGCCGGGAGGAGGCCGCCGCCCTCTTCCACGTCCCGGAGCCCGAGCGGGTGGTCTTCACCTTCAACGCCACCCACGGGCTGAACATCGCCATCAAAACCCTGGTAAGGCCGGGGAACCGGGTGGTCATCTCGGGCTATGAGCACAACGCTGTCACCCGGCCCCTCCACGCCATCCCCAAGGTGGAGCTGGGGGTGGCCCGGGCCCCGCTGTTCGACCAGGGGGCCATGCTGGAGGCTTTCCGCAGCCAGCTGGACCAGGGGGCGGACGCGGCGGTGTGCACCCACGTGTCCAACGTCTTTGGCTTTGTCCTCCCCATTGAGGAGATCGCCGCCCTGTGCCGGCAGAGGGGGGTCCCGCTGGTGGTGGACGCCTCCCAGTCCGCTGGCTGTCTGCCTGTGGACTTCCAGGCTCTGGGGGCGGCCTTTCTCGCCATGCCGGGTCACAAGGGGCTGTACGGACCCCAGGGGACCGGCCTGCTCCTGTGCGGCATGGACCCGGACCCCCTGCTGGAGGGGGGGACGGGGAGCGAGTCGGTCCGCCAGACCATGCCCGACGTGCTGCCCGACCGGCTGGAGGCGGGGACCCACAACATCACCGGGGCCGCCGGTCTGCTGGAGGGCCTGCGCTGGGTCCGCCGGAGGGGTGTGGAGCGGATTGGAGCCCACGAGAGCCGGCTCATCCGCCAGGTGGGCGCGGGCCTGTCCGCCATCCCCGGGGTGGAGATCTTCCAGGCCCGGGACCCCGAGGCCCAGACCGGCGTGCTCTCCTTCCGGATGGCCGGCCTGGACTGCGAGGAGGTGGGGGAGCGCCTGGGCCGGCAGGGCATCGCTCTGCGGGCAGGGCTGCACTGCGCCCCCCTGGCCCATGAGACAGCGGGCACGCTGGACTCGGGCACAGTCCGGGCCAGTGTCTCCGCCTTCAACACCCCCAGGGAGGGAGAGCTCTTTGTCCAGGCGGTCCGCCGGCTGCACAGAGGATAGTCCAGGTCCCGGAGCAGAGCCCGTCTCGCTCCGGGATCTTTTTGGTCAAAGGCGGTCGAATCCCCCTGGAGTGTGGGGAGTCCGGGAGGGGCGGGGGCGAATTTTTAGAAAAATCTGGAAAAACAAAAGAAAAATTCCTCTGAGGTTTCACCTTTCCTGTTGCCAAGTTGGCCGGAATATCGTATAATGACGTAATGAGAACTTATCGGCCCTGTGCCATTGAGGAAAGAGGATGGGGATATGAGCGCGCTGACAGAGATGCTCCAGAAGATTTTGGTGTCCCATTTCCCGGTGGTCCGCATCCAGCTCGTGGATGTGCTGGACATCGCCATTTTGTCCCTGCTGATCTATAAGCTGATGTGGATGCTGCGCAAGTCCAGCTCCGGGCGGCTGCTGCGGGGCATCGGCATTTTGCTGGCCGCCATGGTGCTCTCCTCCGCGATCCAGCTCACCGCCGTCAGCTATCTGCTGGACCAGGTGGTGGAGCTGGGCATCCTGGCCCTGATTATCCTGTTCCAGCCTGAGATCCGCCGGATGCTGGAGCAGGTGGGCAACGGGCGGCTGGGGATGGTTTTCGCCTCCACCCGGGAGCCGGGACAGGAGCTGGAGACCGCCATCGCCCAGACCACCGAGGCATATGCGGACCTGTCCCGGGACAAGGTGGGGGCCCTGATGGTCTTTGAGCGGCAGAACCTGCTGGACGATATCATCAAAACGGGAACCGCCCTGGACTGCGCCATATCCAGCGAGCTGCTGAAAAATATTTTTTGGAACAAGGCGCCCCTCCACGACGGGGCGGTCATCGTCCGGGACGGGCGGATTGTGGGGGCGGGCTGTATGCTCCCCCTGTCGGGCAACGTGAACCTGAGCCGGGACCTGGGGATGCGCCACCGGGCTGGCATCGGCATGAGCGAGCACTCGGACGCGGTGGTGGTCATCGTCTCGGAGGAGACAGGCTCCATCTCCGCCGCCATGGGCGGGACCCTGAAGCGCCACCTGGCCCCGGAGACCCTGGAGCGCCTTTTGCGCAATGAGCTGCTGGGCCAGGACCAGGGGGATAAAAAGAGCTCCCCCATTCCGCTGCTGGGCCAGTTCTTCGGCGGGGGCCGGAAGGAGGAAGAGGAAGGATGAAGCATCTGAAGGAGAGCAGGTGGGTCTATATCCTCACCTCAGTGCTCATCGCGGCGGTTTTCTGGCTGTATGTCCGGGTGGCGGTGGACCCCACCCAGACGGATATCATCCACAACGTGCGGGTGGAGCTGTCCGGCGTCAACATCCTGACCGGCCAGAACCTGGCGGTGGCCGAGCTGTCCGACCGGACGGTGGACCTGCGGGTGCGGGCCCCCTCCAGCGTGCTGGACGACCTGGCCCGCTACCGGCAGAACCTGTACGTCAGCCTGGACGTCTCCCGGTGCGGCGCGGGGGAGAACCGGCTGTCCATCCGGGAGGTCTGGCCCAATAATATCGTCAACATTGAGGACGCCACCGTGCTCAGCCGGGACCCGGACACCATCACGGTGACGGTGGAGCGGCTGTACGCCCGGAGCTTCCCATTAGAATTCCAGCTCAACGGCCGGGTGGCCCGGGGCTACCAGATGGGGACCCCGGTTCTGGAGCCCGAGACGGTGAACATCAGCGGCCCGGTGGAGCAGGTAAACCGGGTCCACAAGGTGGTGGCCGTGCTGGAGGACAGCAGCCTGAGCGAGCGGTACACCGGAGACCTGCCCCTGGTCATGCTGGACCAGGACGGCAGAGCCCTCACCGACCTGGAGGTCACCCTCAGCGCCGAGACAGCCTACGCGGTGGTCCCGGTGGTGATGACCAAGGAGGTGGAGCTGAGCGTGACCATTGAGCCCGGGGGAGGGGCCGAGGCGGAGGACGCCGTGGTCCGGGTGGAGCCGGAGCGGATCGTGGTTTCCGGCGCGGAGATTGACCTGGATGCCCTGACCGAGGTCTCCCTGGGCCGGGTCAGCCTGTCCAACGTGGTGGGGACCAACACCTTTACCTTCCCTATTGACCTGGACCCCAGCCTGGAGAACGTGAGCGGCATTGCCAGCGCCCAGGTCACCGTGACGGTAGAGGGGCTGAGCACCCGGGTCTTTGAGGTGACCAACATCCGGACCACCACCCCGCCCAACGGCTATATCGCGGAGGTGGTCACCCAGAGCATCCCGGTGACAGTCCGGGGACGGGAGGAGGATCTGGCGAATCTTGACGTCAGCCAGCTCCGAGTGGTGGCCAACCTGTCCGGGGTGACCACCCTGGGGGGCAGCCGGGTCCCCGCCCAGGTCTATCTGGACGGGACGAACACAATAGGCGTGATTGGAGAGTACACCGTGGCGGTGAATTTGAGTGATTAGGGAGGCGGCCATATGGTCCAGAATGCCATCGTGAAACAGCTGGTGGGGGAGGGGATGGCCCAGGTCTCGCTCCTGCGTCAGATGGAGTGCGGCCTGCACTGCGACGGGGCCTGCGCCGGATGCAGCCAGAAGCCCCCCCAGGAGATCCTGGCCCTGGCCGCCAACCCCATCGGGGCCAAGCCTGGCGACTTTGTGGAGGTGGAGCCCTCAGTGGGACACGGCATCGGGCTCTCGGTGATCGTGTTCCTCCTGCCCTGCGTGGGGCTGGGGGCAGGCTACGCTCTGGGACAGGCTCTGCTGGAGCTGGGGGATGTGGCCGCCCTGGGCACGGGGGCGCTGGGGCTGGCGCTGGGTTTTCTGCCCGCCCTGTGGCTCAACCGGTCCATGACCCGCAGTCAGAAGCCGGAGTTCTCCATCCTGAGACAGCTGCGCTGAGGGGAGCGGAATGTTTGGCTATGTGCGCCCCTTCCGCCCGGAGCTGAAATGCCGGGAGCTGGACCTGTACCAGGCCACCTACTGCGGGCTGTGCCGGTGTCTGCGTCAGAGGTACGGCCCCCTGGCCCCCATGACCCTGAGCTACGACTTCACCTTTCTGGCCCTGCTGCTGTGGGAGCCGGAGGAGGAGTTTATTTCCTGCCGGGGGCGGTGCTGTACCCACCCCCTGCACCGGCGGGAGATGTGCCTTAACAGCCCCGCCCTGGAGCGGTCGGCGGACGAGAGTATGGTCCTCACCTGGTGGAAGCTGCGGGACTCGGTGCAGGACGACGGCTTCTGGGGCGGTCTGCCCGCCCGGGCGCTGTCCCTGGCGTTCCGGCCCGCCTGCCGGAGCGCGGCCCAGCGCTGTCCTGAGTTTGCCCAAACCGCCCAAAGCTGTCTGGAGGAACTGACCGCCCTGGAGAAGGAAAACTGTCCCTCCCTGGACAGGACGGCGGACGCCTTCGCCCGTCTGCTCCGGAGCGCCGCCCCAAAGGAGGGGGCGCAGGGGCGGGTGCTGGGCCAGCTGCTCTACCACCTGGGGCGGTGGATCTATTTGGCGGACGCCCGAGAGGATTTTGGGGAGGACCAGCGCCTGGGCCGGTACAACCCGGTGGCCGCCCGGTACGGGCCGGAGGGGGACGATGGGGCGTTGGCCCTGACCATGGACCAGTCCCTGGCTCAGATGGGGGCCGCCCTCCAGCTGGGGGAGTTCGGCTGCCGCCGGGCAATTTTGGAAAATATCATTTACCTGGGCCTGCCCCTGGTGCAGCGGGCCGTCTTTGACGGGAGCTGGGCAGAGATAAAAAAACAAAAGATATGGAGTAACAAGTGATGAGAGATCCCTACACGGTCCTTGGGGTGAGTCCCAGCGCCACCGACGAGGCGGTCAAAAAGGCCTACCGCGAGCTGGCCCGAAAGTATCACCCGGACAATTATCAGAATAACCCTCTGGCCGACCTGGCGGAGGAGAAGATGAAGGAGATTAACGAGGCCTACGATACCATCACCAAGCAGCGCTCCAGCGGCTACAGCCAGGGAAGCGGAGGGCATGGGCAGGGCGGGCAAACCCCCTCCTACGGGCCCCAGAGCCGCTCCTCCAACCCCACCTACGCCCGGGTACGTAATCTCATCAACGCCGGGGACCTGGGCGGGGCGGAGCGGCTGCTCTTCGAGGTGCAGCAGCGGGACGGGGAGTGGTACTTCCTCACCGGCAGCTTGGCCTGCCGCAGGGGCTGGCTGGATGAGGCCATGCAGAACTTCTCCCGGGCGGTCCAGATGGAGCCCAATAATATGGAGTACCGCCAGGCCCTGGCAATGATGCAGCGGGGGAACATGGGGGGCTACCGGCCCGCGGGGTACAGCGCCGCCCAGTGCGACCCCTGCTCGGCCTATCTGTGCATCAGCTGCCTGACCCCCTGGGGCGGGCCGTGCTGCTGAGGGGAAATAGAGGAAGTGACTGACATGGTAAAAAGCATGACCGGCTACGGCCGGGCGGAGGAGACGGCTGCGGGCTGCGCCATCACGGTGGAGCTGCGGTCGGTGAACAACCGCTATCTGGACTGCGGCGTCCGCATCCCCCGGCTGTACCTCTTCGCGGAGGAGGGGGTGAAGGCCCGGGTGAAGGAGTCCATCTCCCGTGGGAAGGTGGACGTGTTCGTGACCCTGGACAGCGCCGGGGCGGACCGGGTGCGGGTGAGTGTGAACAAGCCGGCGGCGGACGGGTACTATACAGCCCTGAAGCAGCTGGCGGAGGACTACGGGCTGGCGGAGGACATCTCGGTGTCGGTGCTCGCCCACTTCCCCGAGGTGCTGCTGGCCCAGCGGGAGGAGGAGGACGTGGAGCAGATGGCCCAAGCCATCTGCTCCGTGCTGGACCGGGCCCTGGCCGACTTTGACGCCATGCGCACCCGGGAGGGGGAGAAGCTCCAGGCGGATATCCTCAGCCGGGCCGCGGCCATCGAGGCGAAGGTTGCCCTGGTGGAGGCCCGCTCCCCCCAGACAGCGGCGGAGTACCGCGCCCGGCTGGAGGCCAGGATGAGCGAGGTGCTCTCCAACGTCCAGCTGGACCCCGCCCGCATCCTCACCGAGGCGGCCATCTTCGCCGACAAGGTGGCGGTGGACGAGGAGACGGTGCGCCTGCGCAGCCACATCGGCCAGCTGCGGGAGCTGCTTGCGCAGGGAGGGGCCGTGGGGAGGAAGCTGGACTTCCTCATCCAGGAGTTCAACCGGGAGGCCAACACCATCGGCTCCAAGTGCAGCGACCTGGAGATCTCCCGCCTGGTGGTGGACATGAAGGCGGAGATCGAGAAGATCCGCGAGCAGGTCCAGAACCTGGAGTAGGGGTAGGCTATGGAACTCATCAACATCGGCTTTGGCAGCCTGGTGTCCGCCCGGCGGCTGGTGGCGGCGGTCAGTCCCGACTCCGCCCCCATCAAGCGCATGGTGCAGGAGGCCCGGGATCGGGGCATCCTGATTGACGCCACCTACGGCCGCCGCACCCAGGCGGTCCTGATTATGGATAACGACCATTTGATTCTGTCCGCCCTGACCACCGGAGAGATCGCGCTCCGCCTGGAGGGGGGACGGGGAGAGGAGGAACAGCCTTGATCCAGAGGAAACAACGGGGACAGCTTATTGTTCTGTCCGGGCCCTCGGGGGTGGGCAAGAGCACGGTCATCGCTGAGCTGCTCAGCCAGCGCAGGGACATCTACTTCTCGGTCTCCTACACCACCCGGCAGCCCCGCGTGGGGGAGCAGGACGGGGTGAACTACAACTTCGTCAGCCGGGAGGCCTTTGAAGCCATGATTGCCGGGGGGGAGCTGCTGGAGTTCGCCGAGTATGTGGGCAATTACTACGGGACCTCTCTGAAAGCGATCCAGGAGAAGCGGGACGCGGGGGTGGACGTGCTGCTGGACATCGAGGTCCAGGGGGCGGCCAAGGTGCGGGCCCGGTGTCCGGACGCCCTGTTCCTCTTCATCATCCCCCCTTCCTTTGAGGAGCTGTCCCGCCGCCTCCACCGGAGGAATACGGACAGCGAGGAGGTCATTGCGGGCCGGCTGGAGAAGGCCAAGGTGGAATTCCGGGAAATCCCCAACTACGACTACCTGGTTATCAACGACAAGGTGTCGGAGGCGGTGGAGCGCATCCAGGCCATCCTCACCGCGGCCCAGTGCCAGGTGGACAGCTGGAAGGAATTTTTGGCCCAGTTCGACTGAGCCGCCGGGGAACCCTTTTGGAGCCCGCGGCCTGTGGAAAAATACCGGGATTTGTGGAAAAGTCCCTGGATTTTGTGGATAACCCGCCCTGATCCGGTGGAAAAGCCCGTGATTTTTGTGGAAAACCATGTTGAAAACTTGAAGTTTTGAGGTAAGGAGAGATTTGTTATGATGCTCTATCCCGCTATGAAGGACCTGCTGGACAAGGTGCCCAGCCGCTATGAGCTGGTGAATGTGGTGGCCTGCCGGGCCCGCAGCATCGCCAGAGAGGCCGAGATTGAGGGGCAACCCCTCCAGGAGAAGCCGGTCAGCATCGCCATCCAGGAGGTGGCTGAGGGACGGCTGGAACGGACGCAGACGGAGCAAGCGGAATAAGGACAGGGGGGCTCAGCTCCCTGCATTTTTATGGAGGGGACGGCCTTGGGACGGATCATTGCAAAGGTGGCGGTGGCCAGAGCGGTGTACACCATCGACCGGCCCTATGACTATCTGGTGGGGGAGGAGCTGGCCCGGCGGCTCCGGCCCGGTATGCGGGTGCTGGTCCCCTTCGGGGCGGGCAATCGGGGCTCGGACGGCATGGTGCTCTCCATCCGGGAGGAGGGGATGACTGGTCCCGTCCTGAAGGAGATCCTCGCCCCCCTGGATGAGGAGCCGGTGCTCTCCCCAAAGGCCATCCAGCTGGCCCTCTGGATGCGGGAGCGGTACTTCTGCACGGTCTACGACTGCGTGAAGGCCATGCTCCCCGCCGGACTGTACTTCTCTCTGCGGGACCGGGTGGTGCTGGAGCAGGGGCTGGACCGGGAGGACGCCCTCCGCTTGGCGGGGGACCTGCCCGCCGCCGGGGAACTGCTGGACATGCTGTGGAGCTGGGGCGGCGAGGGGGACATGGAGCAGATCCGCCTGGCCTTCGGGGGCCGGAACCCCAACCCCGCCATCCGCCGGCTGACCGAGTCGGGGGCGGCCCGGCTGGAGACCGACGCCCATCGGAAGGTGGGGAACAAGCGGGAGCGGCTGGCGGTGCTGGCCATCCCGGCGGAGGACGCCATGGCTCTGGTGACCCCCCGGAGGAAGTCCGCCCCCCTGCACTACGCGGTGGTGGAGCTGCTGTGTACCCTGGGGGCGGCCTCCGCCAAGGAGCTGTGCTATTTCACCGGGGCCTCCTCCGCCACCCTGCGGGCCCTGGAAAAAAAGGGCATCCTGTCTATGGAGCAGCAGGAGGTTCTGCATCGGGTGAGCCTGGAGGAGGTGGAGCCCGCCCCCCCTCCGGTGCTCAACGGGGAGCAGGAGGATGCGTTTCAGGGGCTGGACCAGCTGGCCCGGTCAGGAAAACCCGCCGCCGCCCTGCTGTACGGGGTGACGGGGAGCGGAAAGACCCAGGTCTACATCCGCCTGATCTGGTCGGCGCTGGAGCGGGGCAGGACCGCCCTGGTGCTGGTCCCAGAGATCGTCCTCACCCCCCAGCTGCTGCGGAGCTTCGCCGCCCAGTTCGGGAAGCAGGTGGCGGTGCTCCACAGCTCCCTCCGGGCGGGGGAGCGGTACAACGAGTGGAAGC
Source organism: Lawsonibacter sp. (assembly GCA_022801435.1). GTDB lineage: Bacteria > Bacillota > Clostridia > Oscillospirales > Oscillospiraceae > Lawsonibacter. The sequence continues at coordinate 9,764 of JAAWSG010000006.1, forward strand.
GGGCCCTGCGGGGGGAAGCCAGAGTGGTCATCGGGACCCGCTCCGCGGTATTCGCCCCCCTGGAGGACATCGGCCTCATCATCCTGGACGAGGAGCAGGAGGGGAGCTACAAGTCGGAAAATTCCCCCCGCTACCATGCCCGGGAGGTGGCAAAATACCGCTGCGTGCAGCACAGCGCCCTCCTGGTGCTGGGCTCGGCCACCCCGTCTGTGGAGAGCATGTACCAGGCTCAGGAGGGACAGATCGGCCTGTTCCACCTTAAAAACCGCTACAACCAAAAAAACCTGCCCCAGGTGCTGACGGTGGACATGAAGCAGGAGCTGCGCCAGGGCAACGACACCTCCATCAGCGGGGTGCTCCGCCAGGAGCTTGCGGAAAACATGGAGCGGGGGGAACAGGCAATCCTCTTCCTCAACCGCCGGGGGGCCAGCCGGATGGTGAGCTGCGGCGAGTGCGGCCAGGTTCCGGAGTGCCCCCGGTGCTCGGTAAAATTGACCTACCACTCGGCCAACGGGCGGCTGATGTGCCACTACTGCGGGCACTCCCAGCCCCTGCCCCCGGCCTGCCCCAGCTGCGGCGGGCTGCTGAACTTCATCGGCACGGGGACCCAGCGGGTGGAGGAGGAGCTGCGGGAGCTGTTCCCCTGGGCCCAGGTGCTGCGGATGGACACGGACACGGTCTCCGCCGCCCACCCCCACGAGGAGCTGCTGGACCGCTTCCGCCGGGAGCGCATCCCCATCCTGCTGGGGACCCAGATGGTGGCCAAGGGGCTGGATTTTGAGAACGTGACCCTGGTGGGGGTGCTGGCTCCCGACCTGTCCCTCTACGCGGACGACTTCCGGGCGGGGGAGCGGACCTTCTCCCTGCTGACCCAGGTGGTGGGCCGGGCGGGGCGGGGGTCGAAGCAGGGCCGGGCGGTGATTCAGACCTATACCCCGGAAAACGATGTCATTACCTGCGCCGCCCGGCAGGACTACGACAGCTTCTACGCCCAGGAGCTGGAGCTGCGCCGCCTGCGCTGTCTGCTCCCCTTCGCGGACATGACGGTGCTCACCGCCTCCGGGCTGGAGGAGGGGGGCGTGCTGCGCTGCTGTCTCCGCCTGCGCCAGGCGCTGGAGGCCGCCCTGCCCTCTCTGGGGGGGGAGTGGCAGCTGCTGGGACCCGCTCCGGCGGCGGTGGCCAAGGTGAACAACCGCTACCGCTACCGGCTCACCCTCATCGGGAGGGGGGGCAGGGAGTTCCGGGCGCTGCTGGCCCACCTGCTGCGGTGCGCCCACCGGGACAAGGAGAACAAAGGGGTGTCGGTCTATGGGGATGTGAACCCCTACTACAGCTGACCCCGGGACCCGAAGCACACAGAGCCCACGGTGTGGAACTCAGGCGTGAAACTGAATAAAACCGCTGCGGACCGGCCGGGTCCGGCAGCAATAAAGGAGAAGGAACATACATGGCAATCAGAACGATTTTGACCCAGGGGGACCCGGTACTGAACAAGGTGTGCCACCCGGTGACCCGGTTTGACCAGAAGCTGGCCGACCTGCTGGACGATCTGAAGCAGACCCTGGAGGAGGCCAACGGCATGGGCCTGGCCGCGCCCCAGGTGGGCATTCTGCGGCGGGCGGTCATCGTGGTGGTAGGAGAGGACGAGATGCTGGAGCTGGTCAACCCGGAGATCCTGGCCCAGAGCGGGGAGGAGCTGGGCTGGGAGGGCTGTCTGTCCCTGCCCGGCATGTGGGGGAAGGTACAGCGGCCCTCCTGGGTGAAGCTCCGGGCCCAGGACCGGTTCGGGAACTGGTTCGAGACTGAGGGGACCGAGGTGACCGCCCGCTGCTTCTGCCACGAGCTGGAGCACCTGGACGGCCACATGTATGACGAGCACACTGACCGCCTGTACACCGCGGAGGAGCTGGATGAGATTCTGGCCCAGGAGGAGGACGGGGAGCAGACCCAGGCTCGGGCGAGAGGCCAGCGGCGGAGAAGGAGAAGAGCATGAGAGTTGTCTTTATGGGGACCCCGGAGTTTGCTGTCCCCTCCCTGAAGTCGCTGGTTCACGCGGGACACCAGGTGGCGGGGGTGTTCAGCCAGCCGGACAGGCCGGTGGGTCGGCATCAGAATAAACGCCAGCCCACCCCGGTGAAGGTGTGCGCCCAGGACCGGGGCATCCCCGTCTATCAGCCCGAGAAGCTGCGGGACGGGACCGCCCTGGCCCTCCTCCGGGAGCTGGACCCGGAGCTGATTGTGGTGGCCGCCTACGGACGGCTGCTCCCGGACGATATTTTGGCCCTCCCGCCCAAGGGCTGCATCAATGTCCACTCCTCCCTCCTCCCCAAATACCGGGGAGCCGCCCCCATCAACTGGGCCATCCTCAACGGGGACTCGGAGACCGGCGTCACCATCATGCACATGGCCCACGATATGGACGCGGGGGATATCATCCTCCAGCGGGCCACCCCCATCGGCGAGACGGAGAACGCGGAGCAGCTCTATACCCGCCTGGCGGACCTGGGCGGGGCGCTGCTGGTGGAGGCGGTGGCCCAAATCGAGGCCGGGACCGCTCCCCGTACCCCCCAGGACCATGAGAAGGCCACTCCCGCCCCCATGCTGTCCAAGGAGCTATCCCCCATCGACTGGAGCCGCAGTTCCTGGGAAATCTACAACCAAATCCGCGGCCTGTACCCCTGGCCCACCGCCACCACCGACGTTATCACCGGCGAGCCGGTCAAGCTGTGGGGGGCCCAGGTAGTGGAGAAGCACACCGACGCCACCCCGGGCACGGTTATCGCCGCCGGGAAGCAGGGCATCGACGTGGCCTGCGGCGAGTTCGGCCATGTCCTGCGCATCCTGGAGCTCCAGGCTTCGGGGAAAAAGAGGATGACCGCCGCGGCCTACCTGGCAGGGAACCCCATCCAGAGATAGGAATCCTTCCCAATAAGGGAAGAAAAAACGAAGTTTTTTCGCAAAAGTTCTTTTTGCTTCTTTTTCTTACAAGAAAAAGAAGGCCCGTCCGGCGAGGACAAACGATGAGGACAAAAGAAAGGCAGGTGGAGCGGTATGGACGCACGGGAAGCGGCGCTGATGGCGTTGAGCGAGAGCCAGCGGCAGGGGGGATGGTCGGACGCCATCCTGAAAAAGCAGCTGGCGGGAGCCGCTCTGGACGCCCGGGACAGCGCGCTGGCCACCCGGCTGTGCTTTGGGGTGCTGCAAAACCGTCTGCTGCTGGATTTTTATCTGTCCCACTTCTCCAACATGCCCTTGAAGCGGATGGAGAACCGAGTGGTGCAGGTCCTGCGGCTGGGGGCCTATCAGCTGCTCTTTCTGGACAAGGTCCCCCACAGCGCGGCGGTAAACAGCGCGGTGGAGCTGACCCGGAAGCACTGCAAGAACCCCCGGGCCGCCGGCATGGTCAACGGCATCCTGCGCAGTCTGGAGCGCAATCTGGACCATCTGCCCGCCATCCCCCAAGAGGACCCAGCGGCGGCGCTGTCCCTCCAGACCTCCCATCCGGAGTGGCTGGTGCGGAGCTTTTTGGAGCTGCTGGGGCCGGAGGAGGCCCCGCTGCTGCTGGAGGCCAACAACAGCCAGCCCCCCGCCTCCGCCATGGTGAACACACAAAAAACCACCGCACAGGAGCTGTCCGCTGTTCTGGAGGGGGAGGGCATCGAAACGAAGCTCCACCCCTGGCTGGCGGACTGTCTGGTGCTCTCCCGGACGGGCAATCTGGAAAAATCCTCCGCATTCCAGAGGGGACTGTTTTACATCCAGGACCCGGCCTCCCGGCTGGCGGCGGCGGCGCTGGCCCCCGAGCCGGGGATGCGGGTGTTGGACTGCTGCGCCGCCCCCGGTGGAAAGAGCTTTGCCGCCGCCATCGCCATGGAGAACCGGGGGGAGGTGGTCTCCTGTGACCTGCACCCCCATAAGAAAAAGCTGATCCAGGCCGGGGCGGACCGTCTGGGCCTGACCTGTGTCACCCCCATGACCGCCGACGGGCGGGTATTCCGGCCGGAGTGGGAGGGGGTATTTGATCGGGTGCTGGTGGACGCCCCCTGCTCCGGCCTGGGCGTGATCCGAAAAAAACCGGACATCCGGGAGAAGGACCCCGAGGCGCTGACCCGTCTGCCCCAGGTCCAGCGGGCCATCCTGGACACCGCCGCCCGGTACGTCAAGCCCGGGGGAGTGCTGGTCTACTCCACCTGCACCCTCCTGCCTCGGGAGAATGAGGGGGTGGTCCGGGGCTTTTTGGAGGGGGAACCACATTACAAGCAAAATCCCTTTACACTCCCGGGCCCCATTGGGAGGGCAGAGGGCATGGTCACCCTCTGGCCCCACCGCCACGGGACGGACGGGTTTTTCATCGCCAAGCTGCGCAGAGAGGGGTGAAGTAGTTTTGCTTGACATCAAATCCATGACCCCGGAGGCGCTCGCCGCCTGGCTGAAGGAGCAGGGGGAGCCGGGCTTTCGGGGGAAGCAGGTATTCCAATGGCTGTACCGGGGGGCGTCCTCCTTTGAGGAGATGACCGACCTGCCCAAGTCCCTGCGGCAGAAGCTGGCGGAGTCCTGTGCCCTCACCCCGCCGCGGGCGGCGCGGAGGCAGGTCTCCCAGGAGGACGGCACGGTCAAATACCTGTGGGAGCTGTCCGACAAGAATTGCGTGGAGTCGGTGCTCATGCGCTACCGGCACGGCAACACGGTGTGCATCTCCTGCCAGGTGGGCTGCCGGATGGGCTGTGCCTTCTGCGCCTCCACCCTGGCTGGAAAGGTGCGGGACCTGACACCTGGGGAGATGGCGGACCAGGTGCTCTTCACCCAGCTGGACAGCGGCGCGCCCGTCTCCAACATCGTCCTCATGGGCATCGGGGAGCCGCTGGACAATTTTGACACCGTTCTGCGGTTCCTGTCCCTGGTCAACCACCCGGACGGGCTGAACATCGGGATGCGCCACATCTCCCTGTCCACCTGCGGTTTAGTGGAGCAAATTGACAAACTGGCCCAATATGAGTTACAATTGACCCTGTCGGTATCCCTCCACGCCCCGGATGACGAGACCCGCTCCCGCCTGATGCCGGTGAACCGGGGGGTGGGAGTGGAGAGGTTAATCAAAACCTGCCGGCGGTATTTCGAGAAAACCGGGCGGCGCATCTCCTACGAGTACGCCATGATCGACGGGGTGAACGACAGGGATTGGCAGGCCGACCTGCTGTCCAAACGTCTGCGGGGGGCCCCTGCCCATGTGAACCTGATTCCCCTGAACGAGGTGGAGGAGAGCCCCCTGAAGCCCAGTCCCCGGGTGGCCGCCTTTCAGCGCCGGCTGGAGGGGCAGGGGGTGACCGTGACGGTCCGGCGGAAGCTGGGGGGAGACATCGACGCCTCCTGCGGCCAGCTGCGCCGCAGGGCCATGCGAGAAGAGAGATGAGCCGGTTAACCGGCGGAAACGAGGTTGAGGTCTATGCAGGTTTGGGGTATCACCCACCGGGGCGCGGTACGGCAGCAGAATCAGGACGCCTACGCCGCCAAAGTAATGGAGGATGGCCGGGTGATTGCGCTGGTCTGTGACGGCATGGGCGGCGCCCGGGCGGGGAACATCGCCAGCACCATGGCGGTGGAGGTGTTTATGGAGCGCTTCGACCAGGAGGACCGCGCCCTGCCCGAGGAGGAGCGGATGCTCCGGGCTGCCGCCCAGGCCAATCAGGAGGTATTTGGCCGCTCCATCCAGGACGAGGCCTGCACCGGCATGGGGACCACCATCGTGGCCGCCCTGGCCGGCAGAGGGGAGGCGGTCATCCTCAACGAGGGGGACAGCCGGGCCTACCATGTGAACGCCGGGGGCATCGTGCTCATCACTCGGGACCACTCCCTGGTGGAGGACCTGGTGGAGCGGGGGGAGCTGACCCGGGAGCAGGCCAGGAGCCACCCCAACAAAAACCTGATTACCCGGGCGCTGGGGGCGGACCCCGAGCTGATGGCGGACTGCTTCCGGCAGCCCATGGCCCACGGGGACTATCTGCTTCTGTGCAGCGACGGGCTGAGCAACGTCATCAACGAGCAGGAGATGCTCTATGAGGTCATCCATGGCGGCGCGCCGGAACACTGCTGCCAGCGCCTGCTGGATATCGCCCTGGGCCGGGGCGCGCCGGACAACGTGACGGTAGTGCTGGTCCGCTATTAGGACGCGCCGTCCCGGTCAGGCGCGCCGGATACTTTGCATGAAGGATAGGGGGTATTTGCCATGGACCCTTACATCGGTAAATTACTCGACAATCGATATGAGATACTGGAGGTTGTGGGCACCGGCGGCATGGCCCGGGTGTACAAGGCCCGATGCCACCGGCTCAACCGGCTGGTCGCCATCAAGATCCTGCGGGAGGACCTGTCCCAGGACGCGGAGTTCCGGAGACGGTTCCACGACGAGTCCCAGGCCGTCGCCATGCTCTCCCACCCCAACATCGTGGCGGTGTATGACGTGAGCCGCTCCTCTGAACTGGAGTACATCGTGATGGAGCTCATTGACGGCATCACCCTGAAGCAGTATATGCAGAAAAAGGGGGACAAACTCAACTGGCGGGAGGCGCTGCACTTCATCACCCAGATCGTGAAGGCCCTGGGTCACGCCCACAGCCGGGGGATCATCCACCGGGACATCAAGCCCCACAACGTCATGGTCCTCCGGGACGGCAGCGTGAAGGTGGCCGACTTCGGCATCGCCCGGGTGGCCTCCGGAGGGCACAGCACCCTGACGCAGGAGGCCTTGGGTTCGGTTCACTACATCTCTCCAGAGCAGGCCCGAGGCAGCCGCATCGACGCCCGCTCCGACCTGTACTCCACCGGGGTGGTGCTCTACGAGATGATCACCGGCCGCCTGCCCTTCGAGGGGGACACCCCCGTCTCGGTGGCCATTCAGCACATCAACTCCATTCCGCTCTCCCCCCGGGAGCTGGACCCCGCCATTCCGGAGGCCCTGGAGGCCATCACCATGAAGGCCATGGCCCCCAATCCGGACAACCGCTACCTGTCCGCCGACGAGATGCTGGCGGATTTGGAGGAGTTCCGGAAAAATCCCAGCATCAACTTCGACTACAGCGCCGCGGAGTTCGCCCCGGAGGAGGAGCCCGAGCTGGAACAGACCCAGATCCGCCGCCCCATCCGGGAGTACAGCGGCGGGAGCCGGGAGCGGGTCCCCAGCCGGCCCAAAAAGCGGGTCTATGAGGAGGACTACGATGAGGACGGCTATGATGAGGACGACCCCCCGGTCCGCTCCTCCGTGTGGCCCATCGTGTTGGCGGCGGCGGCGGTGCTCCTCTTTGTGGGGATGAGCGTCAACTTTTTGTGGAAGAGCGTTTTTGCGGATATGTTTGAAAAGGCCCCCACCTACACGGTCCCCGACCTGGTGGGCCAGGACTATGAGGCGGTGTCCCAGAATACCGAGCTGCTGGGCCGGTTCAAGCTGGTCCTGGGGGAGACAGTAACCGATGATGCCGACCCGGGGACCATCCTGAAGCAGGACCCCGGGGAGGACAAGGAGGTAGGCGAGTCGGTGACCGAAATCACCGTCACGGTGAGCGGCGGCCCCCAGATCATTGAGATGATAGACATCTACGACATGGAGTACTCCCGGGCCTACAGCCAACTGCGGGAGATGGGGCTGAAGCCGGCCACCCCCACCTATCAAAATCATGAGACGGTGGAGCAGGGGCGCATCATCTCCTTCACCCCTCTGGCGGGGACCCCCCTGTCCCCGGGGACTGAGGTGCAGATGGTGGTCAGCAAGGGGCCCGAGGTGGTGACCTTCTCCATGCCCCTGCTGGAGAACATGACCGAGGAGAACGCGTTAAAAACCCTGGACACCTATAACCTGGTGAAGGGGAGGGTGGACCCCATCTCCAGCGACACGGTGGATGTGGGCAAGGTGGTGACCCAGTACCCCGCCTACAACACCCAGGTGTCTGAGGGGACCCAGGTCAACCTCCAGATCAGCACCGGGCCCGAGCCGGGGAGCCAGGAGCCCGAGCCCCCCGTCCCCGCCGTGGTGACCCGGACGGTGTCGGTGGCCCTGCCTCCTGACGCGGACGGGCTGGTGAACTTCAAGGTGCTGGACAACGGACAGGAGATTTTTAACCAGTCCATTGACGCCGCCATGCAGACCCACGTGCCGGTGGAGGTCACCGGCACAGGGACAAAGGTGCTGGCCATCTTTGTCAACGGCGTGGCCTGCGGGACCCAGGCCTTTGACCTGGACCAGCCGGAGGAGTAAATGGAGGGTATCATCCAAAAAGCCCTGAGCGGATTTTATTATGTGGACAGCGGGGAGGAGGGGATCATCGCCTGCCGGGCCAGGGGCAAGCACCGCCACTCCGGCCTCACCCCTCTGGTGGGGGACCGGGTGACCTTTACCCCTCTGGGGGAGGGCAGCGGCGTCCTGGACCAAATCCTCCCCCGCCGGAACCAGTTCTTCCGGCCGGCGGTGGCCAATATTGACCTGCTGGTGGTGGTGGCCTCCCAGGCGGTCCCCCAAACCGATCCCTTCCTCATCGACCGGGTGGTCTCCATCGCCGAGGGGAAGGGCTGCGGCAGCCTCATCTGCATCAACAAGTGGGACCTGGAGCCGGGTGAGGCTTTGGAAGACATCTACCGCCGGGCCGGTCTGCCCACCCTCCGCCTCAGCGCCCAGACGGGGGAGGGGCTGGAGGCGCTGCGGCGGGAGATTTCCGGCAAGGTCTGCGCCTTTACAGGGAACTCCGGCGTGGGGAAGTCCAGCCTCCTCAACGCCCTGGAGCCGGGGATGGACATCGCCACCGGCCAGGTGAGCGAGAAGCTGGGCCGGGGGCGGCACACCACCCGGCATGTGGAGCTGTTCAGGCTGTCCTGTGGGGCGCTGGCAGCGGACACGCCGGGGTTTTCCTCCTTTGACCTGGAGGGGGAGGAGGTGGCCCGGAAGGAGCGCCTGGCATACGCCTTCCGGGAGTTTGCCCCCTATCTGGGAAAATGCCGCTTTCCCGACTGCGCCCATGTAAAGGAGAAGGGCTGCGCTGTGCTGGAGGCGGTGGAGGCGGGCATCATCCCCAAGAGCCGCCACCGGAGCTATGTCCGTCTCTACGAACAGGCCAAGGCGGTCCCCGACTGGGAGAGGAGGCAGAGCGAACATGGAGGTCCTTGAGGGTATGTTCGGGCTCGTGCTCCTGCTGTTTTTTCTGCTGCTGGTCCCCGCCCTGTCCGTCTGGAACCTCGCGGCCCTGGTCCGGTGTCTGTCCGGGCGGAAGGAGTGGCGGTGGGACCGGGTGCTTGAACTGGGGGCGCTGCTGGTGGGCTATGGCTATTTCCGTCTCTACCTGGAGCTGGCCGAGGTCCGGCGGGCGGACTGGTGGGAGGAGCTGGTCAACTACCAGCAGCACAGCATCCTGGCCCTGGACGCCATCCCCAGCGTGGCGGCTCTGGCAGGTCTGGCGTTTGCGGGATATCTGGTCCTGCGCTTCGTCCCCCCGGAGCGCCAGCCGCCCCTGGTCTGCGTGCTGGCCCTGGCGGCGGCGTACTGCGGCGTCGGGCTGTGCGTCCTCTGGTGCGTCCAGACCGCCTGGGACCCCTTTTTGATGCTCTATCCCGCCAACTGCGCCCTGGTTCTGCTCAAAGCGGTGTACCGGACGGTGCGGCGGAAGAGCGCCCTGTGGACCAGCGGGGAACAGCCGGTGCGATGTGAGCCGCTGGCCGCTCTGCTGGCCCGGGGGATGCGTCTGCCCTGGGTGGCCCTGCTGGCGGTCCTGCCCATGCTGGGGGTGCTGGCGGGGGTGCTGACCCTCTTCGGGCAGACCCCGGACGCCCTCATCCGGGCCTGGACCGAGACGGCGGACTGGACCTTTTCCCAAAAAACACCGCCCCCCAATGTGTTTATGGACACCCATTACCTGTGCACCGCGGCGGCCAGGGGACACCCCAAGCTGGTAAAACCCCTGCGGGTGGGGAGGCGGCACGGCCACACGGTCCTGGTCAACCGCCAGCTGTGCATCGCCAACGCCTTCGAGCAGCTGCTGGAGGAGCGCTGTCCCCGCCTCCACCGGGGGATACGGGAGTTTTATGACCGGACGGGACTCCCCATCGCCCGGTACATCCGCTCCCCCTACGCGTCCGACGTGACCTATATCTTGATGAAACCCCTGGAGTGGCTGTTCCTGCTGGTCCTCTACGCCGCCGACCCCCGGCCGGAGGACCGCATCGCGGTGCAGTACCCCCATACGGCTCCGCCCGGGGCAGAGGGGAGGCGTGTATGAAAAAAAACACAAAGGTCTCCACTGCGGTTATCCGGCGGCTCCCCCGGTACTACCGGCAGCTGTGCGAGCTCCAGGAGGCCGGGGTGGAGCGCATCTCCTCCAGTGGTCTGGGCCGGTCCATCGGGCTGACCGCCTCCCAGATCCGGCAGGACCTGTTTTGCTTCGGCGGGTTCGGACAGCAGGGCTACGGCTATAAAGTGGACAGCCTGAAGGAGGAGATCGGGGAGATTTTGGGCATCAGCCGGGGCCACACCCTGGTGGTGCTGGGGACGGGCAATCTGGGCCGGGCCATCATCCAGAATTTCCGCTTCTCCAGCAACGGGTTCCATCTGCTGGCCGCCTTCGACATCAACCCGGCGGCGGTGGGCGGAGAGATCGCCGGCGTGCCCGTCTACCACCCGGACGGGCTGGAGGATTTTATTTTCGCCCACCCGGTGGACGTGGGGGTGCTCACCGTGCCCATATCCGCCGCCCAGCAGATGGGGGACCGTCTGGCCGGGGCGGGGGTGAAGGGGATCTGGAATTTCACCAATTATGAGATCTCCTGTTCCAGCCCCGAGGTGGTGGTGGAGTCGGTTCACTTCTCGGACAGTCTGCTCACCCTCAGCTATCTGATCTCACAGCGGGAGGAGCCCAGGGAGGAAGAGGAATGAAAAAATATCTGGCGGCAGCCTTTTTCCTGGCCGCGCTGGCGGTGACGGCCTCCGCCGCGGCCCCCGAGGACAGCCTGATCTCCCTGCGCTATTGGAAGGAGACCCTGTTTCCCCAGGCGGTCCAGGCGGGGGAGGAGGCGGCAGATCAGCTCCTCCAAAAAACCTATGACGCCGCCCTGGCGGAGCTGAACACCATCCCCGTCCAGCCGGCCCCGGAGGACACGGGCCTGTTCAGTGAGACCCTCCAGGCCAGGGCCTGCGCCGACGGACAGCGGATCACCCTGTCCCCCGGCGGCAGCTTTTTGATGCTCCTGGGGAGCGCCAGGGTGGAGCACAGCGGCGGGGTTGTCGATGTGACCGCCGGGGAGGAGGTCCCCTCCGGGGGACTGCTGTCCGCCGGCCACCGGTATCTGACCGAGACCGCCGCGTCGGTTACAATACTCTCCGGCTACGCCCATCTGGGGGTTCAGGGGCCCTACGCCGTTGCGGACGGGCGGGAGAACCCCACCCCCTTCTGCGATGTGAGCCAGACCGACTGGTTCTACCCCCAGGTGGGCTACGCCTATGAGCGGGGGCTGTTCTCCGGCCTGGAGGAGCACCGCTTCGGCCCGGAGGCCCCCATGACCCGGGCCATGCTGATGACGGTGCTCTACCGGATAGCGGGGAGCCCGGAGCAGGAGCTGAACAGCACCCAGATCACCCTGTCCGATGTGCCCGCGGAGGAATGGTTCGCCCCCTACGTCCGGTGGGCGGTGGAACAAAAAATCGCCTCGGGCACAGGGGAGAACGCTTTCAGCCCCAACCGCTCCATCACCCGGGAGCAGCTGGTGGTGCTGCTCTACAGCTTTTCCCAAAACTACCTCAAGCGGCCCATGGAGGAGGGGGCGGACCTGAGCGGCTACCAGGACCTGTCCCAGCTCAGCCCCTGGGCGGCCCAGGCCATGGCGTGGGCGGTGGGGCAGGGGATTGTCACCAGCTCCTCGGACACCCAGCTGACCCTGAGTCCCCAGCGCAGCGCCAGCCGTGCGGAGGTATCCGCCATGCTCCGGGCGTTTTTGGAACGATAAAAAATCCCGGCAAAGGAGCACCGATTTTCCTCCTGGACCATATGATGGGTTTGAGAGCGGCAATTCAGCCCTCTTAAAACTTTCATATATCAGGAGGTACTCATCATGGGGTGCTGCAATAACAGCTGGGGCGGCGGGGGCTGCCTGTGGATCATCATCCTCATCATCATCCTGTTCTGCTGCGGCGGCTGCGGCGGCAACAGCGGGTGCGGGTGTGGGTGCAACTGCAACAATGGCTGCAACAACGGCTGCGGCTGCTGAACACAGCTGGGGGCGCGGAGGATTTCCTCCGCGTCCCCAAATTTTTTTGTCGGTTTTTTAGGACATGCAGTTCAATTTTTCTTGCAATTCTCCGGGGATAGGTGTATGATACGGTTGTATAAGAGAGACGGCGGCGCCCCGGCAGAGAGGAGCGGGACAGCCGGCGGATTTTGTTGTGTGTCCGGTCCGCCAGAGACACGCCGCGCAACCCGCCTGGAGAGGGGCATACGGGCTGGCGGGCGCATGTCATCTCAATGCAGAAACAGGGAGGTCGAAAACTGAATGAGCAAATTCCTCAAAAGAGCCGCGCAGGGCGCACAGGTCCCCCATGAGAAGCGCACGTCCAACATGGAGACCGTAAAAATGCCCCTGCCCTCTAAAATCGTGCTGTCCATGAGCCAGCACATCGGCGCCCCGGCCGCTCCGGCGGTGGCCAAGGGGGACCAGGTCTATGTGGGTACCGTGGTGGGCAAGTCGGGGGGCTTCGTCTCCTCGGACATCCACTCGGGCGTATCGGGCAGGGTGGACGGCATTATCACCATCACCGCCCCGAACGGCGCGCCCCAGACCGCCGTGGTCATCATCCCGGACGGGGAACAGAAGGTGGACCCGGCCATCGCTCCCCCCACAGTCACCGATTTGAAGTCTTTCCAGGACGCGGTGCGGGCCAGCGGGCTGGTGGGTCTGGGGGGCGCAGGCTTCCCGGCGGCGGTGAAGCTGGCCCCCAAGAACATGGACGAGATCGACACTCTGATTATCAACGGCGCCGAGTGCGAGCCCTATATCACCTCGGACAACCGCTGCTTCCTGGAGGACACCCAGTTCATTCTGGACGGCATCCAGGCGGTGATGAAGTATTTGGAGATCCCCAAATGTATCATCGGCATCGAGGCCAACAAGCCAGAGGCCATCGCCAAGATGAAGTCCGCGGCCGCCCCCGGCATTGAGGTCAAGGAACTGCCCTGCCGCTACCCTCAGGGGGCAGAAAAGGTCCTGATTGAGAACTGCACCGGGCGGGAGGTCCCCTTCCCCGGCCTGCCCTCCGACGTGGGGGTCATCGTGATGAACGTCACCTCGGTGGCCTTTGTGGGCAAGTACCTGGCCACCGGGATGCCCCTGACCACCAAGCGGCTCACCGTGGACGGGGACATCATCAAGGAGCCCAAAAACGTGGAGGTCATCATCGGGACCCCGGTCCAGGAGCTGATGGACTTCTGCGGCGGCTTTACGGAGGAGCCGGGCAAGGTGCTCTACGGCGGTCCCATGATGGGCAACTGCATCGCCAGCCTGGAGCAGCCCATTTTGAAGAACAACAACGCGGTGCTGGCCTTCTCCAAAAAAATGGCCCAGCTGCCCAAGGCCACCAACTGCATCCACTGCGGCCGGTGTACCAACGCCTGCCCCCTGGGCCTGTCCGCCAAGGAGATTGTCCAGGCCTATAACGCTGGCAACGTGGAACTGCTCATTGAGCTCAACGCCGACCTGTGCATGAGCTGCGGGACCTGCTCCTTCGTCTGTCCGGCCAAGCGGCCTCTGGCTCCCTCCATTGCCCTGGCCAAGATTATGATGAAGAATGGAGGTAAGAAGTAATGGAAAACAAGCTGATCGTCACTGCCGCGCCCCATATCACCAGCGCGGACAGTACCCAGAGGATCATGGGCCGGGTGTGCGTCGCGCTGGTCCCCACCCTGATCGCCTCGGTCTTCATCTTCGGCATCAACTCCCTGATCCTCACCGCCGTCACGGTGGCCGCCTGCGTCTTCTTCGAGTGGGCCTACTGTAAGCTGATGGGCCGGGAGGTCCCCATCGACGACCTGTCCGCCGTAGTCACCGGGATGCTGCTGGCCTTCAACCTGCCCGCCACCATGCCCTGGTGGATGGCGGTGGTGGGGGCGTTCATCGCCATTGTCATTATCAAGCAGCTCTTTGGCGGTCTGGGCTACAACTTCGCCAACCCCGCCATTGTGGGCCGTATCGCCCTGGCCATGGGCTTCGCCAGCCGGATGACCAACTTCCCCAAGCCGGACAACGGCATTGACGCCCTGGCCGCCGCCACCCCGCTGGCCGTCCCCGGCGAGCTGGGCGCGGGGGAGTACGTCACCCTGCTGCTGGGGACCCACGGCGGCGTGCTGGGGGAGACCTGCGCCATCACCATCCTGGTGGGCGGCTGCTACCTCATCGCCACCAAGGTCATCAGTCCGGTCATCCCGGTTACTTATCTGGCCTCTGCGGCCGTTCTGTCGGTGTGCTTCGGCCTGGACCCCATCGTTCAGCTGCTCTCCGGCGGTCTGATGCTGGGCGCTTTCTTCATGGCCACCGACTACGTCACCTCGCCCACCACCGACAAGGGCAAGCTGGTGTTCGGCATTGGCCTGGGACTTATCACCATGATGATCCGCAAGTTCGGCACGATGAACGAGGGCGTGTCCTTCGCCATTCTGCTGATGAACCTGATGGTCCCCTATATTGACGCGCTGACCCGGCAGGATAAGCTGGGCATCGCCAAGAAGAAGGAGGCGGCAGCGAAATGAGCAACTGGAATAAGGTATTCAAGCCCATTGTGGTGCTGTGCGTCATCTGCGTGGTCATCACCGGGGCGCTGGCCGCCACCAACAGCGTGACCGCCCCTATCATTATGGAGGCCACCCTGGAGGCCCAGCGGCTGGCCCGTATGGAGCTGCTCCCCGAGGCGGAGGACTTCACCCGGGTGGACAGCGTGGAGGTGGAGAACGTCTCCGATGTCTACGCCGCCAGCAACGGGGTGGGCTACGTCATCACCAGCACCGCCAAGGGCTACGGCGGAACCATGACCGTCATGACCTCCTTCACCCCCGAGGGGCAGATCAAGCAGGTCAAGGTCACTGAGGCCGCGGAGACCCAGGGCATCGGCAGCAACGTCTCGGACAGCGCCGCCTACTGGGCCGCCTACGCCGGACTGGACGGGACCCGGAACCTGGTCCTGAACCAGGACGTGGACGCCTACACCGGGGCCACCATCTCCAGCCGGGCCCTGAACAGCGCGGTAAACGCCGCCATCAACGCGTATAACGCCATTCCTTGAAAGGCAGGTGAGTCAAGATGAGTGAGAAGAAAAGCAAAGCAAGTATCCTGACCAACGGCATTTTGAACGAAAACCCGGTGCTGCGGCTTGTCCTGGGCACCTGTCCCACCCTGGCCGTCACCACCATGGCTTCCAACGGCATCGGTATGGGGCTGGCCGCCACCTTCGTGCTGCTGTGCTCCAACATTGTCATCTCCGCCCTGCGGAAGGTGATCCCCAATCAGGTCCGCATCCCCTGCTACATCACGGTCATCGCCGGCTTCGTGTCGGTGGTGCAGATGGTGGTCAAGGCCTATGTGCCCGACCTGGATAAGGCTCTGGGGGTGTATCTGCCCCTCATCGTGGTCAACTGCATCATTCTGGGCCGGGCCGAGATGTTCGCCTCCAAGAACGGGATTCTGGACTCCGCCCTGGACGGCATCGGAATGGGCATCGGCTTCACCATCACCCTGACCATCATGGGTTCCATCCGGGAGATTATCGGCTCCGGGACCTGGATGGCCGGTCTGGGCAAATTGATCCCCTCCCTGGGTGCGGATTTCTCCATCCAGGTCATCCCTGAGTCCATCGACACCTTCTCCCTGATGACCAGCGCCCCCGGCGGATTCTTCGTCTTCGGCGTGCTGATGGCGGGAGCCGCCTGGCTGACCAACCGTCCCAAGAAGGAAGCTGCGGAAGGAGGTAACGCATAATGGTGAAGCTTGCAGTCATTTTCTTTACCATGATTTTGGTGGATAACTACGTCCTGGCAAAGTTTTTGGGTATCTGCCCCTTCCTGGGGGTGTCCAAAAAGCTGGACAGCGCCGTGGGCATGTCCCTGGCAGTCACCTTTGTCATGGTCATGGCCACCGCCGCCACCTGGCCCATCTATAAGCTGCTCCTGGTGCCCGAGGGGATGGAGAACACTACCCGGGACATGGGCTATCTCCAGACCATCGTGTTCATTCTGATCATCGCCATCCTGGTTCAGCTGCTGGAGAATTTCCTCAAAAAGTTCATCCCCGCCCTGTACAAGTCCCTGGGTGTGTACCTGCCCCTGATTACCACCAACTGCACCATCCTGGGCGTGACCATCCTGAACCTGGACAACGGCTACAACTTTATTGAGTCTATTGTCTGTGCCGCCGGCGCGGGCATCGGCTTCCTGGTGGCTATGGTGCTCTTCTCCGGGGTGCGCCGCCGGGTGGAGCAGGCCGTCACCCCCAAGTGCTTCGAGGGCCTGCCCATCACGCTGGTGGCCGCCGCGGTGACCTCCCTGTCCTTTATGGGCTTCGGCGGCATCGTGGACGCCATCTTCAAGGTTTGATAGGAGGGGGAGAGGAGTATGAATCCAATTTTAATGGCAATCATCCTGGTGACCGTGATCGGCCTGATTGGCGCGGTGATCCTGGTGGCCGCCTCCATCTTCATGTACGTACCGGTGGATGAGCGGGTGGAGCAGATTACCGCCGTCCTGGCGGGAGCCAACTGCGGCGCCTGCGGGTGCGCGGGCTGCGCGGACTACGCCAAGAGCATCGTGGAGGACGGCAACGCGGTAAACAAGTGTACCCCCGGCGGAGCCGCCTGCGCTGCCAAGGTGGCGGAGATTATGGGGGTGGAGGCGGGTTCCACCACTCCCATGAAGGCGGTGGTGGCCTGTTCCGGGACCTGCGGCAAGACGGGGAAGAAGTACGAGTTCCAGGGGGTCCAGAGCTGCCAGGCGGTCAAGGGTCTGTACGGCGGCGACGGGCTGTGCCGGTTCGGCTGCCTGGGCTACGGCGACTGTACCCGGGCCTGCGGCTTTGACGCCATCCATATCGTGGACGGCATCGCTAAGGTGGACCGGGAGAAGTGTACCGGCTGCGGAGCCTGTGCCGCCGCGTGCCCCAACAGCATCATCTCCATCGTCCCCGAGCACAAGCGGAAGCCTGTGGTCCTCTGCCAGAACAAGGACAAGGGGGGCGACACCCGGAAGGCCTGCACCGCTGGCTGTATCGGCTGTATGAAGTGCGCCAAGGCGTGCCCCAAGGAGGCCATCACGGTGGAGAACTTCCTGGCCAAGATCGACCAGGAGAAGTGCGTGGGCTGTCAGCTCTGCGTCAAGGAGTGCCCCATGGGGGTCATCCACGTGCCCGCCGCGGAATAAAAATTGCAAAAACCGGCAGTTCTCCTTCTGATAGGAGAACTGCCGGTTTTCATTTGCAGCAAACGCGTCTGATACTTGTGTCTCCACATGCCAGCGGGGATGGGGGTCAGTCCTCCAACAGTTTAGCTGCCTGCTCCAGGTACTGGACGATGGGCAGGTTTTGGGGACAGTGGGACTCGCACTGCCGGCAGGCGATACAGTCTGAGGGCTTTCCGCCGAAGGTTTGGACCAGCTGATCGAAGCTTCCGGCGGGGGAGCGCTTGCCGAGCTTGGCGTTATTGTACAGCTGGAAGCAGTCGGGGATGGGGATATGCTGGGGACAGCCATCGGTACAGTAGCGGCAGGCGGTACAGGGGATGGCGATGGCCTGCCGGATGAGCTCCGCCGCCTGGGACAGCGCCTCCCGCTCCTGGGGGCTGAGGGGCTGGAGGGGGTCAAAGGTGCGCATATTTTCCTCCAGCTGCTCCAGGTTGGACATCCCGCTGAGCACCATATCCACCCCCTCCAGACCGCCGGCGAACCGGAGGGCCCAGGCGGCGGGGGAGAGGTCCGGGTCCAGCTCCTTCAGCAAAGCCTCCGCCTTGGGGGGCAGCTGGGCCAGCGCACCGCCCTTCACCGGTTCCATGACCATGACCCGCTTCCCGTGACGGCGGACGGTCTCATAGCACAGGCGGGACTGGACGGTCTCGGTCTCCCAGTCCAGATAGTTCAGCTGAAGCTGGACGTACTCCAGCTCCGGGTGGGCGGTCAGGATTTCGTCCAGCACCTGGGCGGAGTCGTGGAAGGAGAACCCGGTGTGCCGGACGCGGCCCTCCGCCTGCTTCCGGGCCAGGAACTCAAAGGCGCGCAGCTGCCGGCACTTCTCAACCCGCTGGGCGCTGAGGGCGTGGAGCCAGTAGTAGTCAAAATACTCCACTCCGCAGCGCTCCAGCTGCTGGTTAAAAATTTCCTCCAGCTGTTCCTCCCGCTCTATGGCCCAGACAGGCAGCTTGTCGGTGACGGCGAAGCTTTGCCGGGGGTGACGCCTGACCACCGCCTCCCGGAGAGCCTCCTCGCTCTTGCCGCCGTGGTATGGGTAGGCGGTGTCGAAATGGGTGAACCCGCCCTCCAGAAAGCGGTCCGCCATCCGGATTACCGCCGGGAGGTCGATGGAGCCGCTGTCGTTGGGGTCCAGCAGGGGAAGGCGCATCAGGCCAAAGCTCAAATGTTTCACAAAAATTCCTCCTGTTAAATTTTGCTCCGGTCCCGCAGCCAGCTGGGCAGGGTCCTGGCCTTGACGCTGGACACGATGCCCATGGCGGCGAAGAGGGTGATGATGGACGAGCCGCCGTAGCTGATGAAGGGGAGGGTCAGCCCCATGACGGGCAGGATGAACAGACACATACCCACATTAAAGGTGATCTGGGCCAGCAGCATTCCAGCCATCCCCATACACACATAGGCGGAGAAGGGGGAGCTGGCGTGGCGGCCCACCCACACGCACCGCAGAACGATGCAGGACAGCAGGAACAGGAGGGCCATACAGCCTACCAGTCCCAGCTCCTCACCGCAGACGGCGTAGATGAAGTCGGTGTGCCGGGCCGGGAGGGCGGAGCTGTTGGCGGCATGGGTCTGGATACCCTTCAGGTAGCCCTGGCCGAACAGCTTGCCCGAGCCGATAGCCAGGACGGACCGGGACTGTTGAAAGCCGTAGTTGCTGGGGTCCAGGCTGTGGTCGAAGACTACCCGGAAGCGCATAATGCGGTAATCGTTCCACCAGCGGGTCTCAGGCAGGAAAAACAGCCATAGGATAACCGCTGCCAGGACGATTCCGCCGCCCACCAGCACAAACCACCGCAGCTTCACCCCGGAGGCCCAGGCCATGGAGACGAAAATCATCATGTAGATGACGCACATTCCGAAGTCGCCGCAGATGACAGCGATGAGGCCCAGCATGAACACGGTGTGCCCGCCAATCTGGAGAATGGAGGGCACCGAGCTGATATCCAGCTCCCGGTCCTGTATTTTGACAATTTGGAGGGCCAGCAGCAGGATAAAGGAGATCTTGACAATCTCGTTGGGCTGCACATCCATGGGGAATTTTGGAATGATGCGGGAGAGGACCAGCCAATTCAGGTTGCCGGAGTTGTAGTCCTCCCCCAGGGGGGTGAGGAGGAGGAGGATAAAGCCTGTGTTAAAAACCAGCAGCGGCTTCCAACGCTTCTCCACAAAGAGCTGGAAGTCCACAAAGGTCAGCAGGATATAGGCCACCACCCCCAGCACGATGGCGATGAACTGGACGAGGATAAAGCGAATCCAGCGGGTCTCGCCCAGATACTGGGTGGCGGAGTAGATGAGGGCCAGTCCGAAGGTGCTGGACGCCAGGCACAGGAAGAGCAGAATGAGGTCTCCCTTTTTGAAAAATTCCCGTATAGGGGAGAACAACAGGGACAACATCCCACCTCCTTCAAAAATCACCCATATATTTTATCACATTTTGGTAGAAACGCAAACCCTATCTGTGCTATAATGTGAGAAAACCTGAAAATTTTCTGTGAACGGAGGGACCCAGGTGGAATATCTTACCAAGAGCGAGGCCGAGACCGAGGCGCTGGGGGCGCGTCTGGCCGAACAGCTGGAGCCCGGCGGGGTGGTGGCCTTCACTGGAGACCTGGGGGCGGGAAAGACCGCCTTCACCCGGGGGCTGGCCCGGGGGCTGGGAATCACGGAGCGGGTGACCAGCCCCACCTTCACCGTGGTCAACGAGTATGAGGGGGGCAGGCTGCCCCTGTTCCACTTCGATATGTACCGCCTGGGCTCCTCAGAGGAGCTGTTCGGCATCGGCTGGGAGGACTACCTGGCCCGGGGCGGGGTGTGTGCCGTGGAGTGGAGCGAGAATGTGGAGGACGCCCTGGAGGAGGACGCCGTCCGGGTGGACATCCGCCGGGGGGACGGGGAGGACTGGCGGGTCATCGCCATCGAGGGGGTGGAGCTGTGAATATTTTAGCCCTGGAGTCCTCCGCGGCCGCCTGCTCCGCCGCCCTGTGCCGGGACGGGGTGCTGGTGGCTCAGATCTGGCAGAACAGCGGCCTGACCCACAGCCGCACCCTGCTGCCCATGGTGAACGACCTGCTGAAAAACTGCGGGGAGAAGCTGGACCGGGTGGAGGTCATCGCTGTGGCCGCCGGTCCGGGCTCCTTCACCGGCCTGCGCATCGGGGTGTCCACCGCCAAGGGGTTATCTTGGGCGGGGGGACAGCGCTGCGCCCCCTGCTCCACCCTGGAGTCCATGGCCTGGCCCCTGGCCCATCTGGAGGGGCGGCTCATTGTCTGCGCCATGGACGCCCGGCGGAAGCAGGTGTACAACGCCCTCTTCCTGGCCAGGGGGGAGGGGCTGGAGCGGCTGGCCCCCGACCGGGCCATCTCCCTGGAGGAGCTGGGAGAGGAGCTAAAAAAATTCCAAATTCCCAAAATAGTCGTTGGAGATGGGGCGGAGCTGTGTTATAATAGCCTGAGAGACCAAATCTCCGAACTGGAGCCCGCCCCCGTCCACCTGCGGATGCAGAGCGCCTGGGGGGTGGCCCGGGCAGCGGAGGAGCTGGCCCGAGCGGGGGGCCTGGTGTCCGGCGGAGAGCTGGCCCCGGTCTACCACCGCCTGTCCCAGGCGGAGCGGGAACGGCTGGAACGAGAAACGAAATCTACAAATTGAAGGGGATCGGAAACATGTATAACGAAAAGGTACACATCCTGGACCATCCGCTGCTTCAGCACAAGCTGACCATCCTCCGGGACGAGCGCACCGGGGTGAAGGAATTCCGGGAGATCGTCTCTGAGATCGCCGCCCTGGAGTGCTACGAGGCCACCCGGGACCTGCCCCTGGCGGACATTGAGGTAAAAACTCCCGTGGCCACCGGGACCTTCAAGACCCTGGCGGGGAAGAAGCTGGCCATTGTCCCCATCCTCCGGGCGGGGCTGGGCATGGTGGACGGCATCATCAAGATGATCCCCTCCGCCAAGGTGGGGCACATCGGCCTGTACCGGGACCCGGAGACCCACCAGCCCGTGGAGTACTACTGCAAAATGCCCGCCGATATCGCCGAGCGGGATGTCATTATTTTGGACCCCATGCTGGCCACCGGCGGCTCCGCCTCCGCCGCCATCACCTTCATCAAGGGCTACGGCAGCAAACACATCAAGCTGATGAATATCCTGGCCGCCCCCACGGGTATCGCCTGTATCCAGAGGGATCACCCGGATGTGGACATCTACGTGGCCGCCGTGGACGAGAAGCTTGATGACCACGCCTATATTGTCCCCGGCCTGGGGGACGCGGGGGACCGCATTTTCGGGACCAAGTGAGCGCTTTGCGCCGCCATTTCATATAAGAGAAAGAGGTTGAACGCCCATGTCCACTGACCGCTACGAAAGCCCTCTCTCCTCCCGCTACGCCAGCGATGAGATGCAGTATATCTTTTCTGCCGGCAAGAAGTTTTCCACCTGGCGCCGGCTGTGGGTGGCTCTGGCCCGGGCGGAGATGGAGCTGGGCCTGCCTGTGACCCGGGAGCAGGTGGAGGAGCTGGAGGCCCACATCACCGACATCGACTATGAGAAAGCCGCCCAGTGGGAGAAGAAGCTCCGCCACGATGTGATGGCCCACGTCCACACCTACGGCGAGCTGTGCCCCAAGGCCATGCCCATCATCCACCTGGGGGCCACCAGCTGCTACGTGGGGGACAACACCGACATCATCCTCATGCGGGAGGGGCTGGAGCTGGTCCGGGATAAGCTGGTCCGGGTGCTGGCCCGGCTGGCGGAGTTTGCCGGCAAGTATAAGTCCTTGCCAACCCTTGGCTTCACCCACTTCCAGGCCGCCCAGCTGGTCACCGTGGGCAAGCGGGCCACCCTGTGGATGAATGAGCTGCTCATGGACCTGGAGGAGGTGGAGTACCGCATCTCCACCCTGAAGCTGCTGGGCTCCAAGGGGACCACCGGAACCCAGGCCTCCTTCCTGGAGCTCTTTGACGGGGACCACGAAAAGGTCAAGGCTTTGGAGGAAAAGATTGCAAAGGAGATGGGCTTTACAGCGACTGTCCCGGTCAGCGGCCAGACCTATTCCCGAAAACTGGACTACAGCGTGGTCTCTACCCTGTCCGGCATCGCCCAGAGCGCCAGCAAATTCGCCACCGACCTGCGGCTGCTGTGCCACCTGAAGGAGGTGGAGGAGCCCTTTGAGAAGAACCAGATCGGTTCCTCCGCCATGCCCTACAAGCGCAACCCCATGCGGTGCGAGCGCATCTGCTCCCTGGCCCGGTACGTCATTGTGGACGTGGGCAACCCCGCCGTCACCGCCGCCACCCAGTGGTTTGAGCGCACACTGGACGACTCAGCCAACAAGCGGCTGTCCGTCCCCGAGGCCTTTTTGGCAGTGGACGCCATTCTCAATATCTGGGCCAACGTGGCGGGGGGACTGGTGGTCCACCCCAAGGTCATCGAGAAGCACGTTCTGGAGGAGCTGCCCTTCATGGCCAGCGAGAACATTATGATGGACGCGGTGAAGCGGGGCGGGGACCGGCAGCAGCTCCACGAGCGCATCCGGGTGCTCTCCCAGGAGGCGGGCTACGCCGTGAAGGAGCTAGGCCAGCCCAACGACCTCATCGACCGCATTGCCGCCGACCCCGCCTTCGGTATGAGCCGGGAGGAGCTGTCCGCCCATCTGGACCCCTCCGCCTATATCGGCCGGTGTCCGGAGCAGGTGGAGGAGTTTCTGCAAACCGCCGTTCAGCCGGTGCTGGAGCGCTGTGCCGGCGCGCTGGAGCGGGGAGAGCCCGAGCTGAAGGTGTAGCCTGACACCCTGGGAGGAGACAGATCCATGAACCACAACCGGAATGGCCGCTACCTGGCCGCGGGGCTGACCGCCTTCGCGGTGATTGCGGCGTCGCTGCTGCTTTTTTTCCTGCTGTTCCACGCCCAGGACGTGGGAATTTTTCTGACCGGGCTGGCCGTCATCCTGCGGCCCATCTTTATGGGGGCGGTGATCGCGTTTCTGCTGCTCCCCGTCTACCGAGCCATCCTGCGCGTTCTCACGGCCATGGCCCTGAACACCCGGATGCGGAGCCAGAGAGATACCGCCTTTCTCAACATCGTGGCCGTCATTCTCAGCCTGCTGCTGGCCTTTTTTCTGATTTACCTCCTGCTGGCGATGGTCATTCCCCAGGTGTACCAGAGCGTGGTGGGACTTGTCCAGGCGATTCCGGACTACATGGAGGTGGTCCAGCTCTGGCTCCAGACTTTTTTTGAGGACAATCCGGACATTCAGGAAGCCATTCTGCCGGTGTACACCTCCGCCGCCGCCCCCCTGGAGCAGTGGCTGAACTCGGACATTCTGCCCAACCTGGAGTCCATCACCACCACGCTGGAATGGGTGCGGCAGGACATCCTGCCCAACCTCACCGGTGTGGTGGCGGGGGTGTCGGGGATGGTGGTGGGCCTGCTGGTGCTGGTGAAGGATATGCTCATCGCCATCATCGTCTCGGTCTATCTGCTGATGCGCAAGGACATCTTCGCCGCTCAGAGCAAAAAGATCGTGTACAGCCTCTTTCCCACCCGGGCCGCCGACCTGATCGTCCAGGAGGTCCGCAGCGCCTACCGGATCATGAGCGGCTTCATCACCGGGAAGCTGCTGGACTCCCTGATTATTGGGGTCATCTGCCTGGTGTGCTGCAACCTCCTGCAATTTCCATACCCTGCCCTGATCTCGGTCATCATCGGAGTGACCAACATCATCCCCTTCTTTGGGCCGTTTATCGGAGCCATCCCCTGCGGCCTGCTGATTTTTCTGGTCAACCCCCTCCAGGCGGTCTACTTTGCCATCTTCATCCTGGTCCTCCAGCAGTTCGACGGAAACATCCTGGGGCCCAAGATTTTGGGGGACTCCACCGGACTGGCCTCCTTCTGGGTGCTCTTCTCCATCCTGCTGTTTGGGGGCCTGTTCGGCTTTGCGGGGATGGTGCTGGGGGTGCCTGTGTTCGCCATGTTCTACAGCATCGTCAGCCGGCTGGTGTCCTACGGCCTCCGCGCCCGGGGCCTGCCCGGGAAGACAGAGGAGTACATGGGCAGGACCGGACCCATGTCCCGGTAAATATGCAACTAAACAAAACCCTTCGCCGCACGATGAAAGGAGAGAGTTCTGATGTTTAAGCTGCTGCTGGGCCGTGCCGGCTCGGGCAAGACCACCGCCGTGCTGGAGCGGCTGTGTACAGCGGGCCGGGAGCGCCCCCAGGTGCTGATGGTTCCCGAGCAGCTGTCCCACGAGACCGAGCGGGCGCTGTGCCAGACCGGAGGACCGGAGGCCTGCCTGTATGCGGAGGTGCTCTCCTTCAGCCGGCTGGCCAACCGTGTCTTCCAGGAGGCCGGCGGGCAGGGGGACCTGGAGCTGGAGGCGGGGGGACGGCTTCTGCTGATGTACCGGGCGGTGCAGCAGGCCGCCCCCCAGCTCACCGTATACAGCAAGCCCTCCCGGCGGCCCGCCTTTTTGCAGTCCCTGCTGGCCACGGTGGACGAGCTGAAGAGCTGCTGCGTCCCGCCGGAGGCCCTGGTGAAGGCGGGGGAGGGGGCAGGAGGGCCGGAGGGGGACAAGCTCCGGGACCTGGGCCTCATCTGCGGGCTGTACCAGGGGCTGTCCGCCCAGACCGCCCTGGACCCCCGGGACCGCCTCACCCGGGCGGCGGAGAAGCTGCTCTCCTGTCCCTGGGCGGCAGGTAAGGATGTATGGCTGGATGGCTTTACAGACTTTACCCCCCAGCAGATGGTAGTGCTGGAGCGGCTGCTTGTTCAGGCGGAAAGCCTTACAGTCTCCCTCACCTGCGGCCCCCTGGACGGGGAGGAGGAAATCTTTTTGCCCGCCCGCCGCACCGCGGAGGCCCTGCTGCGGATGGCGGCGAGGGCGGGAATTCCATGTGAAGCAGAAAACCTTGTCACAGATTCCCCGGGAAAAGCTCCCGCTCTCGTCCACCTGGAGCGCGCCCTCTTCGCCCCGCAGGAGCCCGAGCCGGTCCCGTGCGATGGGGCGGCGGCGCTCTTTGAAGCCAAGTCCCCCCGCTCCGAGGTGGAGTGGACCGCCGGACAGATCCTGCACCTGGTCCGGGAGGAGGGGTTCCGCTTCCGGGAGATCGGAGTCGCCGCCCGGAGCTACGGGGCCTACCGGGACCTGGTGGAGTCGGTCTTTGGGCGATACGATATTCCGGTGTTCTCCTCCGCCATGACGGATATTTTGGAAAAACCCATCCTGGCTCTGGTCACCGCCGCCCTGGACATCACGGCAAACGGATATCGGAGCGAGGATATGTTCCGCTACCTGAAGACCGGGCTGACCGACCTGCCCCAGGAGGACCTGGACCTTTTGGAGAACTACGCGCTGAAGTGGGACATCAAGGGCAGCCGGTGGACCCAGGCCAAGGATTGGAGCTGGCATCCCAAGGGCTACGGTCTGCCCTGGACCCCGGAGGACCGGGAGCTGGCCGGGCAGATGGACCAGGTGCGCCGGCAGGCGGTCGCTCCTCTGGAGAAGCTGCGGAAGAACCCGGACCGGACGGGAAGGGGACAAGCAATCTCGCTTTACAGCTTTTTGGAGGAGATCGGCCTGCCCGGACGGCTGGAGGAGCGGGTGGCGGAGCTGGAGCGCCGGGGGGAGCCCGCCCTGGCGGAGGAGTACCGGCAGCTGTGGGACATCGTGTGCGCCGGACTGGAGCAGTGCGCCCAGCTGCTGGACAAGGATTCTATGGAGCTGGAGGAGTTCGCCCCTCTGTTCCGGCTGGTGCTCTCCCAATACGACGTGGGGACCATCCCCGTTTCTCTGGACCGGGTGACCGCGGGGGAGACCACCCGCCAGACCGGACACCGGGTGCGGGCTCTGTTCCTGCTGGGGGCGGACGACAGCTCCCTGCCCCAGGTGGAGAGCGCCCCCGGCCTGCTCTCCGACGACGACCGGGCCCTGCTGGCCCTCTACGGGCTGGAGCTGAACCAGTCCCAGCGGGAGCTGCTGGACCGGGAGATGACCACCATCTATCAGATCTGCGCCCGCCCCAGCGAGAAGCTGGCGGTGTCCTGGCCCGCCGCGGGTCCGGGCGGGGAGGAGCGGCGGCCCAGCTTTCTGGTCCGGCGTCTGGAGCGCATTTTTTCTGACCTGTCCCCGGTGCGGGAGGAGGCGCTGAACGGGTCCTTCCGGCTGGCCGCCCCCCTGCCTGCCTTGGAGCAGGCGGGCCGCAGGCCGGAGGTCCGGCGGGCGCTGTCCGGGATGCCCCGCTTCCAGGCCCACCTGGAGCGGCTGGAGCGGGCCTCCGCCTGGAGACGGGGAAACCTCTCCCGGCAGGCGGTGGACCGGCTGTACGGGCGCAAGGTCCCCATGTCCGCCTCCCGGATGGACAAATACAAATCCTGCCACTTCTCCTACTTCATGTGCTACGGCCTGCGGGCGGAGCCAAGAAAACCCGCCGGCTTCACTGCGCCGGAGTACGGGACCTTTGTTCACTACGTGCTGGAGCAGGTTTTGCAGGACGGGATGTTCCAACAGACCGCCATCCCCGGCATGGAGGAGGAGACCGGACACCTGGACCGCCTGCGCCGGCTGACTCAGGAGGCAGTGGAGCGCTATATTCAGGAGGTGCTGGGCGGCCTGGAGAACCAGAGCGAGCGCTTCCAGTACCTGTTCCGCCGGCTGCTGCGCACCGTCCAGGCGGTGGTGGAGAATGTGGCCGGGGAGCTGGCCGTCTCCCGGTTCAAGCCCATCTCCTTCGAGCTGGGGTTCGGCGTCCAGGGGGACCTGCCCCCGGTAGAGTTCACCGTCCAGGGGGTGACCCTGAGCATCACCGGCTTTGTGGACCGGGTGGACGGCTGGGAGAAGGACGGGCGGCTCTACCTGCGGGTGGTGGACTATAAGACGGGGAGAAAAAGCTTCGACCTGACCGAGGTTTGGAACGGGCTTGGGCTGCAGATGCTGCTCTACCTGTTCACCCTGGAGGAGAAGGGCCAATCCCTCTACGGCCTGCCGGTGGAGGGGGCGGGGGTGCTCTACCTGCCCGCCCGGGAGGCGGTCATCCGGGGGAGCCGTTGGATGAGCGACCAGGAGCTGCGGAAAAAGGTGGACAAGGAGCTGACCCGCAGCGGGCTGGTGCTCAGCGACCCCAAGGTGCTGGACGCCATGGAGGAGCGGGGGAGCGGCGGCTATCGCTTCCTGCCCCTGCGGGTGAGCCGGTCCACCGGCGCGATCACAGGGGAGGCGCTGGCCTCCGCCGAGCAGCTGGGCCGTCTGGGCAGGCACATCCAGCGCATTTTGGAAAACATCTGCCAGGAACTGGCGGCGGGGAATATCACCGCCGACCCCTTCTGGCGGGGGCCGGACAAGAACGCCTGCCGCTTCTGCGACTACGCCGCCGCCTGCCACTTTGAGGAGGGGAGCGGGGAGGACTGCCGGCGCTGGCTGCCCTCCATGGACGCCAAGACCTTTTGGGAGCAGATAAGAGAACCGTAACAGGAGGAATTCAAGTGGATATTCAACTCAGCTATGTGGTGGCCGGGAGTGGGTTTCCTCTGGTGCTGCTCCACGGCAACGGGGAGGACCACAGCTACTTCAAGCGCCAGTTCGAGCCCTTCGCCCAGCACTACCGGGTCATCGCGCCGGACACCCGGGGCCACGGGCACACCCCCCGGGGGACCGCCCCCTTCACCCTGGACCAGTTCGCCGAGGACCTGAAGGGGTTTTTGGACGGGATGGACATCGGGCGCTGCCACCTGCTGGGGTTCTCCGACGGAGGCAACATCGCCCTGCTCTTCGCCCTGAAATATCCGGAGTATGTGGAAAAGCTGGTGGTGAACGGCGCAAACCTCTTTCCCGCCGGACTCCTGCCCCGGGAGCGGCTCCATGACGCGGCGGTGTGGACCGCCCTCCAGCCCGCCCGGCTGCTCTGCCCAAGGGCCAGGAAAAAGTGGGAGCTGCTGGACCTGATGGTCACTCAGCCCCACATCCGCCCCAAAACCCTGTCCGCCCTCCCCATGCCCGCTCTGGTGGTGGCGGGCAGTGACGACCTGATTCTGGAGCGCCACACCCGGCTGATCGCGGAGGCCATCCCCAACAGCCGTCTGCTCATCCTCCCCGGGGACCACTGCGTCGCCCGCCGGAACTGGCAGGCGTTCAACCCCGCGGTGCTGGACTTTTTGAGGGAGGAGAGGCCGGAATGGAGCTGACTGTGCTGCCCCAGCCCCTCACCGTGTGCCAGCTCGCCGGGCTGGAAGGGGTGGACTGGGAGGGAGAGCCCTGCTTTGTGTCGAAAACCGGCCAGGAGATATCTCTGGTGTGCCCCACCGGCCGGGTCCCGGAGGAGACCCTGGCCCGGGAGGACGGCTGGCGGGGGTTCCGGATCGAGGGGGTCCTGAGCTTCGCCCTGGTGGGGATTTTGGCGGAAATCTCCTTCCTGCTGGCGGAGGAGGGGATCAGCATTTTCGCCCTGTCCACCTACAATACCGACTATATCCTCACCAAGTCCGAGCAGTTCCCCGCCGCCCTCCAGGCGCTGGGAGAGGCGGGCTACCAGATCCGGGAGGGAGTCTGAAATGGAGCAAACCAAAAATATTTTAATCATCGGCGACATGCCCGGCTATGGCAAGATGGGCCTGGCGGGGATGCTGCCCATTCTGTCCAATATGGGGCACAGCGTCTACAACCTGCCCACCGCTCTGGTCTCCAACAACTTCGACTACGGGACCTTCTCCGTGCTGGATACCACCCAGTACATGGAGCAGACCATCCGGGTGTGGGGGGAGCTGGGTTTTCAGTTCGACTGCATCACCACCGGCTTTCTCACCTCCGCGGCCCAGGTGGAGCTGCTGCGGGCCTTCATCGCCAGCCAGCGCCGGGAGGGCCTGCTGGTGGTCACCGATCCCATCATGGGGGACGGAGGAAAACTCTACAACGGCTCCACCCAGGAGACGGTGGACAACATGCGCCGCTTTATCGGGGCGGCGGACGTGGTCGTCCCCAACCTGACCGAGGCTCAGTTCCTCACCGGGCGGTATCTGGGCCAGGAGCGGCTGGGGGAGGAGGAGGTCCGGACCCTGACCGACGCTCTGCTGGCCTGCGGGCCCCGGTCGGCGGTGATCACCAGCGGGCGTGAGGCGGAGGGCGGCCGCCACGTGGTCTGGGGCTTCGACGGGGCGCGGGGGGAGTATTTTACCGTCCCCTACCGCTTTATCAAGGCCCACTTCCCGGGGACGGGGGACATTTTCACCTCTCTGCTCACCGGCGAGCTGCTCAAGGGCCGCACCCTGGCTCAGGCGGTCCAGCGGGCGGTGGCGCTGCTGGAGCGGCTGATCTTCCTGGAGCAGGACATACCCCAGCGGGACAACGGCATCCGCATTGAAAAATATCTCAGCGTGCTCATTGAGTGAGGACGGCCCAAAAGGAAAGACAATCGCAGAGAGCGAGGAGGCGGCGTTTTATGGCCTTTCCCCTGACAGAAGAACAAAAGAACATCGTGGACGACAAGGGCGGTGAGCTGCTGGTGTCGGCCGCGGCGGGCTCGGGCAAGACCCGGGTGCTGGTAGAGCGGCTGATGGACCGGGTGGAGGCCGGCGCGGATATTGACCGCTTTTTGGTCATCACCTTTACCAAGGCCGCCGCCGCCGAGCTCCGGGGGCGCATTGCCCTGGAGCTGTCCAGCCGTCTGGCGGAGCGGCCCGGGGACCGGCATCTGCGGCGGCAGACCACCCTGGTCTACCGGGCGCAGATCTCCACCATCCACTCCTTCTGCACCGCCCTCCTGCGGGAGAACGGACACCTGCTGGACCTGGACCCGGACTTCCGCCTGTGTGACGAGGGGGAGAGCCGGGTGATGCAGTCCCAGGTGCTGGAGGAGGTGCTGGACAGGCGCTATGAGGGTCTCCGGGAGGAGGACCCCTTTGCCCGTCTGGCGGACACCATGGCGGCGGGGCGGGACGACAGCAAGCTGGCGGAGATTGCCCAGAGCATTTTTCGGGACATCCAGAGTCACCCGGACCCCCGTCGGTGGCTGGAGGAGCAGCGGACGCTGTGGGAACTGGAGGGAGTCGCCGACCTGGCCCAGACCAGCTGGGGGGCTCTGCTGCTGGAGGACACCCTGCGGCAGGCGGAGTTTTGCCGGGAACAGCTGTGCCAGGCGCTGAAGCTGGCGGAGGGGGACGAGCTGCTGGCCATGAACTATGTCCCCAGCCTCCAGGCCACCCTGGACGTGCTGGAGAAGCTGTGCAAGGTCCGGAGCTGGGACCAGGCCGCCGCGCTGATGCCCGTGCCCTTCCCGGACGCAGGAAAAAAGCGGAAGCGGTCCGTCCCCATCAGCTCCTTGGAGGAGGCGCAGGCCGCCCTGGCCGGGGAGTGCATGAAAGCCCTCCGGGAGCAGTGCAAGGGACAGCTGAAAAAGCTGAACGAGTGGTTCGACGGGGACAGCGCCGCCCAGCTGGACGCCCTGGCCTCCTGCCGGCCCGCGGTCCAGGCGCTGATAGAGCTGGTGATGGACTTCCAGGCGGCCTTCGGCAAGGAGAAGCGCCGGCGGGGAGTGCTGGACTTCTCCGACCTGGAGCACTTCGCCGCCAGGCTCCTCCAGGGGGAGGACGGCGCGCCCACCGCTCTGGCGGAGCAGTGGGGAGAGCGGTATGACGAGGTGCTGGTGGACGAGTATCAGGACACCAACCAGGTCCAGAACGCCATCTTCTGGGCCATCTCCCAAAAGGGACGGAAGCTGTTCCAGGTGGGGGACGTGAAGCAGTCCATCTACCGCTTCCGCCTGGCCGACCCCACCATTTTTCTGGAAAAATACCACCGCTTCCTCCCGGGGGACCAGGCGGCGGAGGGGGAGCCCCGGAAGCGGGTGCTCTCCCAGAACTTCCGCTCCCGGCCCCAGGTGCTGGAGGGCTGCAACGACCTGTTCCGGAGCCTCATGTCCCAGGAGTTCGGCGAGCTGGACTACACCGGCGACCAGGCTCTGGTCCCGGGAAAAACCTTCGATGGGGAGGGCCCCTACGCCCTGGAGCTGGACGCCCTGGACCTGTCCTTCCTCAGCGAGGCCGAGGGGGAGCGGGCGGGGAAGGACCTGCTGGAGGCCCGCTTTGCCGCCCGGCGGGTCCGGGAGCTGCTGGACCTGCCGCTGATGGTGGAGGGGGA
This sequence comes from Lawsonibacter sp., assembly GCA_022801435.1. Lineage (GTDB taxonomy): Bacteria > Bacillota > Clostridia > Oscillospirales > Oscillospiraceae > Lawsonibacter. The sequence continues at coordinate 41,347 of JAAWSG010000006.1, forward strand.
GAACGGCGGGCAGCGGCCCGTGCTCCCCTCCGACTTCATGCTGCTGCTGCGCAGTCCGGGGCCAGTGCTCCACCACTACATCCGCGCCCTGGGGGAGCTGGATATTCCCTGGTCCGCCGAGGGAGCGGGGGACATCTTCGAGACCACCGAGGTCAATGTGGCCCTGGCCATTTTGCAGATCGTGGACAACCCCCGGCAGGACGTGCCCCTGCTGGCCGCTCTGCGCTCCCCGGTGTACGGCTTCTCGGGGGACAAGCTGGCCCTCCTCCGGGCGGACAGCGGGGGGGATTTCTATACCGCCCTCACCCACGCCGCCGGAGCGGGGGACGAGCAGTGCAAAAAGTTTCTGGAGGAGCTGGAAGCCCTGCGCTTTGGGGCGGGGGACCGGACCTGCCGGCAGCTCATCTGGTACATTTATGAAAAAACCAACCTGTTAGGGATCTTCGGGGCCATGGACCGGGGCGGGGAGCGGCAGGAGAACCTGCTGGCCCTCTACGCCCTGGCCGGGCAGCTGGAGGAGGGCGGCTGCCGCAGCTTGTATCAGTTCCTTTTGCGCCTGGAGCGTCTGCGGGGGACGGGGCAGTCCTTTGCCCCCTCCGCCGGACGGGAGGGGGACGGGGTCTCTCTGCTGTCCATCCATCGCTCCAAGGGGCTGGAGAAGCCGGTGGTGCTGGTGTGCGGGCTGTCCAGGCGGATCAACCGGGACAATCTGATGCGGCCCGTCCTGTTTCACCCGGAGCTGGGGGTGGGTCCCCGGGGCCTGGACCGGGAGCGGATGGTGGAGTACCCCACCGCGGCCCGGAGGGCGGTGGCACGGAAGCTGGAGCGGGAGATGATGGCGGAGGAGCTGCGGCTGCTCTACGTGGCCATGACCCGAGCCAGGGAGAAGCTGATCCTCACCCTGGCCCTGCCCGAGGGGGGGAGCAGTGTGGCCCGCCTGGCCGGGGAGTGCTCCGAGCCCCCCATTCCGCCCCTGGTGCTGGAGCGGCAGCAGAGTGTGGGGGCCTGGGTGATCCTCCACGCCCTGACCAGGCCGGAGGGGACCGCTCTTCAGGAGCAGGCCGGAGTGTCGCTGGAGGGGAGCGCTCCCTTGGGTCCCCCCTGGGACATCCGCTGGGTCAGGGATCCCTCTCTTCAGAAGCCGCCGGAGCCCGCAGGCATCCAGGAGGGGCAGCTCACCGAGCCGGAGGAGGGGGACTGGAAGGAGCTGTCCCGCCGGCTCTCCTGGACCTACCCCCATCTGGAGGGCATCAACCTGCCCTCCAAGCTCACCGCCACCCAGATCAAGGGGCGGGTGCTGGACCAGGAGGCGGTAGAGGAGGCCCGCACCCCCAGCCGGGCGGGACAGCCCATCACCCGGCCCAGCTTTATCGCCCAGGAGCGGGGCCTGACTCCGGCCCAGCAGGGGACCGCCATCCACCTGGCCATGCAGTACCTGCCCCTGGGCGGGGGTCGGGACGCTGCGGCGGTGGGGGAGGAGCTGGACCGGCTGGTGCAGAACGGCTTTTTGACCCAGCTCCAGCGGGAGGCGGTCCAGCCCCGTCAGCTGGCCGCGTTCCTCAACAGCGGGTTGGGCCAGGCTATGGCCGCCTCCCCGGTGTGCAGGAGGGAGTTCAAGTTCTCCATCCTGACCCCCGCCAGCGCCTACTTCTCCAACGGCGGGGAGGAGGAGCTCCTGCTTCAGGGGGTGGTGGACGTCTGGTTCGAGGAGGAGGACGGCGTTACCATTGTGGACTTTAAGAGCGACCGTGTCTCCCCCGGCGGAGAGCGGAGCCGGGCGGAGGAGTACCGGCCCCAGCTGGACGCCTACAGCAGCGCCCTGTCCACCATCCTGAACCGTCCGGTCAAGCGGCGGGTGCTGTGGTTTTTCGCCACCGACACCCCGGTGGAGCTGTGACCTTTGTCCCAAACGACAGAAAAAACGCACCGGCTGATTGATGCAGCCGGTGCGTTTGTGTTTGCGGGGCGGGCTATTTGCGGGGTTCCAGCTTGGCCTTGCCGGAGACCTCCTCCATCCGGATCTTCCACACAGAGGTAACAGACAAGCTCTTCTCCATCGCCGCGCTGAAGCCGTCCATGCAATCGGGGGTCAGCTTCTGGCACAGGGCGCGCAGGGCCTCACGCTTCTCTTCGGGGTCCAGGAGCTCGACGGCGGTTCCGGTGACCACGGCGGACTGGAAGTAGGTGGAGTACATAGCGGGAGGCTGGAAGTGGGGGCGGTCATCTCCCACAAAGGTGACGCATACGCTGGAACAGCGGCGCAGCAGCTCCAGCTTCCGGCCCTGGGCGGCGCAGTGGAAGTACAGGTCGTCTCCCACCCGGACAAAGGAGAGGGGGAGGCAGTAGGGGGTATCCTCCCCGGTGGAGAGGGCCATCACCCCGTGGGTACAGCGGTCAATGAGGGAGAGGGCGAACTGACGGTCCTGTTCCCGGTCTAATCGTCTCATCGGTTATTCCTCCTGTTTTGGTTGGGCGGCGTCCAGCAGACGGGTCAGACCCAGATAGAGGCTGGATGGGTCCGCCCGGAAGCCCTCCGCCCACCGCTCCGCCTGCTCCCGGCTGGGGGCCAGAAGCTCCAGGCGGAACAGGTCGATATGCTCATCGTTCAGCGCCAGACGGAGGAAGACGGTTCCGTCCTCGTTGTCTGCAATCTCGGACCGGACCTGCGCCTCCAGCCGGAGGGCCTGGTTGAGGGGGGAGAGGTTCTCATCGCAGTGCATCCGCACGGAGAAGGGCAGGCTCCGCTCACAGATCTGGCTGTTGCGGCGGCCCTTTTCGGTGATGGTGTAGCGCTCCCCCTCCTTGAGCAGCTGGCCGGTGGCCACCATGTGCTCAGTGACCTGGGACAGGGAGAAGTAGTCCACCCCCGCATCACACCGGGCCAGCTCCCACAGCTGAAGGAAGCTGATGGGTCCGGCTGCCCGGGACATGATGTACAAAACCAGCAGCTTCAGGTCCAGCTCATTTTGAATGAATCCGACCGGCATGGGATCACCTCTGCATTCTCCCGGCGGCAAACCGGGCTTGATAGGGATATTATAGCGGAAAATCGGGACAAGAGCAAGGGGGAAACGCACCAAACTCCCGCAGGCACATAAGATGGGGTGTAGAAACCTGTATCCCGCCCCGCCCGGGCAGGGGAGACGGGCTTTCCACGAACCCTGAAGGGCGGTCCGCCGCCCGTGACCATACAAATCTAGGAGGGAACTATATGCCAGAAAAGGTCGTACCCGGCCCCGTCAGCGAGGACCGCAGCATCCGGGAGGCCGTGTGCATACACACGAAAAAGATTTTTGATTCCTGCCGGGATAAGGACTGCCTGGAGGATTTGAGGGTCTATCTCACCCGGAGCTCCCAGGAGATCCTGGACCGGGCCCAGTCAGTGAAGGCGGGGAACGCCGAGCTGATTTACACGTACATCGACGTGGAGCCGGTCAGCTTCAACCGGGGATTTTATACAGTAGACGTGCGGTACTTTTACCGCATCACCGCCGACGCCTTTGTAGGGGCGGCCCGCCCCCTGGAGATCACCGGTCTCGCGGTGGCTGACAAGCGGGTCATCCTCTTCGGGAGCGAGGGAGGCGCCAAGATTTTCTCCTCCACCGTGACCGAGGAGGGCCTGGACCCCCAGAGCCTGCCGGTGAGCAACGTCCCCACCGCGGTGGTGGAGGCGGTGGACCCGCTGATTTTGAGTCTGCGCCTCATCGATGTGTGCGACTGCCGTCCCTGCGACTGCTGCTGCGTGGATGTCCCCGCGGCGTTGGCGGCGCTCTTCTGCGAGGAGCTGGTGATGTGCAACGACCAGCACCGCCTCTTCGTCACCCTGGGTCAGTTCTCCATCATCCGGCTGGAGCGGGACACCCAGCTGCTCATCCCCGCCTACGACTACTGCATCCCCAACAAGGATTGCAGCTGCGAGAGCGGCGAGTGCCAGGAGGACCCCTGCGAGCTGTTCCGTCAGGTGCAGTTCCCGGTCAGCGAGTTCTTCCCGCCCAACACCGGAAGCACCTCCAATACCTCCAGCGCCTCCTGCTGCTGCACCCAGAGCTGCCGGAGCTAATGATCTCTTGGAGCCGTCCCCCCAGCGGGGACGGCTCCCTGTCCTGTCTGCTGCGTCAGCCAAATCAGCCTCCTCTGCTACATCAGCGGCGCGAACACCCGCAGGATGCTGCGGTAGAGCTGTAAAATGATGTTCAGGTGCTTGAACCGCCGCAGGGAGATGGCCTCGCTTTTGGCCTGGGTCTCCTCAAAATCCCGGCGGATATCCCGGATGCAGGGGGCCTCACACAGCCAGATGCCGTCCTCGAAGTGGAGAAACAGGCTGCGGTAGTCCAGATTCACCGTGCCCACCGTGGCAAAGCGGTCGTCCACCACAAAATTTTTGGCGTGGATGAAGCCGGGGGTGTACTCATAGATCTGGACTCCCGCCTCCAGCAGGGGAGGGTAGTGGGCCCGGGTGACCTCGAATACATAGCGCTTGTCCGGGATGTGGGGGGTGATGATGCGCACGTCCACCCCGGACTTGGCGGCGTTGCACAGGGCGGTGTTGGTGGCCACATCGATGATGAGGTAGGGGGTGGTGATATAGATATAGTTTTTGGCCTTGGCGATCATGTTGAGATAGACCGCCTGGCCCACCGTCTCCCGGTTCAGGGGGGTGTCGGTGTAGGGCTGGACGTAGCCGGTCCAGGGGCGCACCGGGGCGGCGGGGGGGCGGAAGCGGTCAAAGTTCTCGTCCCAGCCAGAGATGTGGTCCCACATGGAGAGGAACATCACTGTCATGGACCACACCGCGTCCCCCTCCAGCAGGATGGCGCTGTCCTTCCAGTGTCCGAAGCGTTTTTTGACGTTGATATACTCGTCCGCCAGGTTAATCCCCCCAGTGAAGCCGGTCCTTCCGTCAATCATGAGCAGCTTCCGGTGGTCCCGGTTGTTCAGCCGGAGGGACATCACCGGGGTCAGGCGGTTGAATACCCGGCACTGGATACCCTTTTGGCGCAGAATTTGGTCGTAGTCCCGGGGCAGGGTGAACATACAGCCGAAGTCGTCGTACATCACCCGGACCTCCACCCCCTGGGCGGCTTTCTCCTCCAGGACGGCCAGGATGCTGTCCCAAAAGACCCCCGGCTCCAGGATGAAGTATTCCAGAAAAATATACCGCTGTGCCTTTTTCAGCTCCTCCAGCATCCGGGGGAAGGCGTCGTCCCCCAGGGGGAAGTACTCGGTCTCGGTGTTGGTGTAGGCTGGACAGGCGGCCCGTCGCTCCAGATAGCTGGCCTGTCCGGCGGCGTCCCCGCCCAGAGGGAGCAGGTCGTCCGACTTGAAGTCCTCCCGCAGGGCCTGGGCGGACTTCTCCAGCAGGCCCTGCATCCGCCTCTGGGTGCGCTTGGGGATGGCTCCGCCTCCCACCAGCAGGTAGAAGATGCCGCCGAAGACGGGGAAGGGCAGCACCAGCACCAGCCAAGCGATTTTATAGCCCGGCTCCATCTGGCTGCCGATGATGGCCAGGGCGGCCAGGAAGCTGAGCAGGATACAGCACCAGTAAAAGGTCTGGGTGTAGGCGGAAAAGACCTTAATCATCACCGCCAGGGTGGCAATCTGCGCCACCAGAGCCACACTGACGAAGACTGAGCGGTGGAAGAGGATATAGAGCAGCTTTTTCACAAAAACCTACCTGTTCCGGCGTTTATTCCTGGGGGTGGATGGAGCAGTCGAGGGCTCCGTTCTCCGCCAGGACCAGCCCGTAGCTGGAGCGGCTGGCTCCCGGGTTCATCATCCACAGGCCGTCCTCCAGCTGCTGGCACAGGGCCTTATGGGTGTGGCCGAAGAGCAGAAGGTCCGCGTGGACCGCCCGGGCGTCGGCGATGGCCCGGTCATAGCTCTGCTTGACCCCCCACTGATGTCCGTGGGCCAGCAGGATGGAGGCCCCGCCCAGAACGATCTGCTTCTTGGGGACGGCGGTAGTCCAGCCGTCACAGTTGCCGGGCACACGGCAGACGGGCAGCTTGGGGTAGGCGCGGGCGATCTTCTCCGCGTCATCCATAATGTCCCCCAGGTGAATGATCTGGTCCGGGCAGTGGAGGTCGATGGCCCGGTACATCCCGGTCAGGGAGCGATGGGAGTCGGAAAAAACTAAAATTTTCAACAGTGTCACCTCACCATTTCGCGCGCATATAATAGAGTGATATCCAATAGGGAGTTGATGGACATGGAAAGCAAACACAGCGGGGGTCTCACGGCGGCGGACCTGGTAAAAAACCGGGACGCCATTGCGCAGCTGGCCCAGTCGGGGGACGCCAAGAAACTGATGACCCTGCTCAAGCAGCAGAGCACCGGCGTTCAGGAGGCGGCCCAGGCGGCGGCGGCGGGAGACCCCAGCCAGCTGATGGCCATGATGAACCAGCTGATGCACTCCAAGGAGGGGGCGCAGCTGGTGGAGCGTATCGAGAACCAGGCCAGACAGGCGGGGCTGGAGTAGTGTGACAGACAAGGGAGGGGGTGCGGGCCATGGCGGAGTTTGAGGATCAATTAAACGCCATTCTGGGCAATCAGGAGGCCATGGGACAGATCATGGCGCTGGCCCGCTCCCTGTCCGGCGGGCCGCAGGAGCGGGGGGAGGAGCCGGCGGAAGGCGTCCCGGAGGGGGGAGAGGCCGGCGCTGTCCCCGCTCTCCCCGGCGGTCCGACCCCCGATCTGTCCGCCCTGCTGGGGGAACTGGACCCCCGGATGCTTCAGATCGGGATGCAGGTCCTGCGGGAGGTCCAAAACACCCAGGACCGCAGCACTGCCCTGCTCAACGCCCTGCGCCCCTTCCTCCGGGAGGAGCGCAGGGCCCGGCTGGACAAGGCCATTCAGATCGCCCGCGTGAGCCGGATGATCCGGGCGGCGTTGGAGGCTTTGGGGAAAAAGGAGGGGGAGGGGAATGTATAATCGTTATATCCCGGAGGACGGTACATATACCTGGACCCCGTCCGGCTCCCCTCCGCCCCCGGACCCCGAGCAGGGGAGCGGGCCGAAGTTTTCCGATTTTTGGAAGGGAAAGGACGGCCTGCCCCTCCTCAGTCTGGGGAAGGACGGGCTGTCCGGTCTTCTCAAGGCGCTCCATCTGGAGAAGCTGGACAGCGGGGACATTTTATTGATGCTCATTGTGCTCTACCTGCTGGTGGAGGGGGACGACATGGAGCTGGTCATCGCCCTGGGCCTGGTGCTGCTCATGGGCTTTGGGGAGTCCTAGCCGCTGGGGGTGTGGAGCACCTCCCCGTCGGGCAGGGCGAAGGAGGCGGCGGGGCAGGGGCTCTGGACCGGGGTGTAGGCGGTCATGCGGTAGACCAGCTGGCCCTCCTCCTCCATCTCGGCGGATACCAGAAGCCCGCTGTCCACGCTGACCCAGAACCGGGTGGAGACCGAACTGCCCTCCGGCTGAACCGCGGCGCAGATACAGGACAGCTCTCCCCGGGGCTCATAGCCGGCGTCGGTAATCTCCTCCTCGTCCAGGGCGAGCACGGTCTCATAGGTGGGGATCTGCTGGGCCAGGTCGGGGGAGCGGGGGTCCGCCGGGGTGCTCTGGTAGTGCTGGCTGCCCTCGTACCAGTAGTACAGGGTCTCCTCTCCCACCAGGTCGTGGCGCACCACGCCGGAGGGCAGGGCCTGGCGGATGTGGGACCAGCCGCCGTCCACCCAGACCTCCACGTGGGAGGAGGAGGACCCGCCCTCCCAGAAGCGCTCCACCGTCAGCTCCCGGTAGTAGCTGGAGGGCCGGGAGAGGGTGGCCACCACGCTGGTAACTGTGTGAGGGGTGACCTCCACCGGCTGGTACAGGGCGGGGTCGGGGGAGGCGGAGCTGTCCGCTCCGGAGGGCCCGGCGCTGGGCAGGACCACCTTGGGGGTATTCAGAGCGAACATACTGCGCCCGAAGCTGATAAACATGGCGAACAGGATCAGGGATGTGACGGCGGCAACGATAATCAGCCGGTTTTTTTGTTCCATGACACATCCCTCCTCCAAACAAAGGGTCAAAATGCGGGAGGCGGCCGCTATGACCGCCTCACCGGGTTTACAGTGCGCGGACCTCTCCGCCGAACTCCTCGGGCGGAGTTTTTTGGACGCCGAAGTGCCAGGCGATGGCGTCCGCGATGCGCCGGCAGGCCCGTCCGTCCCCGTAGGGGTTGGCGGCGTGGGCCATGGCGCGGTAGGCTTGGGGGTCGGACAGCAGGCGGGCGGCGGACTGGAACACCGCCTCCTCCTCCACCCCCGCCATGCGGACTGTGCCCGCGGCCACCGCCTCGGGCCGCTCGGTCTCCCGGCGGAGGACGAGCACCGGCTTCCCCAGGGAGGGGGCCTCCTCCTGAAGGCCGCCCGAGTCGGTCATCACCAGACAGCACCGGGCCATCAGGTTGTGCATTTCGTCCACCGGCAGGGGGGCAATCAGATGGATGCGGGGGTGGCCGTCCAGATACCGGTGGGCCGCCTCCTGTACCGCGGGGGAGAGGTGGACGGGGTAGACCAGCTCGGTGTCGGGAAAGGCGTCCGCGACCCGGCGCAGAGCGGTCATGATACCGGCCATGGGGGCTCCATAGTTCTCCCGCCGGTGGCAGGTGATGAGAAGGACCCTGGAGTTGACATAATCCAGCTGGTTGAGGATTTCTTCTGAAAAGGCAAAATTCTTTACAACCGTTGTCTGGAGAGCGTCGATTACGGTATTGCCCGTGAGGAACACGCCGGAGGTGATATTTTCCCGGGCCAGATTCTCCCGGTTGGCGGCGGTGGGGCAGAAGTGGAGGTCGGCGATGGCCCCCACCATTTTCCGGTTCATCTCCTCAGGGTAGGGGGACCACTTGTCATAGGTGCGCAGTCCGGCCTCCACATGGCCCACCGGGATTTTTTGATAAAACGCAGCCAGCGCCCCGGCGAAGGTGGTGGAGGTGTCCCCGTGGACCAGAACCAGGTCGGGGCAGGCCTCCTTCAGCGCCCCCTCAATGCCGGTCAGGCAGCGGGAGGTGATGGCGGACAGGGTCTGACTGGGCTGCATGATATTCAGGTCAAAGTCGGGTTTCAGTCCAAAAATGCGCAGCACGGAATCCAGCATCTCCCGGTGCTGGGCGGTGACGCAGCACAGGGCCTCAAATTCAGGCCGGCGCTCCAGCTCCAGCGCCAGGGGAGCCATTTTGATGGCCTCCGGCCGGGTCCCAAAGATGGTCATAACACGGATGGGTTTCATTTGTCTGACTGGTCCTCCTCGCCAAAAAAGTTTTCGCTTCCGGAGATCTGGCTCCGCCCGGTCCCTCTCCTGACCTGTTCCGGGTCCCGCGGGCCGTTGTGGCTGATGAAGATGCCCGCCGCCACCGCCCCCGTGATGCACAGGGCCATCAGAAAGAGCATGGCCCGCAGCACCCCGATGGTGGTCAGCACCACGGCGGACAGGCCCAGGATGGCGCTGATGACATAGAGGGTGGCCACCGCCTGTTTTTGGGAAAAGCCCATGTCGATGAGCCGGTGGTGGATGTGTCCCCGGTCGGGCTTCATGGGGGACTGTCCCCGGGAGAGCCGGCGCAGGATGGCGAAGCAGGTGTCGAAGATGGGCAGTCCCAGCATGAGGAAGGGGACGGCGAAGGAGATGATGGTGGCGTATTTGAACAGCCCCTGGATGGATACCACCGCTAAGATAAAGCCCAGAAAGGTGGAGCCGGTATCTCCCATAAAGATCTTGGCGGGGTTCAGGTTGTAGGGCAGAAAGCCGATGCAGGCCCCGGACAGGGCGGCCATGAGGACAGCCACATCGGGTTCGGCCACACTGAGGGCGATCACCAGCATGGTCATGGAGCTGATGGTGGACACCCCGCAGGCCAGCCCGTCCAGCCCGTCGATGAGGTTGACCGCGTTGGTGATGCCCACGATCCAGAGCACCGTGATGGGGACAGCCAGCCAGCCCAGCTCCCAGAAGGGGTCGGCGCTGAAGATGTTGGGGTTGGACAGGAAGGTGATGCGGTTGCCCTCCATCACGGCGATGAGGGCGGCTCCGATCTGGATAAAGAACTTGGGCAGGGCGGGCAGGGACCGGATGTCGTCAAAAATGCCCAGGATGACGATGACCACACTGCCCAGCAGCATCCCCCGCAGATCGGCGGTGAGGGGGAGGAAGACCAGCACGCTGAGGATGAATCCGAAGAAGATCGCCAGCCCGCCCATGCGGGGGATGGGGTGGTCGTGCATCCGGCGTCCGTCCCGGGGAACATCCACCGCCCCCATGCGGAAGGCCAGGGAGCGGACCACGGGGGTGGAGACCAGAGACACCAGAAAGGCGGTGAACAGAGCGGCCGCCGCCATTCCCACCACAGGAAGTTGTATCATAGCAGTTCCTCTCTTGTTTACCGGGCCACGAAGCCCACTTTCTTATACACCTTGCGCAGCGTTTTGTTGGCCACATAGCCCGCCTTCTCCGCGCCGGCCCGGTAGACGCTCTCCAGGTAGGACTTGTCTGCCAGGATGCGGGACGCCTCCTCCTGGATGGGGCGGAGGGTCTCCACCACGGCCTCTCCCACGGCGGGCTTGAATTTGCCATAGCCCTGTCCGGAAAACTCCGCCTCGATCTCCTCAAACGTCTTTCCGGTGATAGCGGCGTAGATGTTCATCAAATTGGACACCCCGGGCTTGTTCGCCGGGTCGTAGCGGACGGGGTTCTCGGTGTCGCTGTCGGTGACCGCCCGCTTGAATTTCCGCAAAATGTCCTCCGGCTTTTCCATAAGGAAGACACAGCCCTCGGGGATGGACTTGCTCATCTTGCTCTCCGGGGCGGTCAGGCCCATGACCCTTGCCCCCGTCTTGGGGATGTAGGGCTCGGGCATTTTGAACACCTCGCCGTAGATGCCGTTGAACCGCTGGACGATGTTCCGGGTGAGCTCCACGTGCTGCTTCTGGTCCTCTCCCACGGGGACGAAGTCGGGCTGATAGAGGAGGATGTCCGCCGCCATGAGGGAGGGGTAGGTGAACAGGCCGCCGTTGATGTTGTCCTTATGCTTGGCGGACTTGTCCTTGAACTGGGTCATCCGGGACAGCTCGCCGAACATGGTGTAGCAGTTGAGCACCCAGCCCAGCTCGGCGTGCTGGGGAACGTGGGACTGGATAAACAGGGTGTTTTTTTCCGGGTCCAGCCCGCAGGCGATGTACTGGGCCAGCTGCTCCAGGGTGCGGCGGCGCAGGTCGGCGGGGTTCTGGCGGACGGTGATGGTGTGCATATCCGCCATAAAATAGTAGCAGTCAAACTCCTCCGCCCGGGCCGCCCAGTTCTTGATGGCGCCCAGGTAGTTGCCCAGGTGCAGGTCTCCGCTGGGCTGGATGCCGGAGAGCATTACTTTCTTTTCGTCCATGTGTGTCGCTCCTTTGCTCAGACGCTGTCACACGTCTGCATGATATCAATATATTGTACCACTGTTGGGAGAGAAAGGCAACCGTTTGACTTCAAAATTTGCGGAAGCTGTGGTAGGATTGGGGAGAGGGGAGGGATGTCCGGATGTGGTATGTGTATATCCTCCGGTGTGGGGACGGGACGTTCTATACCGGCTCCACCGACGATGTGGAGAGGAGACTGGCCGTCCACCGGTCGGGGAAGGGGGCCAAATACACCCGGGGGAGGGGTCCGCTGGAGCTGGTGTACCAGGAGGCGCTCCCTGACCGCTCCTCCGCCCTCCGGCGGGAGGCGGCCATCAAGAAACTGACCCGGGCGCAGAAGGAGCGGCTGATTTCCGGCGTCTAAAAAACACGGCCCGTCCGCAGAATACGGACGGGCCGGAAGCTTGTCAGGGCGCGGGCACATAGGGGGCCGGCGCACGGCGGGTAATGGTCAGACTGTACCCCTCCAGGAATGTGGTAAGCTCCCCCTCGGAGAGAACGGCGTGCTCAATGGTGACGGTGTCCCCCACGTTGAGGGTGACCGCCTCCCGGTTCTGAGCAGCGGAGATGGAGTAGAAGACCTCCTCCCCCTCCAGGCGGATGAAATAGTAAGTGTTGCCCTCCAGGACGGCGGTGCGGATCTCTGCCACCTTGCCTGCGGCCTCCGTCTGGGGCAGCTGCTCGGTCTTGGTGATGCCCTTCTCGGCCAGCTGGCGGATATACTCCTGTTCGCACTGGGAGACGGTGGGACCCACAGTGACCACCTGATACTGGGCCACGTTGACCATGGCGTAGCTCTTGACCAGGTTGGTGGCGTCCTTCAGGGGGATGAAGTAGGTGGGCTCGCCGGAGATGTTCAGCAGCAGGGGGAAGGTGGCCCGGTAGCCCAGGTCCTGGACCACACCCTCGGCGGACAGCTGTGCGGCGGCCTCGGTAGCGCCGGGGGCGGAGTAGAAGTGGGTCTCCTTGGTCCGCATATTGCACAGCAGGAAGCCCAAGTTGGATTGGTCGGCGTTGGCGGAGGTGACCCCGGTGTAGACATATACATCGTCATTCATGGCGATATAGTTGTAACCTCTGGTGGTCTGGGTCACGTCCCGCTGGCCCAGAACGGAGTTGATGAAGCCGTTGACCAGGGTTCCGTGGTAGTCGTACTGCTGCATAATGAGCTCGGGGACGTAGAGGGTGTCCACCCAGTTGGGGACCTCCTCGTAGTATTGGCTCTCCCCGGTGATGGCGTCCACCAGCACCGCACCCTGGATGTCCACTCCGCCGAACAGGCCGATGCGCTTGACCACCCGGGGCGCGATCCACCAGGGATGGCCCTCCTCATCGATCTCAAACTCGGGGGTGGAGAACATCATGGTAGGGTACTGGAACCGCAGGTGGCGCATAATGTTCCGGTTCAGCGGCTCGGAGAAGGAGTACTTGATCCCCTCGCTCAGCCGGGTGACGGTGGCCTCCTGGGTGACCATGTCCACCACCACATAGGCGGGCAGACCCTCCCCCCGGTTGGTGAACCACTTAATCAGGTCGGCGTAGGCGATGGGGGCTACCCGGACGGGCCGGCCCTGGTAGTTGATCTGGGTGGAGTCGTTGGAGTATTCAAACTGGCTGACCATGTCGCTCAAGGTCCCCATCTGCCGGTCCCCCAGGTAGTTGGCCGAGTCCCGGTCCAGGGTGGGGATTTCATTGAAGGATATCTGCGCGACATCGGTGCTGAAATCCCCGACTTGAACGGTGAGCAGGTCCCGGTAGGCCGCCGCCCGGAAGATGGGCAGGGAGATGAGCTGGCCAATGACCGCCACGACCAGGATGGCGGAAAAGAGAATCAGCACCGGCAGACAGCTTTTTTTGACGAACAGGAGCCAGTCGATCAGCCGCTCCCTGGGGGCGCGCACCACGTTGTCCGAGGGGCGGGCGGACAGCAGGAAGACGGAAATCGAGTAGACGATGCACAGCAGGCCGAGAAAACTGTAAAAATCACTGGACTGGGGGTTGATGGCGGGCAGGGTCACATAAAAATAGACAAACCCCACCAGAGCGGTGACCAGAAGACTGACCAGCAGCCGCCCCACCCGTCCCATAGGCTTTCGGACGCCGTTTTTTTCTTTTTTCAATTTGGAGACTCCTCTCTTTCATTAGCGGGCCCAAAAACCGTTCAGAGCGGCCCGCTGTCCCTTATAGGATATACGCTTCCGCGGGAAAAAGCAATGAACAGACCATGAATTTTTTCCAGATGTGGAAGGAACTGGAATTTTCTGCAAAACGGCTAATACAGCACCGCCATCTGCTGATAGCAAAGATCCGGTTCCTTCAAGATCAGGATGTCCGGCTCTGGAGGCTGGTCCGCGGTGTGGTACAGGAGATTGTAGATGTGCAGCTGGTAGTACCAGGTCCGGTCATCATCGCCAGTCTTCCGCTCGTTCCAGAGGATGCGCCCGTATTGGCCGGGGGAGAGGACAAAGGCGGTCTCATTCAGGCAGTCCTTGCCGCACAGGGGGGAGGCCGGATCATGAAAATCCTGGTTGTGCCCCCGGCGGAAGGGCGCTCCGCAGCGATGCCCGTCGTAGAAAAAGGAGACGGCGATCCCCTCCGGGGCGGGGCGGAAGAGGAGGTTGGTCAGGCTCAGCTCCTCCACCCCGGAGAAGGTCTGGAGCTGGCTGCGCTCCATGAGGCGCAGGCGGTCCGCGAGGGTGTTTTGGACCTGTCCCGGGGAGAAGCCAAGCCGGGGCAGGGAGCGCTCCAGCCCCTGGCGCAGCATCTGGGCCGCGTCCAAAAAGCGCTCCCCCTGCTGGTAAAACCCGATCCGGTGGACGGCGGCGGCGCACTGGGGCGGGATATCCTGGAGCGGATAGGCCATGGGGAACTGCCGCCGGACCTGGGCGCACCGCCCGCCCCGCTCCTGCTTGTCCCAGGTGAGGTCGATCCTCTGGATTACCAGCATTCCGATCCCTGCTTTCCTGCTGTTATTGGGAAAAGGATACCACATCTCCGGAAATTTCTCAAGCAGCACTTGCCAAACGGCGGGAGATTCCATATAATAGGGGAAAGCTTTGTACGGGAGGAGAACAGCATGACACTTGACAGGACGTATTTTGAGGAGATGGAGGCCAAAATCCCCAGAGGGAGGGTGCGCACCCGGTTTGCCCCCTCGCCCACGGGGTACATGCACGTGGGCAACCTGCGCACCGCCCTGTATACCTGGCTCATCGCACGGAACGCAGGGGGGACTTTTATCCTGCGCATCGAGGACACCGACCAGGGCCGGAAGGTGGAGGGGGCCACTGAGGTCATCTACCGCACCCTGGCGGAGTGCCGGCTGGACCACGATGAGGGACCCGATGTGGGCGGACCGGTGGCCCCCTACATCCAGTCCGAGCGGCGGGACACCTATGGGAAGTACGCCCGCCTGCTGGTGGAGCGGGGACACGCCTACTACTGCTTCTGCGAAAAGACGGAGGAGGGGGAGGAGGGCGGCTTTGAGCGGGGAGAGGACCCCTGCCGCGCCCTGCCCCTGGAGGAGGCCCAGGCCCGGGTGGAGGCCGGGGAGCCCTATGTCATCCGCCAAAAAATTCCCCGGGAGGGGAACACCACCTTCCACGATGCCATTTTTGGGGACATCACAGTGGAGAACAAGACCCTGGATGACCAGGTGCTCATCAAGCGGGACGGAATGCCCACCTACAACTTCGCCAACGTCATTGACGACCACCTGATGGGCATCACCCATGTGGTCCGGGGGAGCGAGTACCTGTCCTCCGCACCCAAGTACAACCTGCTCTATGAGGGCTTCGGCTGGGAGGTCCCCACCTATGTCCACTGTTCCCCCGTCATGCGGGACGCCCAGAACAAGATGTCCAAGCGCCACGGGGACCCCTCCTATGAGGATTTGAAGGACCAGGGCTTTTTGACGGAGGCCATTTTGAACTATGTGGCCCTGCTGGGCTGGTCCCCCCGGGGGGAGATCGCGGAGCAGGAGGTCTTCTCCCTGGAGGAGCTGGCAAAGGTTTTCGACCTGGCGGGTATGTCCAAGTCCCCCGCCATCTTTGACCTGGAGAAGCTGACCCACTTCAACGCCCTCTACCTCCGGGCCATGTCCCCCGAGGCGTTCGCCAAGGCGGCGGAGCCTTATATCAGAAGCGCTGTAAAGGATGAAAACCTGTCAGCTTCCGAGATCGCCGCCCTCCTCCAGGCCCGGTGCGAGCGGCTCACAGATATCCCGGAGAAGGTGGAGTTTTTCCAAAATCTTCCCGAGTACAGCCCCGAGCTGTTTACCAACAAAAAGTCCAAGACCAACCCGGAGGTGTCCAAAGCCATGCTGGAGGCGGCCGTCCCCATGCTGGAGGGGCTGGACACCTGGAGCCAGGACGCCATTCACGACGGGCTGGTGGCGCTGGCGGAGCGGCTGGAGGTCAAAAACGCCACCCTCATGTGGCCGGTGCGCATCGCCGCCGCGGGCCAGGCGGTCACCCCCGGGGGCGCGGTGGAGATCTGCCGCATTTTGGGGAAAGAGGAGACCCTGCGCCGCCTCAAGCTGGGGCTGGAAAAATTGAAATAGTCTGAAAAGAATACGAAAAGTGGGTGCAGCGGACTGCACCCACTTTCTTTATTCGCGCAAACCTGCGTGCATACGCTCCACAAGCGCCGTCTGGAGCACTGCGGAGAAGGTGAGCTGCTGTGCTATGCGCTGGCAAGCTTGCGGCATCCCGGTCAAATCAGGGGGCCGCTTACCGCTCTCCCCACAGGTTCAGCTTGGTCCCCAGGCCCATACGTTGGGCATTCTGATAGACCTCAAACCCCCAGGCCACGTCCTCCACCGGCATACCGTCCATGATAAAGATGATTTTTTCCTGCTGGCTCCGGCGGCCCGGGACCTTTCCAGCGGCGATGTCTCCCAGCTCCAGGATATTCTCCCGGCGCACGGTCCCCGCCCGTTCCAGGTCCATCAGGTAGCCGCAGATGCCGCTGAGGTTGGCCGCAAAGCCGCCGGGCTCGTCCCGCAGCTCCTGGGCGTAGGCCTCGTACATCTTCCAGTTGTCCACCACGATGGAGGACTCCGACATCAGCCGCTCGCTCACGTCGGCGCTGGCGGGGAGGGTCAGCAGCACCCCGTCCTCCAGCCACGCGTCCTCGATTACGGGGGAGACCGCCCCGGAGGTGGCCACGTTGATGACATGGCTTCCCCGCACGGCCTGTTCCACGCTGTCCACGGCGCGGGCTTTTATGGAGTATGTACCCTCCAGCTCCTGGCAGTATGTTTGAGCGGACTCCCGGTCCAGGTCGTAGACGCGGACCTCCCGGACCCCCTTCAGCACCGCCAGCAGAGCGGTCAGACAGGAGCGTCCAATGACCCCCGCGCCGATGATGCCCAGCACGCTGGCGTCCTCCCGGGCGAGGTAGCGGGCTCCCACGGCGGGGATAGCCCCGGTGCGGGTGGCGCTGAGGGTGTTGGCCGACAGGAAGGCCAGGGGCGCGCCGGTATCCGCGTCATTGAGCACGGTGGTGAGGATGGAGCGGGGAAGACCCTTCTCCCGGTTGGCTAGGTTGGAGCCGTACCACTTCTCGCCGCACACGTTGAAACGGCCCCCCAGGTAGGCCACCAGCGCCATGAACCGGCGGTCGGGCCCCTTCTTGGGCATATTGGGGAAGGGGCTCTCCTTGGGGAAGTAAATTTTGATGCCGTGGGAGTTGTGGTTGGGGCTGCCCATCAGGTAGTCCCCCTGGCCCAGGAGGGAGAACACCTCGTCCATCACCTCGATGCAGCGCTCCATGTCTCCGGCCCCCGCCTTGACGGCCTCGGCCTCATTGAGAAAGAGAAAATCCAGACGTTCATCCATTTTTATCACCCTTAGATCATATTATTCAGGCTGTTATTCCTGTGCCGCTATCTTAGCCTTGGAATGCGGTCCCTGTCAACCCTCTTTTTCCCGCTGGTAGAGGTGCAGGTCGAAGCCCACCTGACACTCCAGCCGGTCCAGCTGCTCCAGCCGCGCCACGCCCTCCCTGGGGGTCTTCCAGGCGTAGGGAGTCATGCGAAAGAGGGCCATAATGTCCTCACCGCGCTCCAGATCAACTGTATAGCGAATCTCCCTTACAGTCCGCCAAATGAAGCCGCTGTAGTCCTCCCGCTTCACCGGATTCTCATAGGGCTGGGGGTAGAGGACCTGTTTCATCTCCCACAGGTGCCGGGCGGAGGGGACCGCGTAGCAGAACAGCCCGCCGGGGCGGAGGATGCGGGCAAACTCCTCTGCGGCCAGGGGGGAGAAGATGTTCACCAGCACGTCGGCCTGGGCGTCGGCGATGGGCAGGTGGTAGACCGACGCCGCGGCGAACTCCCCCTGGGGCAGGCGCTTCGCGGCCCGGCGGAGGGCGGCCCGGGACAGGTCCACTCCGGCGGCCTGGGGGGCAAGCTCCTCGGCGGTCAGGGCCTGAAAGAGCGCGGCGGTGTAGTACCCCTCCCCGCAGCCGCTGTCCACCAGGACGGGGTCGGGGAAGTTGACCGCGTACTCCGCCACCGCCTGGCACAGGGTGTCCCGTAGGGGAGCGTAATAGCCCCGGTCCAGAAAGGCGGCCCGGGCGGCCACCATCTTCCGGTCGTCCCCGGGGTCTCTGGAGTGCTTTTTGTTGGCGGGGAGCAGGTTGACATATCCGGCGGCGGCCCGGTCGAAGCTGTGGCGGTTGGGACAGACCCAGCGCGTCTCCTCCCGCTCCAGGGAGGCGGCGCACAGGGGACAGCAAAATAAGCTTTTCAATGAACTCACCTCATGTCCTCCATCATATCGGGGGACGGGAAAAAAGGCAAGGGGATTTTGTCAAAAACACTCGAAATCTCCGCCGGGTTGTGGTAGAATGGAGAAAATACGTCCGTGAGGTGACCGAACATGAACAAGACCCCAGAGGATATCCGCGCCATTGTAGAGGAGCTGAAGGCGCTCTACCCGGAGGGCATCTGCTCCCTGGAGTACCAGAAGGACTATGAGCTGCTCTTCTCGGTCCGGCTGGCCGCCCAGTGTACCGACGAGCGGGTGAACAAGGTAACGCCCGCCCTATACAAGCGCTTTCCTACCCTGGAGTCCCTGGCGGAGGCGGAAATTTCCGAGGTGGAGGAGTACATCCACTCCACCGGCTTTTTCCGGGCCAAGGCCAAGGACATCGTGCTGGCCTCCCAGATGCTGCTGCGGGACTACGGCGGGAAGGTCCCCAACACCATGGAGGATTTGTTAAAACTCCCCGGCGTGGGGAGGAAGACCGCCAACCTCATCCTGGGGGACGTGTACCACACCCCCGGCGTGGTGGTGGCGGACACCCACTGCATCCGCATCACCGGCCTGCTGGGGCTCACCGATGGGAGTAAGGACCCGGTCAAGGTGGAGCAGCAGCTTCGAAGGGTCCTGCCCCCGGAGGAGTCCAACGACTTCTGCCACCGGATGGTCCTCCACGGACGGGCGGTGTGTATCGCCCGGCGGCCCCAGTGTCAGAGCTGTACCCTGCGGCCCTGGTGCGATTATTTTGCGAAGAGCAGCGGCTGACGGTCTCCTCTGGAAGGAGCGGTTATTTGAACATCCCCGGCATGGGAAAAAGAAGCCGCCCCTTCCGGTGACAAACCCGGGCGGGGCGGTTTACGGCTATAAAGTTTTCCAAATAGCCCTTGCAATTTCTCCCGCTATCGGTTAGAATTACGGATGGAAACATAGATGCGGCAGGCCGCAAGGCGCTGACAACACCCTGCGGCCCTGTACGAGTGACGCACCACTCAGCACAGCGATTATATCGCACCATAGGCATTATAACCGGTTCGGCTCTGGATTTCAAGGCCGAACACGGATTTTGCTGTGCGTGCAGTTGAGAGCGGTGTTGAGTCATCAAAACTCGACACCGCTGTATGTTTCCAGCAAAATCCCCGGCCGGGGGACTGTCCCCCCGGCCGCCCTTCGGGGTTTTGTTGGAAATTTAACTTGAAAGGACAGAAACAGATGAAAAAAAGAATCTTTTCCCTCGCGCTGGCCCTGGTGATGTGCCTGGGCCTTCTGCCCACAACGGCCCTGGCGGCAGAGACAAGCCTCCCCGACTGGTATTTCCTGTTCGTCATTTGTAAAAATGTGGATGCTGACTGCGATAACGGGAAGGGTGTGGTAACCCATACAACCTATTCCATGACCCAGGAGGAAATCGACACCTACCGGGACAACGCCAAATCGTTTGAAGCATTTATGACGGGGACCGGGGTGATGCGCGCCCATGTAGATGTTGTGGAAATTGACACGGTTGTCACAGAATTAGAAGACAGCAGCTCCGGGTCATGCCTTTCGGACGCACAGGTAGCCTCTCTTCTGGATGGCCGGGTTGATCTGGACCGGTATGACCATGTAACCAGCATTATCAGTTTGAATGTCGGCACAAGCTATGTGGGACTGGGCGGTTCCTACGATAAGAATGGTACTGGCTATTCAAGAATCAACGCCATAAACTGGGAGTATTGTCAAAAGCATTTTGTTCCTGGAAGTACTCCTTGGACAATGCAGGTATATGTCCATGAGTTTCTGCATTTTATGGAGCACATGACCAAGAAATGGGGCGGAGGATTCAATCTGCATGACATCAGAAGCAACCACTACACCCCCGATACGGACAACGGAAAAGAATGTTACACGGCCATTATGCAAGACCGAGCCATAGGTGATGCCGGAACCGGTGTTCTCTCCGTCACCTGGCAGTATCCGCCCCATGTGCTGCGGACCATGACGGAGCTGACGGTTCCCTCCAGCGTGACCAGCATTATGGATCAAGCCCTTTGGGGTCGAAAGAAGTTGACCAGAGTGACCATCCCTGTCAGTTTGACCAGCATCGGATACGCCGCCTTTTGGGATACCGG
>JAAWSG010000067.1 GCA_022801435.1 Lawsonibacter sp.
TGGCGTCGATATCGTGGTGCATATACCGCACCTTGATGCCCGCCCCCTGGAGGTAGGCGGTCAGGTCCTCCGCCATCCGCTTGGTCAGGGTGGTGACCAGGACCCGCTCATTCCGGGCTGTGCGGGTGTTGATTTCCCCGATCAGGTCGTCAATCTGCCCCTCCACCGGGCGCACCTCAATCACCGGGTCCAGCAGTCCGGTGGGGCGGATGACCTGCTCCACAATCTGTCCCGACCGGGCGCGCTCGTACTCCCCGGGGGTGGCGGAGACATAGACAATCTGGTTGACCCGCTTCTCGAACTCCTCAAACTTCAGGGGCCGGTTGTCAAAGGCGCAGGGCAGCCGGAACCCGTACTCCACCAAAGTGGTCTTTCTGGCCCGGTCCCCGTTGTACATGGCCCGCACCTGGGGGAGGGTGACGTGGCTCTCGTCAATAAAGAGCACAAAATCCTTGGGGAAGTAGTCCATCAGGGTGTGCGGCGGGGAGCCCACCGGCCTGTCCTCAATCACCCGGGAGTAGTTCTCGATACCGGAGCAGTAGCCCAGCTCCTGCATCATCTCGATGTCGTACAGGGTGCGCTGCTTGATGCGCTGGGCCTCAATGAGTTTTCCTTCCCCCTCGAAGAAGGCCACCCGCTCCTCCATCTCCCGATAAATTTTCTGGATGGCGGCGTCCATCTTCTCCTTGGGGGTGACGTAGTGGGTGGCGGGCCAGATAGGGATGTTTTGCAGCCGCCGGACAGGGGAGCCGGTGACCACGTTGATCTCCGAGATGCGGTCGATCTCGTCCCCGAAAAACTCCACCCGGATGGCGGTGTCCTTCCAGTAGGCGGGCCAGACCTCCACCGTGTCCCCCCGGACCCGGAACATATTTCGCTCAAAGGCGATATCATTGCGCTCGTACCGGATGGCCACCAGCCGCTTCAGCAGCTCGTCCCGCTCCATTTGCGCCCCCACCCGGAGGGAGACCATCATCTTCGCAAAATCCTCCGGCTCGCCCAGGCCGTAGATGCAGGACACGGAGGAGACCACAATCACATCCCGCCGCTCCAGCAGAGAGGCGGTGGCGCTCAGCCTCAGCCGGTCGATCTCCTCATTGACGGAGGAGTCCTTTTCAATAAAGGTATCGGTGTGGGGGATATAGGCCTCCGGCTGGTAGTAGTCGTAGTAGGAGACAAAGTACTCCACCGCGTTGTTGGGAAAAAACTCCTTGAACTCCGCGCACAGCTGGGCGGCCAGAGTCTTGTTATGAGCCAGCACCAGGGTGGGGCGCTGGACTTTTTCGATAATCTTGGCCATGGTGAAGGTTTTGCCTGAGCCCGTGACCCCCAGCAGGGTCTGCTCGTCCAGTCCCAGCTCAATCCCCTGGGAGAGCGCCTCAATGGCCTGGGGCTGGTCGCCGCTGGGGGTGTATTCGGATACCACTTCAAAATTCGGCATGTTTCCTTTCTCCTCAACAGTGAACGCGGCGGGTCACAGAAGCTGATAGACAGGCCGGCTGTTCCGGCGCTGGGACTCATTGAGGGAGACCGCGTCCCCGTCCACGAAGATGATATGGTCGATGAGCTCCAGGGACACGGAGGACAGGATGGAGCGCAGGGTGTCGGTGGTCTGCCAGTCGTCCGCGGAGGGGAAGGCCAGATTGCTGACGTGGTTGTGGGCCAGGTAGAGTCCCGAAGCCCGGAGCCCCAGGGCCTCCTCCATAATGCGGCGGATGCTGATGTCGGCGGCGTGGATGCTGCCCTCCGCCACCTTGCGCACCCCCAGCGCCTTGAACTTGCTGTCCAGACAGAGGATGTAGCTCATCTCGTTCCGCGCGCCGTAGAAATAGGGGGCCAGATAGGCCACCGCGTCCTGGGTGGTGTGGACCATGCGCCCCAGGTCAGCCCGCTCCTGCTCATACCGGCTGCACAGGGCGGGAATCAGCTTGAGCAGCACCGCTGTGTGGCCGCTCACCCCCTTGACCTTGCGCAGCTCGTCCTGGGAGGCGTCCAGCACCCCGGCCAGGCTGCCGAAGCGCTCGATCAGCTCGTGGGCCAGCCCGTTGGTGTCCTTCTGGGGCAGGGCGTAGAACAGCAGCAGCTCCAGCACCCGGTGACTGGACCAGCCCTCAATCCCCCGGGCCAGGAACTCCGCTTTCACCCGCTCCCGGTGTCCGCTGTGGTCCGCCATGCTGTTCCTCTCCTTTTCCTGTCTGTCCGGCGCTTCCTGAACGGCGCTCCCGCCCGATGTAGGCCCGCACCAGGTCCCAAAAGCCCGCGTAGTCCTGATGGAGGGCGAGCTGGCGGCTGAGGGCGTCCAGTTCCTCCGCCTCCTCGTCCGGACCGCGGTCGGAACACTCCCCGGCCCGCCGCAGGATGTCCGCCTCCCCAAAAGCCCCGCAGCGCTCCAGGGCCTGGAGGACCCGCTCATACTGCCTCCCGGTCACCACAGAGTCCAGCCCCTCCATCTGCAATTCGGTGTCGTAGTCGATGAGATGGATCACATCCCCGATGTACAGGGGATACCGGTCCAGCTCCGCCCACACCTGGGGTTCTTTGTAGATATCCGCCATGGCCTGGAGGAAACCGTCGTCGGTGAGGGCGTCCCCCCGGGCCAAGGCGCGGTCGATGAAGTTCATCTCAGCGCTTCTCCGGGCCGGCCGCCCCGTACTGGTCCAGGTAAGCCTCCATCCGCGCCTTCACCTCGTCGTCGATGTAGATTTTTCCGTCCACGGGGTGGTTGTGGAGGAAGGAGATGACCTCCCGCACGGTGACGATGGGGAAGACCTGGATGCCGTAGTCCTGCCTCAGCTCGTCCAGGGTGGAGCAGTCCCGGGTCCCCCGCTCCATCCGGTCCACCGAGACAAAAAGGGCTTTCATTTCCACCTTCGCCACATGGCGGAACAGCTCCATGGACTCCCGGACGGCGGTCCCGGCGGTGACCACGTCCTCGATGATGGCCACCCGGTCCCCGTCCTGGGGCTTGTACCCCACCATGGAACCCCCCTCGCCGTGGTCCTTGACCTCCTTGCGGTTGAAGCAGTAGGGCAGGTCCCGGCTGTAATTGCGGTACAGGGACGCGGCGGCGGAGACGGCCAGGGGAATCCCCTTGTAGGCCGGACCAAAGAGGCAGTCGATGTCCCCGGGCATGTGCTCCTGGATACAGGCGGCGTAGTAGTCCCCCAGCTTGGCGGCCTGAGCCCCCGTCTTATAGTTGCCGGTGTTGACAAAATAGGGGGTCTTCCGGCCCGATTTCGTAGTGAAGTCTCCGAAGGTCAGTACGCCGGAGCGCACCATAAATGTGATGAATTCCTCCTGATAGGTCATACGGCCTCTCCTCTCTCCGCCTCGCCGCAGCGGATATTTGGAATTATTATATCACCTTCTCCCCTCCGATTCAAGCCGCTGTTCGCCGGTTGGGCACTTTTTTAGTATAACCTGAGCCATTCCCCAAAAACGGACAGAAAAAAGCGGAGAGCGCGTCTCAATGTCATTAAGTTAAGGATTTTGCACAGTGTGAAAAAGTACCCGCCCCCATTGTTGAGGGGTGGGTACTTTACCTTCTGGCTTATTCACATTGAGAGGACTGCCCTGTTAAAAATCATTTTTCAGCAGCCCTCGAATGAAGGCAAAGAAGAATCCTACCAAAAATTTGAACATGAATTTCTTATCTCCCTTCCGTTGCGGCACGGAGTTTCTCTTGATAATTGGGAGTCAATACTAATTCTCCGCGTTCGTTGCTGGCAATTCCAGCCCACTCTAAAACAGCAGCCAGTATAAATACAGGATCTTTAACAGACTTTCCTGTATCATAATGAAAATAATTATAACCTATGTATCCAACAACCGTTGTTTCATCACAGTCTGGTTCTCCCAACTTGAAGTTACGTCCGTTGCCTTTTCTTGCGCGCCCCCCTTGAGAAATCAAAAGATCTACAATCTTATCAAAAACTTCATATTGATAGGGCGGCTTAATAGGAAGCTCATCGCAAAGAAAAGAAATACCATCTGGCGCAACACGAATCTCACGGGGTAATCCTTGCGCAGTATGGACGATTGCTCGTCCTCCGTTCTCCATGAGCATTTTCTTGATAATATCTGATGCCTTGTTACTGTCTTTTGGAATAAACCAGTCTGACATATCAACGAGCTCCTCCTCTTTCTCTACTTGCGCAATGTTATCTACTAACTTTAACACGGTCAATAGATCATCTAACTTTTTCTTAGCTGTTGGATAAGAAATTCCAAGTTCTTCCTGTAAAGAGCTCATTTTGCCCCGTTGCCTCAAAAAGGAGATAAGAAATTCTGTCTGGTCGGCAGTTAAGGAATCAAAAGGGCCTCGCTGAAAGTCATTGTGCAGTTCCATCCCACAGTCTGAACAGCGCAAAACCGCAATTTTCAATGCTCCCCCGCAGGATGGGCATTCAGAAATTACTTTCGCCATACAATCACCACCTTGGGAAAATAGTACCATAGGATAAATTGTTTGTCAATATAGAGTTTAAAAAATTCAATATCTAATCGGAATAGATGATATACAAATTGGGTAAACAGTAAAACGCACCGCCGATATAGAGTGTGGATAACTTTTCGTGCATTGCAAAGATACGTTGAAAGCGGTGCAGCGTCATATAAACACAAGCCACCTGCATAACAGGCGGCTTGTGTTTCACCTTATGAAAGATCCTTTGTGGTCAGACTGTCAAAGGGGTGTATCGACAGGTTCATTTTACCTCAGCTGGAACTTACTTACCAAGCTGTTCATCAGCAAAGATTGATCCGACAGCTCCTGCGCGGTAGCCGCACTTTGCTCTGAAGTGGCGGAGGTGCTTTGGATCACAGCAGAATTTTTGCGCATACAGTCCCCTCCATACAGCACGGAGAACAGCCGGGCGGCGTTGATGCCCGGCCTTTTGACACCGCGAGACACGGCCATATAATCCGAACCTGGTTCCGGTGGGAGATGGGTTCGGATGATTGATTTTCCTGTCCAATCTGATTTTAGTGTTGCATTTTTGCCGGAATAGGGGTATAATGTCTTGCCATATCAGGAAACCACAAATTTAGAGGTGTCATTCCTATGAAAAATGAAAAGCTGAGAAATATTGCCATCATTGCCCATGTGGACCACGGCAAGACCACCCTGGTGGACGAGATGCTCAAGCAGTCCGGGGTTTATCGGGAGAACCAGGCGGTAACTGACCGGGTGATGGACTCGGGGGACCTGGAGCGGGAGCGGGGCATCACCATTACAGCGAAAAACACCGCGGTCCAGTTCGGGGATGTGAAGATCAACATTGTGGACACCCCGGGCCACGCCGACTTCGGCGGAGAGGTGGAGCGCATTCTGAAAATGGTCAACGGGGTCATTCTGCTGGTGGACGCCGCGGAGGGCCCCATGCCTCAGACCCGGTTTGTGCTCTCCAAGGCCCTGGAGCTGGGCCACCGGGTTATCGTGGTGGTGAACAAGATCGACCGGCCCGACCAGCGGGTCTATGAGGTGGTGGACGAGTGCCTGGAGCTGCTGCTGGACCTGGACGCCACCGATGAGCAGCTGGACTCCCCCATGCTCTTCTGCTCAGGCCGTCAGGGCATCGCCTCGGTCCAGCCCGACGTGGCGGGGAGCGACCTGAAGCCCCTCTTTCAGACCATCATTGACTATATCCCCGCCCCCGAGGTGGACCTGGAGGCCCCCTTCCAGATGCTGGTGTCCTCCATCGACTACAACGAGTTTGTGGGGCGCATCGCCATCGGCCGCATTGAGCGGGGCAGCGTGAAGCAGAATCAGGAGATCGCGGTGTGCAACTACCACGACCCGGACGCTACCGCCAAAAAGGCCAAGGCCACCGCCCTGTATGAGTTTGACGGCCTGGGGAAGGTCCCCGTCCAGGAGGCCTCCGCCGGCAGCATCGTAGCCATGAGCGGCATCGGGGACGTGACCATCGGGGACACCATCTGTTCCCCGGAGCGAGTGGAGCCCATCGAGTTTGTCCAGATCTCCGCCCCCACCATTGAGATGACCTTCTCGGTAAACGACTCCCCCTTCGCCGGACGGGAGGGGAAATTTGTCACCAGCCGCCAGCTCCGGGACCGGCTGTTCCGAGAGACCCTGAAGGACGTGTCCCTGAATGTGTCCGAGGTGGAGGGCTCCACCGACTCCTTCAACGTGGCGGGCCGGGGGGAGATGTCCCTGTCCATCCTCATTGAGACCATGCGCCGGGAGGGCTATGAGCTCCAGGTCTCCCCGCCCCGGGTGCTCTACCAGGAGATCGACGGCCAGAAGTGCGAGCCCATTGAGCGGCTGGTGGTGGACGTGCCCTCGGACTGCGTGGGGGCGGTGATGGAGAAGATCGGCTCCCGGAAGGGGGATTTGCTGGAGATGAACCCGGTGGGGGAGCGGATGAAGATCGAGTTCCTGGTCCCCGCCCGGGGTCTGTTCGGCTACCGCAGCGAGTTTTTGACCGACACCAAGGGGGAGGGCATTATGGCCTCCGTCTTTGAGCAATACGCCCCGGTGAAGGGGGAGATCCAGCGCAGGAGCACTGGGTCTCTGGTGGCCTTCGAGACGGGGGAAGCGGTGACCTACGGCCTGTTCAACGCCCAGGAGCGGGGCGCGCTGTTCATCGGCCCCGGGACCCCGGTCTACGGCGGCATGATCGTGGGGGAGTGCCCCAAGGCGGAGGACATCTCGGTCAACGTGTGCAAGAAGAAGCAGCTGACCAACATGCGGGCCTCCGGGTCGGATGAGGCCCTGCGGCTGGTCACCCCCCGGCAGCTCTCCCTGGAGCAGTGCCTGGAGTTTTTGGCCGACGACGAGCTGCTGGAGTGTACCCCGGAAAACCTCCGGCTCCGCAAGCGGCTGCTGGACCACGGCGCCCGAATGCGGGAGGCTTCCAAGAAAAAGGGATAAACGCCGCAGCCCTCCGGTTCGCTCGGAGGGCTGTGCTTATAGGAGGATGCTATGGAAGCAGGAGTTTTGACCGTGAGCTGCCCCGGCATTCAGCAGGGGAAATTCCACATCAGCCACACCGGGCGGGGACAAGACCTCTCCCCGGAGCTGGTCCTGGAGGGGCTGTCCCCGGCGGCAGTCACCCTGGCGGTGGTGCTGGAGGACATGAGCCACCCCATCCGCGGCTTTACCCACTGGGTGATCTGGAACCTGCCCGTCTCGCACCGGATTCCAGGGGCCATTCCGGCGGGAAAGACGGTTTTGAACGGCGCGGTCCAGGGGGTGGCCTACGGGCTCCACCGCTACGCCGGACCTAAGCCGCCCCGGGGAATGAGACACAGCTACCGCTTCACCGTCTATGCCCTGGACTGCGCTCTGGACCTGCCCGGCGGTGCGCGGAAAAAAAGATTTTTGCGGGCGGCAGAGGGGCACATCCTCCAGCGGGGGAGCGTGTCAGGGGAGTTTGAATGACCGGACAAGGTGGTAAGCATGACCTATGAGAAGCAGGTGTTTGCGCAATATGACAGCCTGATTGCCGCCTCCCGTACCCGCAGAGAGGTGCTGGCCGAATTCCCCCTGTGAGACAGAACGGCAGTCTGGAAGGTTTGGGAGAAGCTGTCCCAACGCTTCGCCAAAACCGCAAATATAAACCAACCGGCAGGAACCAGTTCACTTTGGCTCCTGCCGGTTTTTTCTGCCCCGTGCTTCCGGGTCAGACGCTTATTTTCCCTCCTCCGGCCGGCAAAGCTCCTTTCTCGGGTTTGGAGGCGGAGGTCTGGACGAAGTAGACCAGGATGGCAATAAAGTGCGCCGCGGTGGGCCTGGAGCTGATTGGACAGCCCGTCAGCTGCTGGAGCTTGTGCGGGTTTTTGCTCCAGACGATGCGGATGGAGGTACGGATGTTTCGCTCCACCGCCTTCCAGTTGGTCTTGCACCGCTGGGCTGTCTGTGGATAGAGGTATTTGGTGACCATGGTGAGGGCGCGTGGGTCCGCCAGCGCAATCTCGACAGCGGCGGTGATGCACCGGAAGCCGACGCGGCTGTCGGACAGTCCAAGCTCATGGAGCAGGGCAGCAAGATCCATTTTTATTTACCGTCCTCCTCTTCGCAGGGAATAAATAACTCAGCGACCGTGATATCCATGTGGCGGGCCAGATTCTGGAGGACATCCAGGCAGGGAGCGGCCTTGCTGTTCTCAATTCGGCTGAGCAGAGATACGCTGATGCCGGCACGCTCCGCAAAGAGTTCCTGGGATATTTTGTTCTTCACGCGGAACCGCATGACCCGGACGGCCATGATCTGCTCCGGCAAAAGGTCTCCGCAGGGCGGGCAGGGTGACTGTTTGTTTGTCCAGAGCAGCTCTGCCAGGGACAGACCTCTGTAGGCCGCGATTTTCTTGAGGATGCTCATACTGGGGTTTGCTTTCTTCAACTCAAGAGAGCTGACCTGTTTTCTGCTGATGCGGATCTCCTGAGCGAGCTCAGCTTGTTTCCGCGGCGGCTCCCTCCGACATGATTTCAAGAGATTGGATATGACCTCTTTTTCTGGCATATTTCGACCCCTTTCGCTAAAGTATACAAAAGAGGTCAGGAAATTTCCATGGAATATATTACGCACGCAGAGAAAATTGAAGTGGAGGCAGCTTTCCCCAGACCGGAGACCCGATACCGCGGACGATGTACAATCAAAAAACCGCCCCGGAGCTCCGGAGCGGTTTTCTACAAAAGCTTAATAGTTTTCAGCCTTCAGCTGGAAGTAGGCCTGGGGATGGGCGCAGACAGGACAGACCTCCGGCGCCGCGGGACCCACGTGGATGTGTCCGCAGTTGGAGCACTGCCAGATCATATCCCCGTCCCGGGAGAAGACCAGCCCGCCCTCCACATTGGCCAGCAGCCGGCGGTAGCGCTCCTCATGCTCCTTCTCGATCTTCGCCACCCCCTCAAACAGGGCGGCGATGTCCAGAAAGCCCTCCTCCCGGGCCTCCTTCGCCATCTGGGCGTACATGTCGGTCCACTCGAAGTTCTCCCCCTCGGCGGCGGCCTTCAAGTTCTCGGCGGTGGAGCCAATGCCCCCCAGCAGCTTGAACCAGATCTTGGCGTGCTCCTTCTCGTTGGCGGCGGTCTCCTCAAACAGCTGGGCGATCTGAACATAGCCCTCCTTCTTGGCCTTGGAGGCGAAGTAGGTGTACTTGTTCCGGGCCTGGCTCTCCCCGGCAAAGGCGGTCCACAGATTCTGCTCGGTTTTGCTCCCCTTCAATACTGGCATAGAATACTCCTTACTTTCTTTGTTTTGGGACTACCGTGTATTAACAAGAACAGTTCTTGTTATAGGCAGAGTATACCAAATCCAGGGAGGATTGTCAAGCCTCTTCCTGCCGGTTTATCCCAAGCCTTGACATTTCCCAAAAACCTGTCTGGAGTTTGTGCCCTGCCTGAAAACTCTCGGTTCTTCTCCCTTGGCAGCGGGAAAATGTTTAGAAAACTTGACTCCCGTTTGCACAGATGTTATAATAAATTATCAAAAAACGGAAAAGGATGGTGTCAATTTTTATGAAAGCCTTTGAATTCTGCTGTCCCACCCAAATTGTCTTCGGGCCCGGTGTCCACAGGCGCGCCGGGGAGGCGGTCAGGGAGCAGGGGGCCTCCCGGGTGCTGGTGATCTACGGGGGCAGGAGCGCGGTGGAGAGCGGCCTTCTGGAGCGGATCGAGGACTCTCTGAAGGAAGCCGGGCTGACCTACGCCCTGCTGGGAGGGGTGCGGCCCAACCCCCGTCTGAGCCTGGCCCGGGCAGGGGTGGAGAAGGCGCTGGAGCTGGACGCGGACTTCATCCTGGCAGTGGGGGGCGGCAGCGTCATCGACACGGCCAAGGCGGTGGCGGACGGCGCGGCCAGCCCCGGGACCGATGTGTGGAACCTGTGGAGCCGGAAGGCAGAGCTGGAGCGGGCCCTGCCGGTGGGGGCGGTGCTCACCATCCCGGCGGCGGGCAGCGAGTGCAGCGACTCCGCCGTGCTCACCCATGACGACACCCTGGTGAAGCGGGGGCTCAACCACCCCCTCCACCGGCCCCGGTTCGCCATCATGGACCCTGAGCTCACCGCCACTCTGCCCCCCTTCCAGGTGGCCTGCGGCACGGTGGACATCATGATGCACACCATGGACCGCTACTTCAACCCCGTCATCGGGAACCAGCTCACCGATGAGATTGCCGAGGGGCTGCTGCGCACCGTCATCCGCTGCGGACGGCAGGCCCTGGACAAGCCGGGGGACTACGACGCCATGAGCGAGCTGATGTGGGCGGGGACCCTGTCCCACAACGGTTTGACCGGGCTGGGCGGCATGAAGGACTTCGCCCCCCATATGCTGGGCCACGAGCTGAGCGCCAAGTTTGACTCCGCCCACGGGGCCACCCTGTCCGCCGTGTGGGACAGCTGGGCCAGGTACTGTGTGGACTCCGGCCCCGCCCGGTTCGCCCAATTCGGACGGAATGTGTGGGGGCTGGACCCCGCGGGCCGGAGCGAACGGGAGCTGGCGCTGGAGGCCATCCAAGCCACCGCGGACTACTTCACCTCTCTGAATATGCCTGTCTGCCTCTCCCAGCTGGGCTGCGGCGTGCTGGAGGAGGAAGTGCTGGACGACCTGGCCCGCCGGTGCACCTTCTACGGCCAGCGCACCATCGGCTCCTTCCAGGTGCTGGGCTACGAGGACATTCTGGCCATCTACCGTATGGCGAACCATTGAGAAAGACTCCAGAGGGAGAGGTTCCATAAAGAAGTTAAGGGCAAGACAGGCCGCAACGGTCTGTCTTGCCCTTCTATACTGTATGACCCACTCTGACACGTTCAGGGAAAGTGCCGTGGGGGAAAGCAATAAATTGGAATATCCTTGTTATCCCTGGTGCGGGCTGTTTGCTTCTTTCGCTTGACGAACCAGTTCGCTGATGGTATCATCGGCGGACTGCTTGGCGATTTTGGTAATTTCCTCGTTGTCGGGAATATGAAGCCCCTTCAAAGCGTAAGGGTCATTCAGACGCAGACCTGTACCCGTCAGCATGGCTCTCACTTGGGTATATGCCCATTGCCGTTCGCCCGCCGGCATACTGGCATCGAAATACTCGCTCCACGAACAGTTATATCTTGCGGCGATGAAATTCAACTGACCGGACAACCCCTTCCCAAGAGGAGAGTCCAGCGCTTCTTGATAGGCATCGGCGTAATAGTCTTTGATGG
>JAAWSG010000068.1 GCA_022801435.1 Lawsonibacter sp.
GGAGCGTCAGGGTTTTCGGTGGTCCCGGGAGCGTCAGGGTTTTCGGCGGTCCCGGGAGCGTCAGGGTTTTCGGTGGTCCCGGGAGCGTCAGGGTTTTCGGTGGTCCCCGGAGTTTCGGTCGTCCCCGGGATTTCAGTTGTCTCCGGGGCATCAAGCGTTTCAGGAGTCACAGACATCTCAGCGTCAAGCATATTAATGTCCTTTGTGACATCTGAAGCCTCCGAAAAATCCTCTCCAGACTCACTCTCCCCGGAGATCGTAGCATCCTCAGAGGCTTCACTCGCCACCGGAGTTGTTGTTTCATCCACTGTAGCAAAGACGGGGACCCCCATGGAAATCATCATGGATACCATTAATAGAATTGCCAGTATCTTTTTTCTCATAATTCTCCTCCCTTGTTCATCATAAGTGTGTGTTTGAACGAACTCTGCCCTCCCCTCTGTGCTCCGTGCGGATTCGCCAAAGCCGCTCCAAATATAAAACAGCAGAAACGAAATACAGTGCATCACCACACTGGTTTCATTTCTGCTGGATTTCAGTTCTGCTAATCAGACTGTCGGCCCAATCAAAACGAACAGAAGCAGCTATTTACTTGACTTGGCTATCCGCCTATGCTGATAACACTATACACTATTTTTTATAAATGTCAAGAGAGCTTGCAAAATTTTATACTTTATTGTTGAAGTTGCACATTTACGTATAACTGAGCCCGTCTTTGCGCTATACGCATAAGCATGACCGGGCGTTTGCCTGTGCATATTATTGACGTGATGTTTTTGCTATGCCCTCCCCTCTTTGAGGTTTGCGGGGATATGCGGTGATTATCCTGAACGACCCAGAGACCAAGCTGTCCCTCTGGAAAGAGGCGGCGATGGTCTGACCCTGGGGCGTTCCTTAGCAATATCAGTCCAGTTGTGACACAAAACACGGGTCTCCCGGCAAAGGCCAGGAGGCCCATGTTTAATTGGAAGGCGTGTCCTGCTCTGTCTTCCCCAAGTTTTTTGCAGGCC
Organism: Lawsonibacter sp.; assembly: GCA_022801435.1. Taxonomy (GTDB): domain Bacteria; phylum Bacillota; class Clostridia; order Oscillospirales; family Oscillospiraceae; genus Lawsonibacter. Next base: position 1,011 of record JAAWSG010000068.1, read on the forward strand.
GCTGTCCGCTCATCCCAGCTTTGCGCCCAAAATCAGAGAGGGAAGCCAGGTGGAAAATGCTGGGATATAAGTCGTCAGCAGCAGGGTGGGCAGATAAGCGCACAGAATGAGGATGAGGACGGGCTTCATCACCCGCGCCGCGCTGATATTGGCCATGCCGGAGGCCATATACAAAAACGGAGCGGTGGGCGGAGTGACGTTCCCCATGCCGATATTGGTTACCAGAATCGCACACATCTGGTAGGGGTTTACCCCCAGCTGCCGGCCCAGGGGGATGAGCAGCGGGGCGCAGAGCATGGTGGCGCAGGTGTCGTCCATAATCATGCCAATAAATACCAGAAAAACATTGATCATCAGCAGGATGACCATGGGGTTGTCCGAGATGCTGGTCAGCCCACTCAGAAGCTTGGTGGGCAGGTCCTCCATGGTCAAAATCTGGCCCAGCGCCATGGTCAGCACACACATCACCATGACGGTGCCGGTGGATTTGGCGCTGTCCAGCAGGACGGACCGCATCCCCTTCAGCGTTGTCCCCTTATAGATAAACACAGCCACGGGGAACGCGTACAGCGCCGCCACGGCAGCCGCCTCGGTGGCGGTCATGACCCCGCCGTAGATGCCGCCCAGGATGATGAAGGGCATCAGCAGGGCGGGAAACGCATGGATGGTCCTGGGAACCACCACCTGCCGCAGAGCGACCCCCTCGCTCAGCCCCGTGCCGCTCTCAATATCCCGGCCGCGCAGCATGAAATATGTGGTAATGGATATCAGCGCGGTCAGCACGATGCCCGGGATCACCGTGGACAGGAAGCACGCCGTCACGGACAGGTTGGCCCCCCAGGCGACTACGATGCACAGGCCGCTGGGAGGGATCAGCATCCCCAGGGGAGCGGAGCAGCAGGACACCGCCGCCGCGATCTCTGGAGGATACCGCTTGTCCAGCATCTTGGGCATCATGATGGACCCGATACAGGACAGGGTGGCCATGCCGCTGCCGCAGATGGCTCCGAACACGGCGCAGGCGATGGCGGTCATGATGGCGAGGCTCCCCTTCACCTTGCCCACGAACATCTCAATGAACTCAATGAGCGCATCCCCGATTTTCCCGTGCTCCATAATCTTCCCCGCCAGAATGAACAGGGGGATGGACAGCAGCACCACGCTGGAGAGCTTGCCATAGATGGTGGGGAAAATGCCCGTGGCCGTGTACCCCAGGGCGGCCGCGCAGTACAGCAGCGTCGCGCCGAAGCAGTACATCACAGGGACGCCGATGACCAGCAGGAGGATCAAAATGAGGAATCCAATCCCGATATGTATCACGCCTTGTCACCTCCTGCCACAGCTGCCGTGCCCTGGTCTCCGGTCAGAGCCAGGACGAAGTGGTATACGTTATAGAGCACCGGCGCGATATATCCCACCACCAGCGCCCCTCTGGAGCAGAGCATGGGAATGTGGAACACGTTGGTATAGCCGCCGGCCTTGATGCAGAATCCAAGGTACTGATAGGCCCAGACCGCCAGGGCGATGGAGATGGCCAGAGAGATGCCCTTGGTCAGGATGCCAAACAGCCGCAGGGACGACTCCCTCTTCACAAACATGGACAGCACATCCGCCTTGATGTGGCAGTCCTCATAGTTGCCATAAAGGCCGCCGATGAAGTAGAGCCACAGGGCAAAGGGGATCAAAATCTCGTCGCTCCCGGCAAAATTGATTTTTAGGATATAGCGGCACACCACCGAGCTGACCACGGTCAGCACGACGGCAATGCTGCTGAACACCATCACAAATCGTTCCAGACTCAAAAGCCAGCGCCATAGAAAAAACCGCTCGATTTTATTTCTCATAGTACTCCTCCCTGCGTCATATCCGAACGCCAATTCGCGCTCCGCCCCGGAGGGCAGCCGGTGCTCCCCTTCCCGCAGAGGGGGCGGAGTATTTTTTTCGGTTCCCTCCCTCCCAGAGACAGGAGGGAGGGAACCAAGGAGAGAAGGAAATGTCCTCAGGGCAGCTGGACTCCATAGGCCTCACAGGCGGCGTCGATGACGTCCTGGCCCACATCCTCCACCAGCTGGGGCCATGTCTGGGCGCGAATTCTGTCCCGCAGGGCGCTCATCTGCCCGTCGGTGCCGGTGATGACCTTGATGCCGTAGTTCTCCATATCCACCAGGGCCTGAGCCTCCTGGGCCTGACGCTCGTCGTTGACCCGGTTCTGCATCTGGTCAAAGACGTCGGTGACGATGGTCTGGTAGCCGGCGGGCAGGCTGTCAAACAGCTCCTGGTTCATCTGGACGGGGATGCACTCGTTGACGACGTTGCAGTCCACAAAGTACTTGATGACGTCGCGGAAGCTGTCGTAGTTGACCAGACCGCTGCCTCCCACCCAGCCGTCGCACAGGCCGGACTGCATGGCGGAGTAGAGGTCGGCGTAGGGGATGACGGTGGTGTTATAGCCCATCTCCTTCATGGAGACGGCGAAGGCGTTGCTGGAGGGGCTGCGCATCAGCATGGACTTGGTCTGGGTCCCGGTGAGGAACTCAAAGTCCTCGCTGTCCACCTTTTTCGCGCCCAGCCCCATGAATCCGGCGTTGAAGATACCCAGGAGCTTGACGCCGTTCTTCTGTGTAATGTCGTCGATGAGGTTCCACATGAAGCCGCCCTGGAAGTAGTTGTCCGCAAACTCGGTGAAATCGGTGGCCAGGAAGGGCAGATTGAGGGCCACCGCCCGGCGGTCGTACTCGGGCGCGATGGGGCAGGCGGCAATCTCGATATCCCCCGTCATGACCTGCCCGTAAACCACGGTATAGTCCCCCAGAGCCATGTTGGGATAGACGGTGATCTTGATGTGGCCGTCGGTCTGCTCCTCGATCAGCTTTGCCGCGTCCTGGAGGGCGAGGGTCTGATGATTTTCGGCGGAGTATTCACAGGACAGGGACCACTCGTAGTAGGGGAGGTCGCTGGCGCTCCCCCCTGATGTGCCGCCGCTCTTGGAGCCTGCCGCCGGCGTCTTGGGACCGCAGCCCGTCAGCACGGCGGAGCAGAGCATCAGCGCCGCAGTAACTAGTGCAAGTTTCCTCTTCATTTCTAAAACTCCCTTCTATTTGTTCCGTCTCAAACGGGTATCCACTGTGTAACATCAATCCTCCCGGTGCTCCAGCATAAAGGCCCTGCTCCCCCGCTTGCGCACCTCGGTCTCGTCGATCCCCAGCTCCCGCGCCAGAATCTCGATGACCAGGGGGCTGCAAAATCCGCCCTGACAGCGCCCCATGCCCGCCCGCACCCGGCGCTTCACCGCGTCCAGGGTTTTGGCCCCCACCGGGCGGCGGATGGCCTGGACGATCTCGCTCTCGGTGATCTGCTCACAGCGGCAGACGATCCTGCCGTAGCCGGGGTCCGCCTGGATCAGCCGGTCCTTCTCCTCGTCGGACTTGTCCGCGAAGCTTACAATGGCCCTCCGCGTCCCATGAAAACCGTGCTTCCGCTCCAGCACCAGGCCGGCCTGCTGCATCTGGTGGATGGTGTACTTCGCGATCCCCAGACTGCCGGTCAGCCCCGAGGAGCGGATGCCCGAGATGCCCACATAGCCCCGGACCTTTTCCGAGACCAGGATGTGGTAGCCCTCCGGCTCCCGGGCGGGACGAAGTCCGACAAACTGGGTAATGGTGTCCTCCAGCCGGAGGCCGGGGACCAGCTGCCGGGCCATATGGGCCACCTTGTCCAGCCCCTCCCGGGTGGTCTTCTTGTCCTCCTTGTCCTCCAGGTCCTCCGCCGTGGGTCCCACCAGGATGTTTCCGTCCACCGTGGGGATGACCAGGGTGCCCCGGCTGTTTTTCTCCGGGATGGACAGGATGATGTGGCTGACCTTCACCGGCGTGTCCTTACTGAGCACATAAAACTGTCCCTTTCTAGGGTGCACGGTAAAATCACACTCATCCACCATTTTCGCGATGACGTCGCTGTAGAGTCCGGCGGCGTTGACCACCCACTTGGCGCAAATATCCCCCTTGGCGGTCTTTACCTTTTCGATTTTTCCCTTGGAGACCTCCATTCCGGTCACCTTGCAGTCCAACAGAAACTCCACACCGTTCTCCGCCGCGTTCTCCGCCTGGGCGACCACCAGCATGAACTGGCTGATCTGCGCGTCCCGGGGGCAGTAGACGCCGCCCAGCAGGCCGGGATTCAGCGCCGGCTCCATCTCCAGCAGCTCCTCGGGATGTAAAAACTCCGCGTCGTAGACCCCGTTGTTGAAGGCCTTGTCCAGCATTCCGGGGACGGCGGCCAGCTGCTCCCGATTGAGGGCGGGGGTGATGCTGCCGCAGTAGTGGATGGGTATCTCCAGGTCCCGGCACAGCTTGTCGAACAGGGGCCGGGAGGACTGACAGATTTTGGACTCCAAGGTAAAGGGGGCCACCGTGCTCTCCGTGCTGCAACAGCTGCTGCACGATTTGGAGGCGTCGCCGCCCACATCGTCGTTTTTGTCGCAGACCATCACCTTCAGCCGGTACTTGGACAGCTCCCGGGCAATGGCGGTCCCCACGGCGCCCGCGCCAATGATCAGTACATCGGTCGTATACATCCTATCCCTCCCGTTCCAGGGTCATGGACGCGATCAGGTCCACCCCTGTGTCCAGCACGTTCTGAATCAGCACCTGGTGCTTGGCGGCGGGCGCGGCCAGGGACAGCCGGCGGGTCTCCTCCGCGCAGCGCTTCAGCAGCTCTCTGGGGACCGGCCCGCTGGAGCGGACGGGCAGCATCCTCCGGCCCGCCCCCTCTATCCTGACCGAGCCGGTGAAGGTCCGCTTGGGCGCAAAGCACTCGTCCTCCGCATAGCGCTCTCCCCGGGGGCACCCGTAGCCCGACAGGCTCAGGTCGCGTTTATCGGTGAAGCTCGCCTCAATGAGACAGCCCCTGGGACAGACGGTGCAGATCACGGTCTTCTTCATGCCATCACCTCCCCATGCTCTGCGGAGACCGTGACCGGGCCGGACAGCCCCGCCACCTGCTCCGCGCTCAGCGTCAGCTGCTCCATGGTCCCGGGGCTGGTGCGCGGCAGCGTCTTCTCTGCCAGCCTGCCGCTCCCGTCCTCCGCCCGCAGCACGGTGTTCGCTCCGGGGGCCGTGGTGCGGAAGTACAGTGTTGCACCCTCTCCCCCGTCCGGTACCAGCTTCTGGGGACAGACATAGCGGACCCCCGGCCCGGGGATGACGTCCACCGCCCTCTGACTGGGCAGCTTCCCCTGTATGTAGTCCGCGGCGTACCGGCCCGCCGTCTGGCTCTCACTGCTGACGTGGTCCACCAGATCGTTGACGTGGAGCACATTTCCGCAGGCGAAGATATACTCGGCCTCCGTCTGCCGGTACTGGTTGACCACCGCCCCCCTGGTCACCTCGGAGAGGGGGACGCCCCCCGTCCGGCTCAGCTCGTTTTCCGGGATGAGTCCCACCGAGAGCAGCAGGGTGTCGCAGGGGATGACCTCGCATCGGGAGAGGTCGGGCTGTCTGTTTTCATCCACCGGAGCGATGGTCACGCTCTCCACCCGGTCGATGCCGGTGATATCCACCACGGTGTGGGACAGGAGGAGGGGGATATCGAAATCGTCCAGGCACTGGACCTTGTTCCGGGTGAGGCCGGCCAAAAATGGCATCAGCTCCACCACCGCCTTCACATGCGCCCCCTCCAGGGTGAGCCGGCGGGCCATGATCATCCCGATATCGCCGCTGCCCAGAATGACGATTTCCCGGCCAATCTGATGCCCGTACAGGTTGATGAGCTTCTGCGCCGTCCCCGCCGTATAGATCCCAGCGGGGCGGCTGCCGGGGATGACCAGATTCGCCCGGGTCTTCTCCCGGCACCCCATGGCCAGGATCAGCGCGCCAAAGCGGATATGGAGCATCCCCGAGCGCCCTGAGCACACCAGGACCCGCTCCCGAATTTCCACCGCGGTGGTCTCCAGCAGGATATCCACCCCTGCCCGCTCCGCCCGCTCCAGGAACTCCTCCGCATACTCCGGGCCGGTCAGCTCCTTTCCAAAGTAGCTCAGCCCAAAGCCGGGGTGGATGCACTGCTGCAAAATGCCTCCGGGCCTCACATCCCGCTCCACGATGACGACCCGTTCCGCGCCGCCTGTCTTGGCCGCCTCCGCCGCAGCCAGTCCCGCAGGTCCGGCTCCGATGATGGCCACATTCCAAGAACACTCCCTCATCTCGTTTTACAACCTCCTCATCTCATACATGCCTGGCCCAATCCAAGCTCCGGCCAGCCGCCTCCTGCCAGCGCGCAAGCTTCTCCTCCCGCTGGCCAGAGGACATGCGCGGCTCGTATACGTCCTTCACCTGCACATACTCCCGCACGCTCTCCAGCGAGGGCAGCGCCCCCATGGTGTACCCCGCCAGACAGGCCGCCCCAAAAGCACAGGTCTCCTTCTCCGCCGGGACCTCCACGGGGATGCCCAGCATATCCGCCTGAAACTGCATAACAAAGCGATTCTCCACCATCCCGCCGTCGGCGCGCATGGCCGGACTGTCCTTTCCAAATTCCTGCCGCATGACCCGGTAGCACAGGGCGACCTGACAGGCCAGGGATTCCAGCGCGGCTCGGACCAGGTGCGCCCTGGAGACCCCCGAGGTCAGGCCGATGAACAGCCCCCGGGCGTAGGGGTCCCAATAGGGTGTGGCGAAGCCCGCGAAGGCCGGAACGAAGTAGACGTCCCTGGTGTTGGACACCGACATGGCCAGCTCCTCGGTTTGCTGGACCGTCTCGATGAGGCCGATCTCCTTCAGCCACTGGACCGCTCCCCCCGCGATATAGGAGGCCCCAGAGAGCAGATAGTACGGCCTGCCGTCCAGCCTCCAGCAGCTCCTGGTAAAGAGGCCGGAGTCGGAAAAAACCGGTCTTTCCCCCGTCTGGAGGTGCATGAAGCTCCCCGTTCCGTAGGAGGTCTTGATGATCCCCTCCCCTATGCACCCGCCTCCGATCAGCCCGGCAGGGGAGTCTGTGATCCCACCGGCGATGGGAACGCGCACACCCAAAAAGTGCTCCGGCCTGGTGTATCCATAGATGTGGTTGTTGTCACATATTTCCGGCAAAATTTGGCGAGGAATCCGGCACAGGTCCAGCAGCTCCTGGTTCCACTGGGTCGTCCGAATGTCCATCAGCATCATGCTGCCCGCGCTGCTGATATCCGTCTGAAAGCACTGCCCACCGGTCAATTTCCAGAACAGCCAGGTATTCAGGGTCCCCGCCAGCAGCTCGCCCCGCTCCGCTCGTTCCCTCGCCCCGTCCACATGGTCCAGAATCCATTCCAGCTTGGTGGCGCTGTGGTAGGCGTCGGGCAGAAGACCGCTGATCTGCTTGATCCGCCCGCCGTGCTCCTCCTTCAGCCGGCCGGCGGCGGGAGAGGTCCGCCTGTCCTGCCACACGATTGCCCGGGAAATGGGGCGGCCGGTCTCCTTCTCCCAGATCACACAGGTCTCCCCCTGGTGGTCCAGGCCCAGGCTGAGGATATGCTCCGGTTTTGCACCGGGGACCTGTTTCAGCACATCCAAGGTGACCGCCAGACAGTTTTCATAAATCTCCATCGCGTCGTGCTCCACCCAGCCGGGATTCGGATAGTATTGCCGGTGCGGTACGGATGCCTTCCCCACGATGCGCCAGTGCTCGTCCGCCAGCACGGCAGTCGTCAATGTGGTACCTTGATCGATTCCCAAGAAGTAGCCAGCCAAAATACCCCTCCTTTTCTCTGAATCCTCAAAAAGACTATATCATGTCGTCATGAATTTGTCAATATCTTGATAACATCTTTGTAAATATTATCAAAAATACGACTTAACGCTGTAAAAAGAAACCGGATGATGTGATATTTTTCCGCAAAATTGTAAATATTGATTGAAATTCTTCCCGTTTGTTGATATAATACAGGCGCATATCCGGTTTTTTTGCGGGAGACCGGGTATGACTTGCGGAATCCCATCAAAAGTGGCAGGGGTGTATATACGGATGAAATCTGTTCGGCAAAAGGAAATAATCCGCATCTTGGAACAGGAAAAGATTGTAAATACCGTAAAAATGGCACAGAAATTCGGGGTTTCGGTGGAGACCATCCGCCGGGATTTTGACCACCTGGAGAAGCAGGGCATCCTGATCAAAAATTATGGCGGGGCGGAGCTGCGGGTGCACGAGGGTCCCTATCTACCTCCGCTGGTCATTCGCCACGGGTTCTTCCACGCTGCCAAGGCCGCGATTGCCGTTCAGGCCATCCAGTATATCCCGGACGGGGTGACAATCGCGCTGGACGCCGGCTCCACGATTTTTGAACTGTGCAAGCAGCTCAGACAGCGGAAGGAGCTGATCGTCATCTGCGGGGATATCCACTCCGCCGGGGAAATCCTGGCCTCCAGCAGCAATAAGGTCTATATGATGGGGGGCTTCCTCACCTCAAACGGCACCTCCTCCGGGACCTTTGCCGCCGAGGTTTTAGATAATATCAGCAAAATCGATATCTTTTTATGCAGCACCGACGGTGCCAGCGCAGAGGACGGCCTGTCCACCGATGAGGCGAATATCAACGGATTGAAGAAACAGTACATCAAAAAGGCCAAAACCAAAATCGCCCTCATCGACCACAGCAAGTTCTCGAAAAAGGGGTTTTACCGGCTGTGCGATTTTTCCGATATTGATCTCCTGATTACCGATTCCGAGACCCCCTCGGAGATCATTGGCCGTATCCGGGAGTGCGGGACCCAGGTGGATGTGGTTTCGGTCCCCACGTAGTGCAAGCATCCGCTTTGCTGTAATCCAAGAGCACAGAAAAATCCCCCATCCGTAACATGGAGCGTCTATTTTTCGGGTGGGGGGGTCCTATATTTCGCTCTAATTTTTGTAATTCCACGCTTAAATTCGCTCATGTTTTTGTTTCTATTTTCCTCCTGGCCGTGTATACTATCTTTAACAACGCCAACAGAGGACATTCTTATGCTCTATCTAAAACGGAAAATCGACAGCTTCTTAGCGGACTGGAACGCCGCTCCCCGGCACAAGCCGCTGATCGTCAAAGGTCCCCGGCAGGTGGGCAAGACCGAGTCGGTCCGGCGGTTTGCACAGCACCACTATGAAAACGTGATCTACATCAATTTCGTAGAGGAGCCGAAATATAAGCTCATTACCAGTGACGGCTATAAGACCGATGATATCGTCAAAAACATCTCCCGTCTGGACCCTGCCAAGCGGTTTCCTCCCGGCAAGACGCTGTTTTTCTTTGACGAACTGCAAGAATTTCCAGATATCGCCACCGCGCTGAAATTTTTCTGCATCGATGGCCGTTTTGATGTGATTTGCAGCGGCTCTATGCTGGGGATCAACTACCGAAAAATCGAGAGCAACAGTGTGGGCTATAAAACGGACTATGAGATGTACTCCATGGACTTTGAGGAATTTCTCTGGGCCAAGGGCTACGACAACGGGTTTATTGCCGATTTGCTGGAACATATGCGGACGCTGACCCCCTTCAGCGAATTGGAGCTGTCCCTCTGCAACTCCCTCTTTCTGGACTACTGTATCCTGGGCGGGATGCCGTCGGTGGTGCGGGAATACGTGGAACGAGGTACCTTTGAAGGTTCACTGGATATTCAGCGCCAGCTCATCGCCGACTACACGGAGGGCATCCGCAAGTATGCCGGGGGGATGGACCAGGGACGAATTCTCAACGTGTTCAATCATATCCCGCCCCAGCTGGCCAAGGAGAACAAAAAGTTTCAAATCTCCAAGGTGGCCTCCGGCGTCCGGTTCAAGGACTACCGGGGATGTATCGAGTGGCTCTGCGACGCTGGGATGGTGAATATCTGCTATTGTTTGAGTTTTCCAGAACTGCCCTTGAAGGGAAATTATGAGGAGACCAAATACAAGCTGTACTTCGCCGACAGCGGCCTGCTGGTGGCCATGCTGGACGAGGAGGCCCAGGAGGACCTGCGAGCCAACAAAAACCTTGGGGTGTACACACGGTATTTGAATGAGTGAACAAATCATGAACAGAGTGCGCAACGGAGGATATTATCTAAGAAAGATTCATCAAGCAAGCATTGGAATTGCTTGT
>JAAWSG010000007.1 GCA_022801435.1 Lawsonibacter sp.
ATTTGCGTATCTGCTCTCTCGGTGTTATAATCTCCACAAGGCATTCCCTCTCGTGTTTTGTGGTTGGTCACACTTCCATTATAACACTTGAGGCTATGCTTTCTTTTTTGCCATTTTTCAGATTTGCTCATTTATAGGAGGAATACATGATGGAATTTACCCCCATTCAGCCCCTGTGGACCCCCTCGCTGTCCGCCCCCAAGGCTGAGGAGAAGGAGACCACAACTGCCGCCGGCTCCATCTTTGCCGACGTGTTCCGTTCCGCAATCCAGAACGTGCGGGATACCAATGACCAGCAGGTGAAGCTGGAGTACCAGCTGGCCACCGGTCAGATCGACAATCCCGCCCTGGTGACCACCGCGATTACCAAGGCGACCACCGCCGTGGAGCTGCTGATGCAGATGAGAAACCACGCGGTAGAGGCCTATAACGAGCTGATGCGGATCTCCCTGTAAGGGACGGGCGCAGCGGCATCTTAACATGACAGTCCGGGGGGATCCAGGTTGAACGCAAAGGTGAAGGGCCTTTGGGAGAAGGTCAAAGGCTTTTTCGTAAAAATAAATAAAAAGACCCGCATCCTCCTGGCGGTTTGCGGGGCTGTTGTTCTGACCGCCATTGTCGTGGCGGCGGTATTGCTGAGCAGGACGGAGTACGCGATTCTGTTTACCGGCCTGAACACCAGTGAGACCAGCGCCATTGTGGGCTACCTCAACGACAACGGGGTGAAGGACTATAAGATCCAGGGGGACTCGATCCTGGTCCCGGAGCAGATGCAGACCCAGCTCCAGGCTCAGATGGTGCTGGCGGGCTACCCCACCAGCGGCTACCTGTACGAGTTCCTGACAGGGAACACCAACAATCTGTCCACCAACTCCGAGCGGGCCACCGCCGAGCGGATCGCCATTGAGCAGAAGCTGGCCGCGGTCATCCGCTGGTTCCCCAACGTGCGGGACGCCCAGGTGCAGATTGAGCCAGGGGACCAGCAGACCTATGTCTATCAAAATGTCTCCCCCGCCAGCGCCTGGGTGACGGTAGAGATGGATCAGGGGACCATGCTCACCGACGGGCAGGCCTCCGCCATCCGGAAGATGGTGGCCCACAGCGCCGCCAGATTGGATGTGAGCAATGTCACCCTGAACGACACCGCGGGCAACGAGTACATCGGAGACAGCAGCCTGAGCAACCTCCAGGACGCCAGCGCCATGAAGCTCCAGCTGGAGCAGCAGACCAGCAACAAGGTCCGCAATCAGGTGCTCCAGGCGCTGTCCGCCATCTACGGGGAGAACAACGTAAAGGTGTCGGTGAACACAGTGGTGGATGTGAACCGGCGGGTGGTGGAAAGTACCAGCTACCACCAGCCCGAGGGCGCCACCGAGAACGGGGGCCTCATCGGCAGCGAGACCTACTTCTGGGAGGTCATCCGGGACGGGACCGAGCCGGTGGGCGGCGCGGTGGGGACCACCACCAACTCCGATATCAACACCTATCCCGACCGGGAACAAAACCTCAACGGCGATGAGAACTACGCCGGCCGTCAGGAGACGCTGGACCACAAGATTGACACCACCGTGGAGCAGGTGGAGATTGTAGCCGGCTCCATCAGCGATATCCGGGTGGCGGTCACCATCAACCAGCGGGCCGCCAACGCCGGGTCGGTGGACGCCGAGACCCTGCGCAGCCACGTGGCGGAGGCCGCCGGCATCGGCGGCGAGGGGGACCCGGCCTCACGGGTGTCGGTGCTCATCGCGCCCTTCGACGACCCGACTCTGAACGGCGGCGGGATCATTACGATTCCCGGCGGGACCACCATCCCCGAAGGCGTGGTCTATGCCGCCGCTGTGGGCATGGCCCTGTTTGTGGTGCTCCTCATCGCGGTGCTGCTGCTGAGCCGGAAGGCCAAGAAGAAGCGCCTGGCCGAGGAGAAGGCCCTGATGGAGGAGCGGCAGGCCGCCGAGGCACTGGAGCTTGCCGCCCTCCAGGCCGCTGCCGCCCCCTCCGGCGGAGCGGATATCATGGAGGTCAATACCGAGAAGAGCATGGAGCTGCGCAAGACGGTCCGGCAGTTCGCCCAGAACAACCCGGAGATTGCCGCGCAGATGGTGAAAGCCTGGCTGAGAGGGGGAGAGGACAATGGCTGAGACGCTTAGTGTGGAATTGACCATGCCCCAGAAGGCGGCCGCGGTCATTGTCTCCCTGGGGGCGGACAAAGCCTCCGGACTGTACCAGTACATGGAGCCGGAGGACGTGGAGGCCCTCACCCTGGAGGTGGCCCGCCTGGGCATGATCAGCTCAGAGCAGACCGAGGCGGTGCTCACCGAGTTCTACCAAAACTGTATGACCAGCAAGGCGGTCACCGAGGGCGGACTGGAGTACGCCCGTACCGTGCTGGAGAAGGCTTTTGGCAACCAGACCGCCCAAGCCCTGCTGGAGAAGGTGACCAAGTCCCTGAAAACCCGGGAGTTCGCCTTCCTCAACAAGGCGGATGTCAAATCCCTGTACTCCGCGCTGCAAAACGAGCGTCCCCAGACCATGGCCCTGGTGCTGTCCTATGTGGACCCGGACAAGGCCGCGGGGGTCATCGACCAGCTGGAGCCCAGAAAGCAGCTCCAGGTGGTGGAGGCTATCGCCACCATGGAGAGCGCCTCCCCCACCGCCATCAAGATCATCGAGGCGGAGATGGAGCGCAAGTTCTCCAGCATTATCACCAGCTCCAACGTCAAGGTGGGCGGCATCGACTATGTGGCCAGCATCATGAACAACCTGGACCGCTCCAGCGAGAAGGCTATCTTCGATGGACTGGGCGCCAAGAACGCCGACCTGGCCGACGAGATCCGCAAGCGTATGTTCGTGTTTGAGGACATCGTCACCATGGATGACCGCTCGGTCCAGCGCGTCCTGCGGGACTGCGACCCGAGAGACCTGGTGCTGGCCCTCAAGACCGCCAACGCCGAGGTGTCCAACAAGCTGTTTACCAACATGTCCTCCCGTATGGCGGAGAGCATCCGGGACGATCTGGAGGTCACCACCAACGTGCGGATCAAGGACGTGGAGGACGCCCAGCAGCGTATCGTGGGCGTGATCCGCGACCTGGAGGAGCGCAACGAGGTCGTGATCCTGAAGGGCGGAAAGGACGATATCATTGCGTAACATCCTGAAAGGGTTTTTGGAGCCCAAGGCGGAGACCTACATCCTGCCCAACACGGACGACATCCGTATGGACGGCGAGGAGGAGTTTATCCCCCTGGTGCCGGAGGAGGAAGAGGAGCCGGAGGAGGTCCTGCCCCCCGGGGAGGAGCCCGACGCCCCTCCAACGGAGGAGGAGCCCCCCAGCGAGCCCGAGCACGAGACGCCGGTCCGGTACGCCCAGCTCCAGGCGGAGCTCATCCTGAACCAGGCCCGGGAGGAGGCCCAGCAGATCCTGGAGCAGGCCCGGGACCAGGCCGCCCAGGAGCAGGAGGACATCCGGGCGGGGGCGCGGGATGAGGGCTACCGGGACGGCTACGCCCAGGGCCTGGCCAAGGCTATGGAGGACGCGGTCCGGGACCGGGAGGCCACCGCCGCCCGGCTGGAGAAGGATGTGCAGTCCTTTTTGGAAAAAGCCTCCCTGGCCCGGGAGGAGCTGCTGCTGCAGACCCGGGAGGAGCTGCTGGAGCTGTGCATCGCCATCGCGGAGAAGGTGGTGCGGGTGAGCCTGAAGAGCAGCAGCGAGGTCATTGTCCGTATGATTCAGACCGCCACCGAGCGGATGAAGCGGCAGGAGTGGGTGCATATCTACATCTCCGGCTGTGACGCCCGGCAGGCCGCGCAGATATCCCCCGCCCTGACCAGCACCCTGGGGGCCCTCTCCCAGCACATTAAGGTGGTCCCTATGGGGGACGATGAGAGCGGGACCTGCATTGTGGAGACCCCGGAGGAGATTGTGGACGCCAGCGTGTCCACCCAGATGTCCAACATCCGGGATGTGCTCTATGACCAGATGGGGAGCTTCTGGCCCCAGTAAGCGGCCCGTCCGCCAAGCCGGCGGAGGGCTTTGGAAATGAGGAGACCGGGACATGTTTCGAGAGCTGATCCCCTCGGTCCGCTCCGCCGAGACGGTGGGACGGACAGGGAAAATCGAAAATATTGTGGGCATGTCCATTGAGGCCTCAGGAGGCCGTGCCGCCATCGGGGATATCTGCCGCATCTACTCCAACGAGTCGGGGGGGCAGATTCCCGCCGAGGTGGTGGGCTTCAAAAACGACCACATCCTGCTCATGCCCTACGCCAATATGAGCGGGATTTCCGCGGGCAACTTCGTCCGCAACACAGGCAAGCGCCTGACCCTCCCGGTGGGGCCCTTCCTGCGGGGACGGGTCATCAACGCCCTGGGCCAGCCCATTGACGGACTGGAGCCCTTCCAGCGGGGGGACACCTTCTCGGTGGACAGCGCCTACATCAACCCCATGTCCCGCCCCCCCATCCGGGAGCGGATGGAGTTCGGGGTCAAGGCCATCGACAGCACGCTGACCATCGGCAAGGGACAGCGTATCGGCATCTTCGCCGGCACGGGAGTGGGCAAGTCCACCCTCATGGGCATGATCGCGAAAAATGTGAAAGCGGACATCAACGTCATCGCCCTGGTGGGGGAGCGCGGCCGCGAGGTGCTGGAGTTCATGCAGAAGGACCTGGGGGAGGAGGGGATGCGCCGCTCGGTCCTGGTGGTTGCCACCAGCGACCAGCCCGCCATGCTGCGGATGAAGTGCCCCAGCGTGGCCACCAGCATCGCCGAATACTTCGCGGGTCAGGGCTACGACGTGCTGCTGATGATGGACTCCCTCACCCGGTTCGCCATGGCCCAGCGGGAGATCGGACTGGCCATCGGAGAGCCTCCCGTTGCCCGGGGATACACCCCCTCCATGTATGCCGAGATGCCCAAGCTGCTGGAGCGCAGCGGAAACTTTGAAAAGGGCTCCATCACCGGGGTCTACACCGTGCTGGTGGAGGGGGACGACACCAACGAGCCCATCGCCGACACGGTCCGGGGTATTTTGGACGGGCACATCGTCCTCTCCCGGCAGCTGGCCAACGCCAACCACTTCCCCGCCATTGACGTGGGGGCCAGCATCTCCCGTCTGATGGTGGAGATCGTCTCCCCCAAGCACCGCCAGCTGGCCTCTCAGCTGCGGGACATTATGGGAGTGTATGAAAAAAATTCCGACCTGGTGTCCATCGGCGCGTACAAGGCGGGGACAAACCCAAAATTGGACTACGCCTTGAAAAAAATCGACGCCATCAACCAATTTTTGATGCAGGGCGTGGACGAGTTCTTCAGCTATGAGGAAAGTTTGGAGCAGCTGGAGCGTATCCTGCAATGAGCGCCCGCGGTTCGCAATCACAAGATTCCCTGAATTAAGGAGTGGACAGACAGATGAAAAAATTCCGCTTCTCCCTGGATACGGTTTTGGACTACAAGCAGCAGGTGCTGGACTCCCTCCGGGCGGAGCACGGGGCGATTTTGACCCAGGTGCGGGAGCAGGAGCGGGTGGTGGACGGCCTGGAGGAGGAATACCGGCAGGAGGACGGGGAGTTCACCCGCCGGAAGCTGGAGGGCATCACCATCCTGGAGGCCATGAGCTACGAACAGCACCTGCGGGCGCTGGAGCGGGCCATTCAGACCGAGCAGCGCAAGCTGGACGCCCTCCGGATCCAGGAGGAGAAGAAGCGCACCCAGGTGGTGGAGGCCAGAAAGGAGACCGCCACTATCGAGAAGCTCCGGGAGCACAAGCTGGAGGACTACCGCAAGGCGGAGCAGAAGGCGGAGGAGCAGCGTATTGAGGAATTTGTCACCACCGCCCGAGCTATGGCCGGGGCGGGCATCGGTTAGGGAGCAGCACGGCAGCGTGTTTCTCTATATCAGCTTACCCAAGGGAGGTGAAAATCATTCAAACCCCACTGACGATGTGTGACATCGGCGCGCGGTATCACCCCGTGGAGGCGAAACCCACCCTCCAGGAGGCCACCGGCTGGGACCCCAATCAGCTGTTCCTGGGCTATATGAACAAGGTCCGGGAGAAGCGGGAGGAGGACCTGAAGCACGCCGAGGAGGACGCCCTGATGGCCATGGTGGACGCCATGAACGTGCGGGACCGGGAGACAGCAAGAGGCCGGGAGACCGCGGAGGACATCCTCCTGAAAGCCAGCCAATCCATCTCCGAGCGGACGGAGGGCAAGCTGGACCCCGATGACACCCTGACGGTACAGGCAATCCTGGCCTGTCTGGGGGACCGGGTCAGCTTTGAGCAGGACAGCGCACCACAGCGAGACCAGGAGCGCACCGAGGAGGTCACACAGAAGCAGCCCACAGACCCAGTACATTGAAAGGAGGTGAACGACAATGAATCTGACAGACGCAATGCTGCTGGAGCGGATGCAGCAGATGGCGGCCAGCATGGCGCTGCCCCAGATCGGAGGGTTGAGCCAGAACGCCCAGCCCAAGACCAACAAGGACGGCGTCAGCTTCCAGGACCTGATGGACCGGGCCCAGAGCGGGAAGGAGACCACCCCCGCCAAAAAAACCCCCTCCAGCCAGGACACCCAGAAGAGCGAGCTGGCCGGTGAGACCGCCCCCGCCCAGGAGGTGAAGGGGAAGCCGCTGGACAAGGACGACCCCAGAATCAAGGAGATGGACCCCCATATGCAGGCCCTCGTTGCGGCGGGCATCGCGGTCCCCATGGAGCTGGAGAACGGCACGGTCATGATGTCCATCCCCGCCGGCGAGCTGCCCTGCGTCACCATGACCGCCCTGCAGCCCAACGGCGAGCCCGACCTCAGCCAGCCCATCGTGATTCAGACCGGAAGCGGCCAGATATTCAAGGTGTGGCTGGACGGCGAGGAGCCCGTCGTGGAGCGGTCCATGCTGACTCCTGAGGAGAGCGCCCGCTTCCAGGACGCCCTGCTCCAGGAGACCCGGGAGACCGAGAGCGGCACGGAGACGGTGGTGCTCCCCAGGGAGACTCCCAAGGCGGAGACCCACACCGGGGACAGCGCCCAGAGCGGCCAGGAGGACCAGGACGGGGAGGAGCGCTTCCAGACCACGGTCATCCGGGAGCCGCTGTTCAAGGCTTTCGAGGGGACCCCGGTCAAGGTGGGAGAAAACTTCCACACCGTGGACACCCAGGCCCCCGACATGGACGCCCAGCTGGCTCAGGCCATTCAGCAGGCGGCCCAGAGCGGCGAGCAGTCCATGATTATCAAGCTGACCCCGGAGAATCTGGGCAACCTCACCATCCAGCTCACCCAGAGCGGGGACGGGGCCCTCCAGGTGGTGCTCCACGCCAGCAGCGCCAAGGCGGCGGGCGTGCTGAGCGAGCACCTGGACAGCCTGAATCTGGCTCTGCAAAATCTCAGCGGGAGCCCGGTGAAGGTGGAGGTCCAGCGCCACGAGGACAGCCAGCAGGCCCAGCAGCACGCATTCCAGCAGGCAGACCCCGACGGCCACAACCGCCAGCAGCAGCAACAGCAGCGCCAGCGGGAGGAGGACAGGAGCGAGGACTTTATTCAGCAGCTCCGCCTGGGCCTGTTCAAGCTGGAGGACATTTTCTAAGAGAGGAGAAACCTGATTTGAGCGATTATATCAACGACATCATCAACCGCTACGCCGCGGAAGCCGCTGCGGCAGGGAGCGCCGCCCGGGGGACCCAGAAGGCCGGGAGCACGGATGACGGCTACACCAGCTGGCGGGATGAGAAAAAGGGCAGCGGCGCGGAGCTCTCCTTCACCGATATGCTCGGCCTGATGGTGGCCCAGTTCCAGAACCAGACCATCGACAACCAGGCGGACACCAACGACATGATGAACCAGCTGATTCAGATGACCATGATGCAGGGCATGACCAAGATGACCACTCAGATGGAGGACCTGACCCAGGCCAACATCCTGAGCTACTCCGCCTCCCTGGTGGGGAAGGAGGTCACAGTCGGCGTCAAGGACGAGGAGGGCAACCTCCAGGAGATCGTGGGCACAGTCACCGCGGCGGGGACCTATGACGGACATCCGGTCATCTTCATCGGCGACAAGAGCTATCTGCTCAGCAGCATTATGGCGGTGGGCAAGCTGCCTGAGATCAAGGACCCGGAGAAGCCCGGCGAGGGTGACGGCGACGGCACGGACCCGGACGGCGACGGAAACGGCACGGACCCCGTGGACCCCCCGGAGAACAACGGCGGGACCGAGAGCGGCGGCGGAGCCGGAGACAGCGGGGGAACGGAAGGAACCTGATTCCTCACATCAACGCGTGGGACATGAGGCCCCGCGGGAAAGTAGATGAACAAAGATGGCAGAACGCATGACCCCTATCCCAGGCGTAAGCCCCGTGGAGCGCGTACAGCCTGTAGAGCAGGTACAGCGCGCCCAGGCCGGGCAGTTCGGCGCTCTGCTGCGGCAGGAGCTGGAGCGGAGGGAACCGGCTATCTCCTTCTCAAAACACGCCCAGAGCCGGGCGCTGGAGCGGGGCATTGAAGTGACCCCCACCCTGATGGGACAGCTGGCCGACTCGGTGGAGCGGGCGCAGGCCAAGGGAGCCACCAATATCCTGGCCTTCGACGCGACCAGGGCATTTATCATCAACGTCCCCCACGGGCGGGTGATTACCACCATGTCCCAGGAGGAGATGGAGGATAACATCTTCACCAACATCGACGGCGCTGTACTGCTGAAATAACAGAGAGCAGGACCTTTGCAGGATGCTCTCCCTCCCTGTCCGAATGACGGGGAGGGGGCAGCGCCAGGAAAAAAAGGAGTAATTTGATTCCATGACAGGTGCAATGTACGCCGCCATCGGCGGTCTTCAATCCCACATGAGCCGGCTGAACGTCATCGGCAACAATATCGCAAACGTCAACACCTACGGCTATAAAAAGGCCCGTATGACCTTCCGCGAGTCCATTTATACCACCCGCAAGGCCGGCAGCGACGGCAACGCAACTACAGGCGGCAACAACCCCTCCCAGGTCGGTTACGGCTCGGTGGTCGGGTCCATCGACCTGAACATGAACCCCTCCACCTATGCCCCCACCGGTTTCGATATGGACTGTATGATTATGGGCGAGGGCTTCTTCCTGGTAGGTGATAAGACCAACATGGTGAAAAGCGCGAACGATATCCAGGGCATGACGCTGACCCGGGTGGGCGACTTCACCTTTGACTCCCAGGGCTACCTCTGCGACCGCGCCGGCCAGATTGTCTACGGCTTCGCCACAGTGCAGAATCCGTTCTATAATCCCAAAGCAACGGACCCAGGACCAACGGCCAAACCAGAGCAAAAGGCGGAGTATGAAAAGGTTAAGAACCCGACCATGATCAGCACTCAGCTGACCCCCCTGCGCCTGCCCCTGATGGCGGCGAAGCCTGATACTACAGATAAAACACAGACATGGGCGGAGGGCGACCCCGTATACCCCGTTCTAGGCAAGCCGGATCCCAACAACAATAATGCCCACTACAATGCGGCGGCAAATGGAACGGATCCCCTTGACGGTGCGAATATCCAGTACAATGGAACTCCGTCTACAAATGCGAATACAGGGAACTATGGAACCACCAGTATCATTGCAAACACTCAGGACAAGTGTGTCCAGCTGAACACCCTGAGCATCGGCAAGGACGGCTGTGTCACCGGCATTGATGACAACGACAACACTGTAGTTGTAGGCTATGTGGCGGTGGCCAATGTGGACAGCCCCAGCGGCGTGACCCACATCAACGGCCCCTACTACAAGGCTCTGGGCGGCGCTGGTCAGGTCCGTGTGGCCTGCCTGGGCGGTGTTCTGAAGGACAAATACCTGGCCAACAAGGAAGTTACCGGTACAGGTACTGCCGCTGTCGCCCCCAGCCCGGATGAGGCCATCATGAGCGGCGGGAGCAACACCATCGAGAACGGCGGGTTGGAGTCCTCCAGCACGGACGTCGCGGAGGAGTTCGCCAACATGATTACCACCCAGCGCGGCTATCAGGCCAACACCCGTATCGTCACGGTGACGGACAGTATGCTGGAGGAGCTTGTGAACATGAAGCGGTAAGCTTCCATGCTGCTCCGCTGAGTTGAATCGGCACGTCCCGGCGGGGGCTGCGGGAACAAAGCCTCCGCCGGGAAGAACAGAAAGGAAGTTTTATATGATCGTACTGACCAAACGCAACGGAGAGCGGTTCCTGCTCAACCACAACCAGATCCAGTGCATTGAGATGATTCCCGAGTCCAAAATTGTCATGATGAACCGGGACTACTTCATCGTCAAGGAGAGTCCGGAGCAGATTATCAAGCGTATCAGCGAGTACAACGCGAAAATCCAGGATGTACACCGGGTCCTGACCGTGGAGGACCGGCGTTAAGGGAGCGGACACGGGGCGTATTTGACAGATGCCGGACCTGTGCGCGTCGCCGGCCCAGTGCAGGGCGGGCGGCTGTCCAATGCGCCCTGAGAGACAGAAACAAGACAGAGGAGTGGACATGAAGGAATGAATATTACATACATCATCGGTGTAGTAGCGGCATTCGGCGTCATGGTCACCGGCATGATGCAGGGGACGGAGGGCTTTAACCCCGGTCAGGTGATGAACTTTGTAGATCCGGCCAGCGTGTTCATTACCATCGGCTGTACCATCGCGGTGCTCATTGCCAGCTTCCCCGTAGGGACCCTGAAATCCATCCCCAAGCACTTCGCCGTTTTGATGAATACCAAAAAGCACGACCCCCTTGCGGTGATTGAGCAGCTGGTGGAGCTGGCCCAGGTCGCCCGGAAGAACGGCCTGCTGGCGCTGGAGGAGATGGGAAACCAGCAGACCGACCCCTTCTTCAAGCAGTGCATCATGCTCGTGGTGGACAACAACGACGCCGACCAGGTCCGGGAGATTATGATGAACGACATCGAGCAGTCCTCCGCCCGGCATGAGGACGCCGCCGGTATGTACGATAAGGCCTCCGCCGTGGCTCCCGCCTTCGGCATGGTGGGTACGCTGGTGGGTCTGATTAACATGCTGAAGGGGATGGACGTCTCCAGCGGCGACGGCGCCAGCAGCATCGGAACCTCCATGGGTACCGCTCTGATTACCACTCTGTACGGCTGCGTGCTGGCCCATATGATCTTCAGCCCCATCGCCTCCAACCTCCGGGCCCGGGATGAGGAGGAGGTCCTGTGCAAGCTCATCATCGTGGAGGGCATCATGTCCATCCAGTCGGGCGCCAACCCCAAGTTCCTGCGGGAGAAGCTGATGACCTTCCTGAGCCAGAAGCAGCGCGGCGATGAGGGCGGCGGCAAAAAGGGCAAGAAGGGCAAGGGCGAGTAACCCGATTCCCCGCAGAATGGAACCTTTGGCTTTTCGTGTATGAACTGAGGTGAAACCATGGCAAGCATTAAAAAGAAAGGCGGCGGAGGCGGCGGAGCCAACTGGATGGACACCTATGGCGACATGGTGACCCTGCTGCTGTGCTTCTTCGTGCTGCTGTACTCCATCTCCACCATCGACCAGCAAAAGTGGATGTGGGTGGTCCAGAGCTTCAATAAGGACGCTATTGTCAGCATTACCGAGACACCTGTCGGTCCGGACGGCGACAATGAGGATGTTGGCGGCTCCGCCCTGCCCATTACCAGCGACGTGGACCACGCCATGGAGGCGCTGTATGAGTTTTTGGCCGAGTACGCCCAGAACAATCAGGACGCCTCCATCTCGGTGAGCCGGGGGGACGGGTATGTCTTCATCTCCTTTGACGACACGGTCTTCTTTGACGGAGACAGCTATATTCTGCGCAAGGAGGGCCAGGAGATCCTGGACTATATTATAGCTGGACTGAACACAGCGGGTCCCTATATTGACGAGCTCCGGATCTTGGGGCACACCGCCCAGCGGGTGGCCAACGCGCCCAACCCCGTTCCCGGCGACCGGTATCTGGCCTCCAACCGTGCGACTACCGTGACGATTTACCTCCAGCAGCGCATCGACCCCACCCAGCTGGACCCTGGCCGGCTGGTGAGCGTGGGCTACGGCCAGTGGCGGCCCATCTCCTCCAATGAAACCGGGGAGACCCGGGCCAAGAACCGGCGGGTGGAGCTTGTGGTTACCGGCCAGGATCTTGAGAATAAGCTGGGCAACGAGTATAACAACTATTTTGCCATGTACCAGGAGGCCAGCGAGCAGGAGGTCACCGGAGACCCCACCACCTAACCCGCATCAGCTCCCCAGCGCGGGACGACAAGTTTCATCTGGAATGAGGGAAGAATATGGCCGAAGTTTTGTCACAAAGCCAAATCGACGCACTGCTGAACGCGGCCAGGAGCGGAGAGTTGGATGTAGACGCGCCATCGGATAAGCACGCGGAACAAAAGTACCGAAAATACGACTTCTACAGCCCGCGCAAGTTTACCAAGGACCGGCTGAAGATGCTCAACAGTATCTTCGAGAGCTACGCCCGGGTCATCAACTCCCGCATCAACGCCCTGCTCCACGCTACCTGCGAGATTGAGGTGGACAGCGTGGAGGAGCAGCGCTACTACGAATTTTCCAACGCCCTGTCGGAGAGCGACGTGGTTTCCCTGGCGGAGATTGATCTGGAAAAGCTCCAGGGAGAGGACCCCATCCTGGTACACATGGACACCCCGGTGGTGCTCTCCATGCTGGACCGGATGATGGGCGGCGAGGGGGACACCGACTCCAGCCTGCCCAGCGACTACAAGCTCACCGACCTGGAGCTGAACATGTATGAGGATCTGGTCTCTGACCTGGTCCCCATCCTGGGCAGCAGCTGGGAGAACTATATCACCATAAAATTCTCCTACGTGCGCACCGAGGTCAACCCCACCCTGGTCCAGCTCATCGGCTATGACGAGACGGTGGTCATCGTGGGTATCAACATCAAATTTGACAACTGCGACGGGCGGATGAGCCTGTGCCTGCCGGGGGAGATGCTGACCAATATTTTCAGCGAGATCAGCAAAAGCACCAGCCGCCGGAGCAGCGGCGAAGACAAGTCGGAGGAGATCTTCGACTCCCTGCGGGAATCCGAGCTGGAGATTGTGGCCGAGCTGGCCCGCACCCGTCTTCTGCTCAGCGACATCTACCATCTGAGCGTGGGGGATGTAGTAAATATCAAGCGGCCCAAGGACGCCCCCGTGTTCCTGAATATCGGCGGGCGCAGATGGTTTGACGGACGCATGGGCACCAGCAATAAGCAGGTGGCCGTGAAAATAGGAGAAACCTACATCAAGATGTAGGCGAGAAGGAGCGTTCTGGATGGAAGATATTATTTTTAGCCCGATGGTAATCGACGCCATCGGGGAGATCATGAACATCAGCCTGGGCTCCTCCGCCACTGCGGCCTCCAACATGCTGGACCACCGGGTGGACATCACCACGCCACAGGTGGAGGTCATCAACGCAGAGGACTTCGCCCTGGGCAGGATCGAACCGGCGGTAGGCGTGGAGATCAAGTATGTGTGCGGCCTGGAGGGCAGCAACATCATGATGCTCAAGCGCAGCGATGTAAAGGCGATTGTGGACATCCTGCTGGGGACCGAGACACCGGATGAGGAGTTTGAGCTCAATGACCTGAGCATCAGCGCCACATGTGAGCTGATGAATCAGATGATGGGCTCAGCGGCAACCGCGCTGTCTGATCTCCTGGGCCGGATGGTAAACATCTCCACCCCCGAGTCCTTTGAGATGACCAACCTGGACAAGGTGAAGGAGGAGCACTTCCCGGTGACGCAGGGCCCGGTGGTGGTGGTCCGGTTCCACCTGACCATTGAAGACGTGCTGGACAGCGAGTTCATGAACGTCATGTCGGTGGAGCTGGCCAAGGAGCTGGTGGCCGGCTTTGGCCTGGAGCTGGATGAGACCTCAGAACCCGCTCCAGCCCCCGCACCCGCCCCCGCCCCTGCCCCGGCCCCCGCGGGCGGCGGCTCCACCATGAGCCAGGAGGAGATCGAGCGGATGATGGCCTCCATGTCGGGAGGCGCTCCGGCTCCCGCGCCCGCGCCCGCCCCTGCCCCGGCGGGCGGCGGCTCCACCATGAGCCAGGAGGAGATTGAGCGGATGATGGCCTCCATGTCGGGAGGCGCTCCGGCTCCCGCGCCCGCCCCTGCCCCGGCCCCCGCACCTCAGCCGGCTCCGCCCCCCGCAGCGCCTGCGGCCGCTCAGCCCGCCACCACGGCGGACCTGAGCAGCATGATGGCGGCCATGATGGCGGCTATGACCACCGCCATGGCCAACAATGCGCCGCCCCCGGCTCCGCCCCGGGACCCCAAGGTCATCAATGCCCAGCCGGCAAAAATGCGCGAGCTGAACGCTGAGGCCAAGCTGAACCAGGAGCAGAGGGATAACCTGGACCTCATCCTCACCGTGCCCCTGGAGGTGGCGGTGGAGATCGGACGGACCCGCCGGAAGATCCAGGAGATCCTGTCCTTCTCCAAGGGCTCGCTGGTGGTGCTGGATAAGCTGGCCGGCGACCAGGTGGACCTGCTGGTCAACGGACAGTGCATCGCCCGGGGAGATGTGGTGGTCATCGACGACAACTTCGGCATCCGCATCACCGAGATCCTACAGAAGCCCGACATCAACGAGTTGGTCCAGGGCTGAGCCCCGCCCGCTGATCGTCTTTACCTATAAACACAGACAGAGAAAACAATTTTTGAAAAAAAGGATGGTAACTTATGGCTAAAATTCTTCTGGTTGACGATGCCGCGTTTATGCGCAAGGTCATCAAGGACACCCTGAGCAAGGCCGGATACACCGAGCTCTATGAGGCGGAGGACGGCGCGATGGCGGTGGAGAAGTACAACGAGCTCAAGCCCGACCTGGTCCTGATGGATATCACCATGCCCAACAAGGACGGGTTGGAGGCGCTGAAGGAGATCCGCGGGTCGGACAGCGGCGCCAACGTGGTTATGTGCTCCGCCATGGGACAGGAGACCATGGTCATCGATGCCATTCGCTCGGGCGCCAAGGACTTTATTGTCAAGCCCTTCAAGCCGGAGCGGGTGCTGAAGACCGTTACCTCCATCGTGGGCGAGCCCTGATCATGTGGTGGAGGCCTGTCCTCTCCGTCCTGGCCCTGCTGGCTGTCATCCTTCTGGTGCTGGCCGGCGCGTACCTCTTCACCCGCTGGGCGGGGAGGGGGCTTGTCCTCAGCACCGGAGGGGGAGGCCGGGGGCGGCTTCAGGCGGTGGAGCGGCTCAGCCTGGGCCGGGACCAGTCTCTGGTGGTGGTGCGGACCGGAACGCGGTTTTTGCTTCTGGGCTGCACCCCCGCCGGTATCAGCCTGCTGCGTGAGCTGACCCCCGAGGAGGGCGAGGGGTGGAGTACACCCCAGACCTCCGGCGCGCCCCCCGACTTCCTCTCTCTGATCCAGCGGCTGCGGGGGAGAAATGACACACAGCCGCGGTCTTGAGAAATGAGGTGAGGGGCGTTGCCAAGCGAATCGCTGCTTGACGCGGGCGGGGCACTGATCAATGTAAACGGTGGAAATGTGCAGACCTTGGAGATTCTGCTGCTCACCACCCTGATGATGATCCTGCCCTCGCTCATTGTCATGATGACCTCCTTTACCCGGTACGTGGTGGTCTTCTCCTTCCTGCGCAACGCCATGGGCACGCAGCAGACTCCGCCCAATATGGTGCTGGTGGGGATGGCGATTGTCCTGACCCTGTTTACCATGAACCCCACCCTCAGCACCATTAAGGAGGAGGCCCTCGACCCCTACCAGGCGGAGGAGATCACCCAGGAGGAGTTCTTCGAGCGGGCCCGAATCCCCCTCAAGCGCTTTATGCTGGAGTGGAGCGACATCCCAAGCATGGAGATGTACTGCGGCATGGCGGACGTGGATATCCCGGAGACCAAGGAGGAGGCGGTGGAGGAGCTGCCTATGATCGTGGTGATTCCCAGCTTTGTCACCAGTGAGCTGAAGCGGGCCTTCACCATGGGCTTCCTGCTCTATATCCCCTTCCTGCTGGTGGACATGGTGGTGGCCTCCACCCTGATGTCCATGGGCATGGTCATGCTGCCGCCCTCCATGATTGCCACACCCTTCAAGCTCCTGCTCTTTGTGATGCTGGACGGCTGGCAGCTGCTCTTCTCCACCCTGGCCCAGAGCTTTATGAGGGGGTGACGGAGGATGGATACCAATCAGGTCACCGAGCTGCTGCGGGAGGGTATCTGGGTCGCCCTCAAGCTGGGCGGGCCGGGACTGGTGCTCAGCCTGGTGGTGGGGGTGCTCATTGCCATCTTCCAGGCAGTCACCCAGATCCATGAGCAGACTTTGGGCTTTATCATGAAGCTGACTACAATCATTCTGGTCTTCCTTATCGGGGGGGGCTGGATGATGGAAAACCTGCTGGATTACGCGCGGAGGGTCTTTGCCCTGATGGCAGGCGGCTAGTCCGGCCTGGGGAAGGAGGAGCCGATTTTGAACTGGTCCGTGCTGACCCTGTTCCTGCTGATCACGGCCCGGATGACCGGCTTTGTCCTGTTCAACCCGCTGTTCGGCCGCCGGGGCATCCCAGGGATGGTGAAGGCGGGACTGATTCTGATGCTGTCCCTCACCGTCTACAGCGCCGCGCCGGGACAGCAGGTCCAGATGCCCTCCACCCTGCTGGGGCTGGCCCTGATCTTCCTGCTGGAGCTGGGCCTGGGCTATATCCTGGGCCTGATCGTGAATATCTTTTTCTACATTCCGCTGATGGCCGGCTCGGTCATCGACATGGAGATGGGTTTGGCTATGGCCAGCACCTACGACCCCGGCTCGGGCATCCAGGTGACCGCCACCTCCACTCTGCTGAATGTGCTGATGACCCTGCTGTTCTTTGCCGCCAACGGGCATCTTACCCTGATCCGCATCCTGCTGCGCTCGGGCGGCCTGGTCCCCTACGGAGGGGTGACGCCGGGGCCGGAGCTCTACAGCACCGTAATGGACATCTTTGTCAACTGTACAGTGCTGGGCGTCAAGCTGTGTATGCCCATCCTGGCGGCGGAGCTGATGGGCCAGGTGGGTATGGGTATCATTATGAAAGCCATCCCCCAGATTAACGTCTTCGTCATCAACATTGAAGTGAAGGTGATTGTGGGCCTGGTGCTGATCCTGATCCTTATGACCCCGTTCAGTGAGTTCCTGCTGAGTGTGGAGACCGAAATGCTCTATGCCGTGGAGCGGGCGCTGTCCCTGATGTGACGGATATAAAGGGGGGATGACCTCGTGGCCGGCGATTCCAAGACCGAAAAAGCGACACCAAAACGAAGACGGGACGAACGGAAAAAGGGCAACGTCCTGATGAGCAAGGACGCGCTGGCCGTGGCCACCCTGCTGGGCAGTCTGGCGATGGTAATGGTCATGGGCGATGTGGTGCTGGAGCAGGTCTCCGCCCTGTTCATGCGGACCTTCCAAAATATCGCCGTGGTGGACGCGGAGATGTTTCCCGGAATGCTCAGCGAGCTGTTCAAAACCGGGGTGCTGGCACTGATTACCATGGCGGGCCCCTTCCTGGGCGTGACCGCCCTGCTGGCGGTGAGCGTCACCTTCTTCCAGACCAAGATGCTGGTCACCGGTGAGTCCATCCGCCCAAAATTCAGCCGCATCAACCCCCTCCAGGGCTTTAAACGCCTGTTTTCTCTGCGCAGTATTGTCGAGGCTTTCAAGAATTTGTTGAAGATCATCATTTTGATGTTCATCATCGTCAACTATTTCAGAAGAGTGGCCCTGGGCTTCAGCCGGTTCCTGGATATGGACCTGTCCCAATCCTGCGCCATCCTCTTTAACGAGATCGTAACCCTCGTCTTTCAGATCGCCATTGCCTTTACCATGCTCGCCTTCTTTGACTACCTGTACCAGTGGTGGGACTATGAGCGCCAGCTGCGCATGTCCAAGCAGGAGATCAAGGAGGAGTACAAACAGACCGAGGGCGACCCCCAGGTCAAGGGCAAGATCAAACAGATCCAGCGTCAGCGGGCCCAGCAGCGTATGATGCAGCAGGTACCCCAGGCCGACGTGGTGATCCGAAACCCCACCCACTTTGCCGTGGCCCTGCGCTATAAGCCGGAGGAGGACAACGCCCCGGTGGTGCTGGCCAAGGGCATGGATGAGCTGGCCCTGCGCATCGTCCGGATTGCGGAGGAGTCCCAGGTCTCGGTGGTGGAGAACGTCCCCCTGGCCCGGGCCCTCTATGCCAACGTAGACCTGGGCCGCGAGATCCCCCCCGAGCTGTACGGCCCGGTGGCGGAAATTCTTGTCTATGTGCTCAAGCTGGACCAGGAGGTCCCATAACATTGCGAATTGCGCCCGAATTGCCGGGCGTTTCAATAGAGCGGAAAGGATGACACCATGCGGCGTATCTTCCAAAACAGCATAGCCCTCCTGGTGGTTGTCATTGTCCTGTTCCTGGTCATTCCCCTCCCCCCGCAGCTGCTGGACATCCTGCTGGTCATCAACATCTCCCTGTCCATCCTGATTCTGATGATCACCATGACCATCTCGGACGCCCTGGAGCTGTCCATCTTCCCCTCCCTGCTGCTGATTACTACCCTCTTCCGGCTGGGGCTGAACGTGTCCACCACCCGGCAGATTTTGGGCAACGCGGGCCAGGCGGGGACGGTCATCCTCTCCTTCGGCCAGCTGATTACCCAGGGCAATATCGTACTGGGCGTTATCATCTTCCTGATTATCGTCCTGATGCAGTTCATCGTCATCACCAAGGGGGCGGAGCGTGTGGCCGAGGTGGCCGCCCGGTTCACCCTGGACGCCATGCCGGGCAAGCAGATGGCCATTGACGCCGACCTGAGCTCCGGCCTGATTAACGAGCAGCAGGCCCGGGAGCGCCGGGCTAAAATTCAGCGGGAGGCGGACTTCTACGGCGCGATGGACGGCGCCACCAAGATCGTCAAGGGCGACGCGGTGATGTCCATCATCATTACCGCGGTCAACTTCATCGGCGGGATGCTCATCGGCGCTATGACCGGGGTGACCAATGTGGTGGAGACCTACTCCATCGCCACCATCGGCGACGGCCTGGTCTCTCAGCTGCCCTCCCTGATGATCTCCACCGCCACCGGCATGATTGTCACCCGCTCGGTATCCGAGGGGAGCCTGAACGCCGATGTGATTCAGCAGTTCACCCGCCAGCCCCGGGCCTTTATGACCGCCGGCATCATCCTCCTCTTTTTGGGGGTTATCCCCGGCACGCCCACCATCCCCCTCATGCTGGTGGGAGCGGTCCTGGGGGTGCTGGGCTACATCATGAGCGGCCGTCAGGAGCAGCAGGCCGCCGCCGCCGCAGCAGCCCTCCCGGAGGAGGAGGGGCCGCCGGAGGAGACAGCCCCCCCGTCAGAGACCGACTACTACAAGGATATCAACAACGTCTACAGCCTGATTACCGTGGACCCCATTGAGATGGAGTTCGGGTACAGTCTGATTCCTCTGGTGGATGAGAACAGCGGCGGCAAGCTCATCAGCCGCATCGTCATCTTCCGCCGCCAGTACGCTCAGGAGATGGGCTTTGTCATCCCCTCCATCCGCCTGCACGACTCCTCCGTCCTGGGAACCAACCAGTACGTGGTGAAGATCAAGGGGGAGGAGGTGGCCCGGGGCGAGATTTTGGTGGACTACTACCTGGCCCTGGAGCCCGCCAACCCCGCCGGCGAGATTGACGGCATCGAGACCATCGAGCCCGCCTACGGCATCCCCTCCCGGTGGATTTTGCCGGAGAACAAGGAGATGGCGGAGATCTACGGCTACACCGTCATCGACCCCCTGTCCGTCATGCAGACCCACCTGAGCGAGGTGGTGCGCCGCCACGCCTATGAGCTGCTGGGCCGGGCGGAGGTCATCCAGCTGGTGGAGAACCTGAAGCGCATCTCCCCCGAGCTGGTGGAGGAGGCGGTCCCCGCGGTGCTCTCCTACGCCAACCTGGAGCGCATCCTCCGCAGCCTCCTGAAGGAGGGGGTCCCCATCCGGGACCTGGGCACTATTTTAGAGACCGCGGTGGACTCCCTGGCCAGCACCAAGGACCTGGATCTGGTCTGCGAGAACATCCGGGTGGCCCTCAGCCGCACCATCACCCGCCGCTTCTGCGAGCACGGCCAGCTCCGGGTGGTGACCCTGGACGCCGATGTGGAGAAGCGGGTCATCAGCTCCCTGAGCAAGAACGAGCAGGGCATCTATCTGGCCATGGGGCCCGACCTGATGCAGCAGATCGTCACCCAGCTGGGGGACTATCTGAAAAAATTCAACGACCTGTCCCAGACCCCTATCGTGCTCACCAGCCAGGTCATCCGCATCTACCTCAGCCGGATGCTCGCCCAGTTCTACCCCAACCTGTACGTCCTGTCCTTCAATGAGATTACCAGCGATGTGCAGATTCAGTCCCTGGGCAACATCACCCTGTCCAAGGACGCCGCCAGGCCCGAGCGAAAGGCGGCGCCGGTATGACGGGGGAGCGGCCCCGCTGGAGTGAGGAGCAGCTGGAGCGGCTCGCTCCGGAGGAGCTCTTCCAGCTCTACAAAAGCACCGGAAACGAGGAGCTGAAATGGCCCCTGGTCATGCGCTATGTGGGCCTGGTGCGCACCATCGCCCTCCAGGTCCGGGGCGTCTACAGCAGCTTCGCCCAGGTGGACGACATCATCAACGAGGGCGTGCTCGCCCTGATGAGCGCGGTGGACAAATTTGACCCGGATAAGGGCATCAAATTTGAGACCTACGTGTCCAAGCGCATCCGGGGGGCCATCATTGACCTGGCCCGCCGGCAGGACTGGGTGCCCCGCAGCGTGCGCCGGAAGGCCCGGGAGATCGACCAGGCCAGCAGCGAGCTGTTCTCCGAGCTGGGGCGCTACCCCACCGATGAGGAGATGGCCAGCCGCCTGGGGGTGAGCCAGAGCCAGTACCAGGAGGACCTGGCCAGCGCGTCCCTGTGCAATCTCCTCTCCCTGGACGCCATGTTTGAGGAGCGGGAGCAGGGGGCGGCGGAGGTCCCGGACATCGCTCCGGATAACCGCCCCGAGGACTCGGTCCTGCACCAGGAGCTGCTGCATACCCTGGCCCAGGGAATCCAGTCCCTGCGGGAGAATGAACAGATGGTCATCTCCCTCTACTATCAAAAAAGTCTCAGCATGAAGGAGATCGCCCAGGTGATGGAGGTCAGCGAGCCTCGCATCTCCCAGCTCCACTCCCGGGCCATCCAGAAGCTGAAGCTGTATATGAACCAATATATGACCGGCGGGAACTGAGCCGGCAGGATGAGAGGAGCGTTTTTCCATGGTCAAAGGCTTTTATAATCTGACCTCCGGGATGCTGTCCCAGGGCCGGAGGCTGGATGTGGTGGCCAATAACATCACCAACGTCAGCACCGCCGGCTTCAAAGCGGAGCGCTACACCGACAGCACCTTTGACGAGGTAATGCTGATCCGCATCGGAAACAAGCTGAAAAACCAGTATGCGGAGATGGGGACGGTCCAGAGCCACATCCTGGCCCCCGACCAGTTCTATACCGATTTTGAGCAGGGCGCCCCCGAGGAGACCACCCTGCCCCTGGACTTCGCCATCCTTGGAGAGGGATTTTTTGCCATCCAGAACGAGGACGGAACCGTCTACACCCGGTCGGGGAGCTTTACCCTGGACAATGAGGGGTATCTCTGCCTGTCCGAGTTTGGCCGGGTGCTGGACCCGGAGGGGAACCCCATCCAGCTCCCCACTGACAAGATCGAGGGGGACCGGCTGGGCAACATCTACACCCAGGACGGCGAAACCCTCCTGGGGACCCTGGGAGTCTACGTCTTCCCGGACAACGGGGCCCTGGAGCGGGATGAGCGGGGCTTCTTTGTGGGCGAGGGGGCGCAGGTGAGCCAGGACGCCCAGATCCTCCATAAATATGTGGAGCGCTCCAATGTGGATATGGTGCGGGAGATGGTCAACATGATGACCGCCCAGCGCGCCCTCCAGAGCGCGGGCCAGATGAGCAAAATGTATGACCAGGTTATCAGCCGCATCACCAACGACATCGGGCGGCTGTAAGACGGAGAGCCTGAATGGGAGAAAAACCTCCAATTTGGAAGGAAAGGGTGAGGCAGCGAAATGAATATGTCCTTTTTTAACGCCGCGGTGGGGGCGCAGCAGCAGCAGCAGCGGATGAATGTCCAGGCCAACAATATCGCCAACGTCAATACCCACGGCTTCAAGGCGGAGCGCGCCACCTTTGCCCAGCTCATGTACCGGGATGTCATTGGCATCGACGGGGAGGAGCTGCCCAAGGGGACCGGGACCCGCATGATTAAGGCCAGCGTGGACTTTAACAGCGGCCCCTACCGGGATACGGGGCGCACCTATGACTTCGCCATCGAGGGGGACGGCTTTTTTGGCCTGTACGACCCCTCCGACGGGGAGGTCACCTTCACCCGGGACGGGGGCTTCACCATCGCCCAGTTCTGGGTCCCTCCAGCGGAGGACGCGGAGCCCGAGATCGACCCCGAGACCGGTGAAGAGATAGAGCCCCAGCCCACAGTGGAGTGGCGGCTGACCGACAACGAGGGGCGTTGCGTGCTGGACTCTTTGGGGAACTTTATCCGCATCGACCTGGAGGACAAGGAGGCGGAGCTGGACGTGGGCGTCTTTGACTACACCATCCGGGACGGGATGCTCCACGCGGACAGCTGCCGGTTCATCCCCATCGACAAGAACGGGAATCTCTACCTGGGGACGGGCAAGGTCCACCGGGGAATGCTGGAGATGTCCAATGTGGACCTGACCCAGGAGTTCATCAAGGTGATCGAGTCCCAGCGGGCCTTTAGCTTCGCCCTGCGCATGGCCACCGTCACGGATGAGATCGAAACCACCATCAACAACCTGAGAGGTTAAACAGGAGGCGCGGATATGATCATTAAAAATTATAACCAGTTGTCCTCTCTCGAAATCGATACCCTGCGGGAGATCGGCAGCATCGGAACGGGAAACGCGGCCACCGCCCTGTCCCAGATGCTGAACCGGGAGGTGCGCATCACCCTGCCCGAGGTGCGCATTATGGAGTATAATGAGGCCATCGAGTGGATCGGCGGCCCCGAGGCGGTGACCGCCGGCGTGCTGGTGAAGATGGGCGGCCAGCTCAGCGGCATCATGCTGTCGGTCCAGAACCTGGAGTTCGTCAACCTGGTGATGAACAGTATGTTCAACGAGCATGTGGACAGCTTTGAGAACCTGGGCGAGCTGGGCCAGTCGGGTATGGTCGAGATCGGGAATATTATGATCTCCACCTTTATCAACGCCCTGGCCGGTCTGGCCGGCATCCAGGTGGAGCTGACCGTGCCCGCCTTCGCGGTGGACATGCAGGGCGCCATCCTGGCCGTCCCCATGGCGGAGTACGGCGGTATGTCCGACTACCTGATGACCATAGGCGGAAATTTCGTGTGTGACGATAAGCAGGTCCCCTGCCGCCTGCTGCTGTCCCCCGATCTGCGCTCTCTGAATTTCTTACTGAGGAAGCTGGGCGTCAGCGATGAGTGACAAGAAGCTGACGGTAGGGATTGCGGACATGAAGATAGCCCAGGGGAGCGGTGTGCTGATCACCTACGCTCTGGGGTCCTGCATCGGTCTGTGCTTCCACGACCCAAGGCTCCATCTGGGGGCACTGCTGCATATCATGCTCCCGCTGAATATGGAGGCAGGCAGAAAAAATCCGCTGAAATACGCGGATACGGGGATCCGGGAGACCTTGAAGCAGCTGGAGCAGAAGGGCGCCTCCCGCAGCCGGATGGTCATCAAGATCGCCGGCGGCGCCAAAATGTTCGAGGTGAGCGGAAACAGCTTGGGAAACATCGGCCAGCGGAATATTGAGAGCGTCCACACCATCCTCCGCCAGGAGGGGCTCCGCCTGAGCGCGGAAAATGTGGGGGGAAAGGTTGCCCGCACGCTCCTCTTTGACGTGGTCACCGGGCAGGCCTGCATCCGGTCCTATGGCCAGAAGGATATCATATTCTAAAACTGCCAGCGCATCAAAAACCTTGACCCGCATGTGGGCGCGGAAGGAATTTTTTAGGAGATAGGAGTGTCAGCTATGGCCGAGGAGCACAACAGCGGGATCCTTCTGGAGTCCGGCACCAACGAGATCGAGATCATGGAGTTCACCATCAATGGGAACCTGTACGGTATCAATGTGGCCAAGGTGCGGGAGATCATTATGTCCGCAGAGGTCAAGGCCATGCCCCACGCCCACCCGGCGGTGGAGGGAATTTTCAAACCCCGGGACATTGTCATCACGGTGGTCGACCTGCCCGCGTACCTGGGGGTGCAGATGGAGAAGGGTGAAAAAGACCTGTTCATCATCACCAACTTCAACAAAATGTACATCGCCTTCCGGGTGAATACGGTGGAGTGTATCAGCCGCATCTCCTGGACGGACATCCATAAGCCGGACAAGACGGTCTCCGGCGGCTCCGAGGGGGTGGCCACCGGCATCGCCCAGTGCGGCAAGGACCTGGTCACCATCCTGGATTTCGAGCGCATTGTGGCGGAGATCGCCCCCGAGACCACCATCCAGATGGACGAGATCGACCAGATGGGCCCCCGTCCCCGGAGCGACGCGCCCATCTGGATCGCGGAGGACTCCATCCTGCTGTCCAAGATGATCGAGAACTGCCTGCGCAAGGCGGGGTATGCCAACCTGCGGATGTTCTCCAACGGACAGGAGCTGTGGGACAGCCTGAACGCCCTGCCCAGGGATGTCAAGCTGTCTCAGGAGGTGGCGCTGGTCATCACCGACATCGAGATGCCCCAGATGGACGGACACCGGCTGACCAAGCTGATTAAGAGCCACCAGCGGTTTGCCCCCATCCCGCTGATTATTTTCTCCTCCCTCATCAGTGAGGAGATGCGGATCAAGGGCCGCCAGCTGGGCGCGGATGAGCAGATGAGCAAGCCGGAGATCGGCCATTTGGTGGATGTGATGGACCATCTTCTGGAATCACAGGGAAAATGAGGCGGTGACCTATGACAAGTAACAAGTATATTGTCCGGCAGCCCATCAAGAATCAGAGCAGCCAGATCATCGGCTATGAGATCCGCTACTACGGAGAGAATCAAGCCTACAGCAGCGAGGGGCCCACCAGCAGCGACTTTGCCGCAGCTGACGCCATCTACAGCTTCCTGACTCAGAACACGGATAAGGTGCTGAAGGGCTCCCTGAACTTTATGACCTTCACCACCAACCTGCTGATGAAGCAGACCCCCAAGCTCTTCGACTGCCACGACCTGGTCATTCAGGTGGACGACAGCGTGATTATCAACCCCCTGGCCATGCGGTTTGTGGAGCGGTACTCCAAGGAGGGGTACAAGATCGCGGTGAACGATTTCCAGTTCTCCCCCCGGTACTTCTCCATTATTGACAAATTCGACTACATCAAGATCAACTTCAAGACCATCACCGACTCCAGCATCCACAATATCGTGGAGGTGGCCCACAGTATGCACAAGCAATGCGTCGCCACCAATGTGGACACCGAGGAGCTGTATCAGAAGGCCTTCAAGATGGAGGTGGACGCTATAGAGGGGCAATGGGTGGCGGAAAACCTGTTCACTACGGTCCACTCCAGCAGCTACCTCCAGAGCAACTTCTTCCGCCTGATGATCGCCATCAACGAGGACGAGCCCAACGTGGACGCCATCGAGCAGCTGATCTCCATGGACGCCATGCTGACCTACAGCCTGCTGAAGATCGTCAACTCGGGATATTTCGCCCTGCGCAACCAGGCCACTACCGTGCATCAGGCCATTGTGGTCATGGGCCTGGGGCAGCTGAGGCAGTGGATCTACCTGCTGGGGGTCAACAACGAGGAGGGCGGCAGCGACAGTGACCAGGAGGAGTTCCTGAAGCTGTCCTTCATGCGGGCGAGCTTTTGCAGCGAGCTGATGAAGCTGGCCAAAAACATGCCCATCTCCCGGAACGATGCCTATCTGATGGGGATGTTCTCCACATTGAAGTACCTGATCGACGCGCCTATGGAGGAGCTGCTGGTCGACCTGCCCATCACCCAGGAGGTTAAGGACGCGCTGCTCTACGGGACCGGCAGGTGCGGCACGCTGTACAACCTGGTGCGCAGCTATGAGCGGGCGGACTGGGGGGCCATTGAGGCAATGGCGAAGGAGCTGGAGATCTCCGTTGACCTGCTGACCAACACCTATTTCCAGTGCCTGGAAGAGGTGAACGACATCTGGCGTCAGCTGATTGAGGTGGGGGACCTGTCCTCCCAGCCGGCGCCGCCCCCCCAGGAGACCGCAGCGCCTGCTGAGCCAGCGGCGCCTGTGGGATAGAAAAAAATACCGCGGAGACCTGTTGTGTGACAGGACTCCGCGGTTTTTTACCGTATCTGAGCCAAATCCTCCGGGGTGTGACGGGGGCTGTCCGAGACGATTTTACACGCCCGGGTGAGCTGGGCGAAGATGGTGCTGCTGAACCGCCCCTCATACACGGTGAGCATGGGGATCATGTCGTGCTTCTTCATCACCACGTACTTGGGGATCAGGTTGTTCAGGGTCAACGCGACCACGTCGATCCTGCATCGGGGACAGGAGCACAGGCCGAACATTTTGATATAGCGCGGGGCCAGCTCCTCCACCAGAGATTGAATGACATTGACATAGGTCAGCTCATCGGCGGGGTTGGCGGGCTCTGGAGCAGACTCAGGCTCGGGTTCCGGCTCTGGAGCGGGTTCAGGTTCCGGCTTTGGAATGGGCTCCGGCTCCGGGATGGGCTCGGGTTCCGGCTCTGGAACGGGTTCCGGTTCAGGTTCCGGCTCAGGCTCCGGAACGGTCTCCGGCGCGGGCGGCTGGGAGAGGTCCTCAAAGGTGGTCTCCACAAAATCGGAGGGCTCCCCCTCTTGAGCGGCCAGATCAGCCTCCAGCGCCTGGGCCAGGGCGGCCTCCAGACCAGAGGGGGCGCTCTCCGCCGGAAGGGGGGAGACAGGCTCCACAGGGGGAGAAGCGGGCTCCGCCGGAGGAGGGGGGGCCGGGGCTGGGACCGGAGGGGGCTCAGGGGCCTGGCGGACGGGGGGAGGCGGCGCGGCCTCCTGCAGTTCCTCCTCCAGCGCCTGCTGGATCTGCTGGGCCAGACTCTCGTCGTTGGCCTGCGCGACCTCCAGAATGGGGGGGATCAGGGGGCGGGCGGCGGGGGCGGGCTGTACGCTCTCAGGGGCGGCGCTCTCCTCCTCCCCCAGGGGGGCTCCTCCGCCGCCGGGGGCGGTGAGCAAATTCAAAACATGGGCTGTCTTATTGCCTTTGGCGTTCTTTTTGCCAGAAGCCATAAGAGATACACTCCTTTCTGGCATCTCCGCCCCGGTCCCTCATCCAGGAGGAGGCCGCGGCCGGAGGCGTTCTGTCTATGGTTCCTGCCGCTCCGGGGAGGGCGTCAGCGGGTGGGGATGGGGGGAAAGCTGCCGTACTCCCGGGTGACCTCGTTGAGCAGCAGGCGGAAATCCCGGGCCACCTTGGAGTCGGGGGCGTAGGTGAGCACGCTCTCCCCGTGGGCGGGGGCCTCCGCCACAGCCACGCCGGAGCGGATGCGGGCCTGGAACACCTTGGTATCCAGCTGGGCGGCGATCTGCTCCGCCATGTCCAGCACCTCCCGGTTGAGGGTGAAGCGCTGGTTGTACTTGTTCAGCAGGATGCCCAGCACCCGCAGGCGGGAGTTGTAGCACCGGCGGACGGTGTCAATGGTCTCCCGGATCTGGGCCACCCCCAGCAGGCTGAGGATCTCGGGGGCCATGGGGATAATCAGTCCGTCGGCGGCCACATAGGCGTTCACCGTCAGGACATTCAGGGCGGGCGGTGTGTCGATGATGATATAGTCGTACTCCTCCGCCACCTCCGCCAGGCAGTTTTTCAGCAAAAACTCCCGGCCGGGGCGGTTGAACTCCAGCTCGGCAGCGGACAGCAGGATGTTGGAGGGCAGGATATCTCCGCTCTCCGACTGGACGATGACCTCCCGGATGGGGCGGTTCCCCTTCATCACGTCATAGATGGTGGCGCAATTCTCAATGTCCAGGCCCAGACAGAAGCCCAGACTGCCCTGGGGGTCCAGGTCAACGCCAAGCACCTTCGCTCCGCGCTGGCGAAGGCCGGCCAGGAGAGCGCAGGCGGTGGTGGTCTTGCCCACGCCGCCCTTCTGATTTGTGGTGACGATAACAGCGGCCAAAAATATCTCCCCCTACGTCTAAATTCTTCCCTCGGCCCCGGCTCCGGAGGGGAGCGGGGGGCAAGAGAAATTCTTTCTTCTATGAGACTTAACTTTATAATACTACAGGACGATAAAAAAGTACAGAGTATTCCTGTTTTTTCTTTTCAAACAGATGGGGAACCTGCTTGAGGATATGAATTCAAAATTGGAAGGAGCGTTTTAAATGGCCTCGATCAGTGGAGTAAGCGGCAGCAATACTATGAGCAGCCTGATGAACAGCGCCAACATGGTAAGCGGGCTGGCCAGCGGAATGGATACGGAGGGTATGATCGAAAGTCTGGTGCAGAGCTATCAGACCAAGATCCAGAGCCTCAGCCAGAAGGTGGCAAAAACCGAGTGGAAGCAGGACGCCTACCGCAGCATCATCAGCAAAATGGTTGGATTTTCCAACAAGTACACCTCCTACACCTCCGGCACAAACCTGATGTCCGCCAGCTTTTTCAACAGCGCCGCCCGGGTGGCGACCCAAGGGTTGTATAAGGACCTGGTCTCCGCCAGCGGCAAGTCCAGCAGCGACATCACCCTGAACTCCGTCAGCCAGCTGGCCACCGCCGCCCAGTACCGCACCAACAGCAATATGAAGGCGGGGGACGGCAAGAGCATTGAGGCCTCCAGCGGCATCGACCTGAACGGCAAGACCACCCTGGGCACGCTGAGCGGCAGCCTGAGCCTGACCTACGGCAGCCAGACGGTAAGCATACAGTTCGATGAGGTGGCCGATGTGGAGGCCATGAAGGACATCCGGGCCAAGCTGGAGAAGGACGGCAAGCCCGCCTCTGACACCGATGTGCTGGCCGAGCTCATCAATCAGAAGCTGGGCGACCAGCAGATCACCCTCAGCACCGGCGCGGAGGACGCGGACGAGCGCATCGGGGTGGAGGTGAAGGACGGGAGCATCACCTTCTCCGACAAGTCCAAGGCGGGCAACTCGGTCTATGTCTCCGGGGCCAGCGACGGGGTCAAGAACTATCTGGGCCTGAACCTGGACAATGCCAGCGAGGAGAAGCCCAAGTCCATCGCCATCCCCAGCAATTACGCGAACACCAAGCAGGTGGACAACGCCGCCTATCTCTCGGGCAAGAGCATGAACCTGAGCCTGGACGGCACCACCAAGACCATCACCCTGCCCAAAATCACCGGCAGCAAGGAGGCCGGCTATAAGATCGTGGACAGCGATGGCAAGGCCCTGGACTACAACGCCGACAACTACGCGAAGGTCCTCAATGAGGCGGTGAACAAGGCCTTCAAGGGCAAGGTGGAGGTGAAAAATACCGGCAGTGACGGGGAGCTCAAGCTGCGCTTCGATGTGCAGGAGGGCTCCAACCTGGTCATCAATACCGATGTGGGAGAGACCCTGGGCATCGGCCGGACGGCTACCTCCTACATGAACGCCAGCAAGACCCTGGGGGACCTGCTGGGAGAGGATACCCTGTCCGGGCTGACCCAGGCCACCAAGGTCAACAGCGACGGCACAGTGGAGAAGCTCACCGATGACAAGGGCGACCCCCTGTACGCCTTCGAGATCAACGGGGTGAATGTGGGCAAC
This sequence comes from Lawsonibacter sp., assembly GCA_022801435.1. Lineage (GTDB taxonomy): Bacteria > Bacillota > Clostridia > Oscillospirales > Oscillospiraceae > Lawsonibacter. The sequence continues at coordinate 29,770 of JAAWSG010000007.1, forward strand.
TTCTCCAAAAACAGCACCCTGTCTGAGGTCATGTCCGCCATCAACGGCAATAAAGAGGCCGGCGTGCGGGTGAGCTACTCCCAGACCACCAAGAACTTCCTGTTCACCTCCAAGGAGACCGGCGCGGACAGCGAGGTCAAGATGGGTGAGGGGCTGGCGCAGGCCATGTTCAGCTCCACCGAGATCCCCGACAACAGCGGAAACAGCTTTGCCGACGCTTATGGCGTCAGCTGGGTGAAGGACGGGAAGAGCGCGGATCTCAAGTTCTCAATCTCCGGGAACAGCTCCCTGGATATCAGTATCACCGATGAGACCTCCCTCCAGGACGTGGTGGATACCCTGAACAATTCCCCCATGGGGATGAACAGCAGCTTCTCCTTTAACAAGTACACGGGGCAGATCGAGGCCAGAGACAAGAAGAGCGGCACCCTGCAGGAGCTCAAAATTGAGGACTCGTTCGGGGATAAGGTGGAATTTGACCAGAGCAAGGCCCCCGCTGTGGACTACACCCCCGGCCAGGACGCTAAGTTCAATGTCACGGTGAACGGCGAGAACATCGAGATGACCCGCAGCTCCAACACTGTGACCATCGACGGGCTGAGCATCACCATGAAGGACGTGTTCAACGGCTATGAGGACGCGGACGGGAACCCCGCCGTGGACAGCGCCGGAAACCCGAAGAACGCGGTCACCTTCAGCAGCAGCGTGGACGCGGACAAGATCGTGGACGCGGTGAAGTCCATGCTGGAGGACTACAATGCCATGATGGCCGAGATCAAGTCCGCCTATTCCACCATGCCCTATCAGAAGACAGACGGCACCTTCGCCGACTACGAGCCCCTCACCGAGGACGAGCGGCGGAACATGTCCGAGAGCGAGATCCAGCGCTACGAGGAGAAGGCCAAGCAGGGCATCCTCTTCGGGGACCGGAACCTGTCCAACCTGTATGATAAGATGCGCAACATCTTCAACCTCTCCGGGGAGGACGGAGCCACCCTGCGGGCCATGGGCATCAGCACCAGCTACTCCACCAGCGACGGCGTCCAGACCGTGACCCTGGACGAGAGCAAGCTGCGGGATATGCTGGAGAGCGACCCGGACCGGGTGACCGACCTGTTCACCAGGACGGACGGCGCGGGGGGCATCATGCAGAACATGAAGACCCAGCTGGACCGCTACGCCAAGACCTCCGGCGAGCCCAAGGGCATCCTGGTCCAGCAGTCCGGCACGCCCCTCAGCTCCCTGTCCCTGCTGAACAACAACTGGCAGAAGGAGATCGACAACATCAACACCCAGATCGATAAGTGGAAGGATAAGCTGACCACCCAGGTGGACCGGTACACCCAGCAGTTTACCCGACTGGAGATGCTGATTAACCAAATGAACTCCCAGAGCTCCACCTTGGCGGGGCTGATGGGTGGCTAAGAGAACGGAAAGGAAGTCGTCCCATGGATATGAGAGGCTATCAGCAGTATAAGCAGCAATCAATCAACTCCATGACCTCAGGAGAACTGCTTCTTCTGCTCTATGACGAGCTGGTTAAGCGCAGCACCTTGGCCTCCATGGCCCTGGAGAAGGAGGACTGGCCCCTGTTTGAGGGGTCGGTGGAGCGCTGCGTCGACATTATCAGCTATCTGGACGAGACGCTGGACCGCCAGTACCCCATCAGCCAGGACCTGAGCCGGATGTATGAGTATTTTACCTACCAGCTGGGACGGATCAAGATCGGCCGCAACAAGAAGGAGCTGGAGCGCCTGCGCCCCATGCTGGCCGATATGCGGGACGCCTTCCACACCGCGGAGAAGGCCAGCGCCCAGGAGACAGCTGAGCTCCGGAGAGGATGAGGACACAGCATGACGAAGAGCGATTGGCTGGACCTGACCGTGCTGGAGCGGCAGAAGTATAACCACCTGTCCGAGCTGATGGACCTGACCCGGCAGCTGGGGGAGGCCATAGACCGGGGGGACGAGGTTTCGGTGCGAATCCTGGTCTCCATGCGAAACGACCCGCTGGTGGGCCTGGAGGAGCTGAAAAAGGCCACCCAGCTCAGGACCGAGGCCCTGAGCAGGGAGGAGCGGGAGCGGGTGGAGGAGCTGAACAGCGGGGCCAGCCCGGAGGATGAGAACGAGACCCTCTATGTCAACCAGGCCGGCAGCGCCCGCAGACTGTGGGAGCGGGTGGTGGAGCTGGACCAGCGGCTGAACCGCCGGATGGCGGGGGACGACTCCTTTTACGCGAAGAACGGCAAATAAAATATCTGTCCCCGCGGTCTGGATTGGACCGCGGGGACAGATTGCGGTTGCTGCGGCGGGTCAGAATCCGCTTTGGGACAGGAGCCACAGCGGCGCGCCGTGGTGGCGGCTGGCGGAAAGCTCCTCCAGAATGAGGTCCAGATCCCACAGGGTGAGGCTGCGCTCCACACTGGCCGGGTCCGCCACCAGGATGCTCCCGTCCAGCGTGACCCCCCGCAGAAGGATGAAATGTCCCCTGCTGGTGAAGTGGCCGGGCCCCATCAGCGCCGCAATGACCTGGCCGGTGGCCAGATAGCTGACAAGCAGATCGGGGTCCAGCTCCTCCGGAGACAGGGGGGTGCAGGTCAGCCCGTAGGCCTCCGCCGCTCCCGAGACAATGGACAGATAGGAGCCGTGCTTCCGGGCCCAGTACCGGTTCTCCACACACCACTGGGCCATCTCCGCCGGGTCTATGGCGGTGCTGGTCAGGCTGGAGACCGCCATGGCCATGGCGGTGGGGCCGCAGCCGTAGCCCCCCAGCCGGTCCGTGCCGTAGGGGGCGTCCGCCCAGCGGTCATAGGTCTGGTTGTAGTAGATGATCTCGCGGGCCCCGCCGGTGAGAATCTCCTGGCCGTCCCGCTCAATGAGGGACGTGACCTCAAAGGGCGCTCTGGGCCGGGGAGGCGGGGCTGTGGCGCTGTCGTCCAGCTGCTGGCTCTCCTCCGGAAGCTCCTCCGGCTCCCCCTCGGCCTGGGCCAGCTCCGCCGCCGCCAGGGAGGTGCCGTCCAGCGCGCTGCGGCCCAGCTCCCCCATCCGGGAAAAGCCGGTGAGGATGGGCGCGGTCAGCTGGCTGTACAGCTCGGGGGCCTGGAGGGAGAGTACCCCCAGTCCGCCCGCCGTGATGCACAGCGCCGCCGCTCCGGCCAGGATGGGCCCGAGCCGGAAGGAGCGCCTGGGTACGCCGAAGACATCGACACCCTCCCCGCCCTCATCCTCCGGTTCCTCCAGCTCATAGGGGAAGAAGCTGTAGTCCTCGGGCTGCTCCGGGCCGAAGCCGTCCGACTCAGGGCTGTCCAGGTCAAATTCATCCTCGTCTACGTCATGATGCCTAAAAAATCTCACAATTCGTCACCAAATCAATTAAATTGAGCCTTTTCATTTGGCCCAAAAAAGATTATACTACAGAGGAAAGAATTTTTGAAGCCTAAATTTCTTCCCAGCCGTTTTTTCCAGAGATGGGATAGAGCGGATGCCTGGAGAAGGCCGGGAGGACGGATGCACAGGGCCCGGTGCGGGCACAGCCAAACCAGCAAAGGTAAGGAGTCGCGTCAGGATGCCGGAATTACGTCTGGAAAACGTCTCAAAGCTCTATAAGGCGGAGAAAAAGCGCAAGGAGTACGCCGTTCGGGACCTGAGTCTGACGGTGACCCAGGGAGAATTTGTCTTTCTCATCGGGAGCAGCGGCGCGGGAAAGAGCACCATGCTGAAGCTGATGGGCGGGGAGATATCCCCGGATAGGGGGGCGGTCTACCTGGACGGCGGGAACCTTATCCGCTACTTCGGCCCGTGGCGGGCCAGGGTGGCCCGGACCTTCGGGATTGTCAGCCAGCAGCCCATGCTGGTGCGGAAACGGACCATTTTGGAGAACCTGATGATGGCCGCCCGGGCCGGAGGGCTCCAGAAGAGGAGTCAGGCGGCGGCGGAGAAGGCTTTGGGCCTGGTGGGCCTGCCCAGCGTGGGGGAGTGCTACCCCGTGGAGCTGTCCATTGGAGAGGTGCGCCGGGTGGAGCTGGCCCGGGCTCTGGTCAACAGCCCGCCTATCCTGCTGCTGGATGAGCTGACCGCCAACCTGGACGACGACAGCATCTGGGATATGATGCACCTGCTCAACGAGCTGAACATCCGGGGGACCACCATTATCATGGCCACCCACGCCAGCCAGTTCGTCAATATCATGCGCCGGCGGGTCGTCACCCTGGTGGACGGAAAGCTGCTGGGGGATGTGAAAAACGGAAAATACGGCGACATTGTCTAGGCCTCTGAGGAGATGGCAAAAAAAGGGGGAGGAAAATCTCTAAAATTTGAGACTTTTCCTTGCACCCCAGTTGAAAATGGTGTATAATCAATTTCAGGATGCGTTATGCTTCTACGCCGCGTGCCACGGCGGGAACAAAATGGGAGGAATGAAGACATGAACTTCAAGAATATGTCCATCAAGAAAAGCCTGATCGTGGGCTTCGGCACTACCATCGTAATCTCTGCCATCATTATTATCGCCTCGCTGATTATGATGAGCGCGCAGAAAAACGCCTATCAGGACATCATCGAGCACTATGTCAGGACCAACGAGCTGATCTCCGAATGCCGGATCAACTATAATATTGCCGCGCGCAGCCTGCGGGATGTGGCCCTCTCCGGTGACCAGAGCGGACTGAGCACCGTCACCTCCAAGCTGGACGAGCTCAACACCGACATCAAAGCTATGGAGGATACCTATCCTGAGGACCTGAAGGACCGCACCCTGCTCAACGAGTTTGTCCGGACCCTGAACACCTGGACCGAGGAGGCCAAGCTGATCGCGGATGTGGTGCGCACCGACCGGGACCGCGCCGCGAAAATGATCGTGGAGGAGTGTACCCCGGCCCTGAACGCCGCCGCCGAGGCCGGGACCGTTCTGGCCCAGGACCTGCAGGTCAAGCAGGATGACATCATTGACCAGCAGAACCTGACCTCCACGATTGGGATCGTGATTATCATGGCGGTGATGTTCGCTGCCACCCTGGTCGTACTTATGATGGCTTTCCGCATCATCAAGAGCATCGTGGAGCCCAGCACCCAGGTCCGGGGCGCTCTGGTGGGCTTCAGCCAGGGCAATCTGGCTGTCCCTGTCACTTTTGAAGGCAAGAACGAGCTGGGCGAGATGTGCGACGCCCTGCGTACCAGCCAGAAGGTGCTCAACAGCGTCATTCAGGACATCTCCAGCACCACCGGTCAGATGGCCAAGGGCAACTTCGATGTGGAGCTTACCGCGGTCTTCCCCGGCGACCTGAAGCCAATCCAGGACAGCATCAACCAGTTTGTCCTCCGCATGAGCGAGACCATCGCCAATATCTCCTCCTCCGCCGACCAGGTGTCCGCCGGTTCGGACCAGGTGTCCAACAGCGCCCAGTCCCTGGCCCAGGGCGCTACCGAGCAGGCCAGCTCCGTGGAGGAGCTGTCCGCCACCATCGCGGATATCTCCGAGAACGCCAAGAAGACCGCCGCTGCCGCCGAGGATGCCGGAAAGTTCGTCAATGAGGCCGGCGGACAGCTGAACATGAGCATGGAGTACGTCAAGCACCTGAACGTGGCGATGGAAAATATCTCCAACTCCTCCCAGGAGATTGGAAAGATTATTGCCACCATCGAGAACATCGCCTTCCAAACCAACATTCTGGCCCTGAACGCCGCCGTCGAGGCCGCCCGGGCGGGCTCCGCCGGTAAGGGCTTCGCGGTGGTGGCGGACGAGGTGCGCAACCTGGCCACCAAGTCGGACGAGGCCGCCAAGGCCACCAAGGAGCTGATCGACGGCTCCATCTCCGCCGTGACCGAGGGGACCGAGGCGGTACAGAAGGTCACCGGAGCCCTGACCCGCACCAGCGAGACCGCCGGCAGCGTGACCAGCATTATGGAGAACGTGGTGGAGGCCGTGGAGAACCAGACCCAGGCCATCATCCAGGTCACCGAGGGCATCGACCAGATCTCCGCCGTGGTCCAGACCAACTCCGCCACCAGCGAGGAGTGCGCCGCCGCCAGTGAGCAGCTCTCCTCCCAGGCCAACATCATGCACCAGATGATGGCGGAGTTCAAGGTGAGCTCCCGGGTGATGGGCAGCAGCTTCCGTCCCTCCCAGCCCACCTATACCCCCGCCCCCTCCGGCAGCGACAGCTTCGGCTGGGATGAGGGGGATATGGATGACGCCGGAGCAGCCAGTCCCTTCAGCGGCTCTAAGTATTAAGCCCGAACCCCTGCGCCTGTGAAAAATATGGCGTCCCGGCAACGGGACGCCATTTTTCCATAGGGGCGGCACGGTCCGGACAGGCACAGATTTTCCCGGCGGCCGCGCCGGACCAATCGAGACAGAGGTGAGCAAAATGGCAGACAGGAAGCGTCAGGACCCGGATCTGATCTTTGCCCTGGACATCGGAACCCGGAGCATCATTGGGATTGTGGGCCGCGTGGAAGACGAGCGGCTGAAGGTGCTGGCCATCGAGAAGGAGGAGCACGGCAAGCGGGCCATGCTGGACGGCCAGATTGAGGACATCGCCCAGGTGGCCAAGGTGGCCCGGAGCGTGACCGACCGGCTGGAGGCGCGGCTGGAGTGTACTCTGGATCGGGTCAGCGTGGCGGCCGCCGGACGGGCCCTGCGCACTGAGACGGGGACCTATACCATGGAGCTGCCCCAGCTGACCCGGATCAACAGCGATTTGGTCAGCCGGCTGGAGAGCGCCGCCGTGTCCGAGGCGGAGGCCGGCCTCTCCCAGGGGCAGGAGGGACAGAGGCGGTTCTACCTGGTGGGCTACACCGTCTGCGGCTATGAGCTGGACCACTACCCCATGACCACCCTCCGGGACCACAACGGCCAGCTGCTCCAGGCCACAGTGGTGGCTACCTTCCTGCCCAGCGAGGTGGTGGAGAGCCTCTACGCCGTGATGGAGAGCGCCGGCCTGGAGGTGGCCAGCCTGACCCTGGAGCCCATCGCCGCCCTGAACGCGGTGATTCCGGCAGACCTGCGGCTGCTGAACCTGGTGCTGGCCGATATCGGCGCGGGCACAACGGATATCGCGGTGTGCCGGGACGGGGCGGTGGTGGGGTACACCATGGCCACCATCGCCGGGGACGAGGTCACCGAGACCCTGATGCGGCGGTATCTGGTCCCCTTCGCCACCGCCGAGCGGATGAAGATGGAGATAGAGACCCCCACCATCTCTTACCGGGACGTGCTGGGGCTGGAGCAGAGCGTCACCGGCACCCAGGTGCGGGAGACGGTGAGCCAGACCGCTCAGCTGCTGGCCCAGGAGATTGCCCAGCGTATCCTCTCCCTCAACGGAAGCCAGCCCTCCGCCCTCTTCCTGGCGGGAGGGGGGAGCAAGCTGTCCGGCCTGCGGGAGCTGGTGGCCTCCGCTCTGGAGATGGACGAGCGGCGGGTGGCTCTGGCGGGCAACAACTACGAGATCAGCGCCTTTTCCGAGGAGTACGACCTCAACGACCCGGAGCTGGCTACCCCCCTGGGCATCGCGGTCTCCGCCGGCCTGGGCCTGATCAGCGACAGCTACCGCATCCTCCTCAACGGCCAGCCCGCCAAGCTCTTCCGCAGCGGGGCCCTGACCGTGCTGGACCTGCTGATGATGAATGGATACACCTCCGCCGACCTGCTGGGGCGGACGGGGCGCAGCCTCAGCGTCACGGTGGACGGACAGCGGATGGTGTTTTGGGGAAAGGCCGCCGTGCCCTGCACCCTGACCCTCAACGGAAAGGAGACCACCCCCTCCGCCCTGGTGTACGCCGGGGATGAGCTGCACTTTGTCCCCGCCGTCCCAGGGGAGCCGGCCAAGCGGACGCTGAAAGACCTGCTGGGTTCGGACTATATGGGGGGAGCGGCAGTCAACGGGGTGGCCGCCGGGCTGGACACCGAGCTGAACACAGGGGACGTGGTTGAGACCGGCCCCCTGGGCAGCTTCCCCGCCGCCCCCGCTCCGCCGCCGCCCCCTGTGAGCCAGGAGCCCCCGCCCCCGCCCCGCCCCGCTCCGGCGCGGCCTCCCCTGCGGTTGACCCTGAACGGCAAGCCGCTGGAGCTGACCGCCAAGGAGGAGGGGGGGCCCTACTACCTGCTGGACCTGCTGGACCGGTCGGGCATCGACTTTGACCACCTGGAACGGGATGTGGAGCTGCAAATCAACGGGGCGGAGGCTAACTTTACCCAGGAGCTGCATCAGCGGGACGTGGTGGTGATCCGGTATCGGTGAGCTTGGCCCGCCAGAGGAAATCAAAAATTTGGAGTGATCGTTTCCATGAGCAAAAGCAAACTGTTGGCCGTTCTCCTGGCGGCGCTGTGTCTGACCGGCTGCGGCAAAAAACCTCCGGAACCCCCCGAGCAGTACGTCTACGGGGAGAACGCCGCGGCCTCGCTGGATTCTGTGATGGAGGAGGGGGAGGGGACCATCCTCTCCATCGAGGAGCCTGACGAGAAAAAGGAGCAGATGTCCTACATATACACCTATGACGAGGTCACAAGCTTCCTCCCCATTGTGGAGCGCTATCTGGACGTGATGCTGGGGGAGGAGGGCTTTGTCCTGGTGGACCAGAATCACAGCGTCCTCAGCGAGCGGCCCGAGCTGAAGGAGCTGGTGGGAGAGGTCATCCTGGAGCGCCCCTCCGACCAGGAGGGGGAGCTGTTTCAGGTGGCGGTGGGCTGGGGGGAGGCGGGCAGGCTGACCGCCAAGGCCAGCATCGTGGAGGGCGCCATCGTGGAGCCTGAGCCCGAGCCCGAGGAGGAGCCCGAGCCCGCCAGCATGGAGGAGCAGCTGGAGCACCTCACCGGGATGAGCCCCCAGGATCTGGGCCTGGAGGGGGAGTCCATGGACAGCTACCGCATCTTCCCCATTGACGGGTTTGTCCAGGTGGGGGAGACCACCTGCCGCCGGTTCAACATCTATGAGGTCCGCCAGCCCGAGGGAGTCCCGGTTATCATTGGGACCTATCTGGTCAGCTCGGACCGCCAGCATGTGTATAAGCTGGACCCGGAGAGCGAGCTGGTCACAAAGGTGAACTGAGAGAAACGCCCCCTTATGTCTGGGGCGGATTTGGCCGATATTCCCTGTGGAGCAGCCCCACATTTTTTGGTGAAAGGAGTGACCCCTATGATCGAGAGCGCCATGGGTATGAGTGCGGCTATGCTGCAGCAGAACTACAGCTACGCCCTGCTCAAGCGCAGTATGGACGACGCCGAGAGCCAGGCGATGGCCCTGATCGAGAGCATGGTGGCCGCAACCCCCGCGCCGGCGCAGTACGGCTTCGACGTGTGGGCCTAGAGGCAGGCAAAAAGAGGACGTGTCATGTTGTACACGTCCTCTTTTTTTGCCCTGGCTCAGGGGAGCAGGGCGCTTTGAACCGATTGGGCGAAGCGGTCCAGCCGCTCCTGGATGCCCGGAAGGGCCAGGGCCTCCCCAGGCCGGTTGGCGGTCTCCAGCAGGGCGAAGCGGGGGGGCAGATAGAAGGATTTGTTCATATTGACCGCGGATATCACCTGACGGGCCAGGATGTCCCCTCCGGAGTAGCCCGAGACCACAATGGCGAAGACCGCCTTGTCGTAGAAGCGGGTCTGCCGGAAGAGGGCGGTGAGCCGGTTGATGCAGGCGGTGAGGTTGGCGGACAGCGCGTCATTGTAGTTGGGGCACAGGAGAATGAGGCCGTCCGCCTCCCGGACGGCGGGGTAGACCTCATCCTGCATGACTCCGCCGTAGAAGCAGCCCCCCCGCTCGCCAAAGTGGAGGCAGGTGGTGTAGGGGCAGCCGGAGCAGTCGGACAGGGTCCCGTTGCGCAGGCCGATTTCGGAGCAGTGGAAGGAGTCCCCCAGCCGCGCCTTGACCTGGGACCACAGGGCCATGGTGTTGGAGGTGTGGTGGCTGGAGGCGTGGAGGGCCAGCAGCTTGGGGCGGCTGCGCAGAGGGAAGCGCTCTGAGACCAGCCGCTCCACCAGCTCCCGGGCGGCGGCGCGGTAGGCCCCGGGCAGGTTGGTCCCCAGGTTGTCCGCCTGGACCTGGAAGTTGGACAGGGTGTCCGTCCCCTCCACCAGAGGACGCCCCAGAAAGGCGCAGCCGGCCAGGTTAGCGGCCAGCACCAGCTCAGAGGCGGTGGATTTGGTGTACAGCGGAGCGGCCCCGTCCACCAGCAGCCCGGCGGTGCAGTCCTCCAGCAGGCCGGGCTCCCGGCGCAGGCGGGTGAGGATGCGGAGATACTCCAGATTGACCCCGGCGTCCCCCAGCGGGAGGGCGAAGAGCAGCTTCTGCCCCGCCAGATTGTCCAGCTCCCCGGCGGTGGAGACGGTGCGGAACTCCTGCCCCGCCAGGGCAAAGCGCAGAACATCCCGCAGCCGCTGGTCCGCCCAGCCCGCGTCCGCCGGGGGATGAATGACGGTAATAGACATCATAATTCCTCCTGTCTGACTACACTCCTGCCCCGCAGCGCCTCTCAAAAATCCGGGACGGTGGAAGGCCGTCCCGTTTTTTTTCGGTTACCGGTTTTTGAAGGAAGCGAGCTTCTCCTTGCTGACGAAGGCGTGCATGGCGCCCTTCTGGTCCTCGGTGGAGAAGCACAGCCCGAAGGCCTCCGCTTCAAAGGCGGCGGCGGTGGCCATGTCGGTCTGCATCCCTCTCCGGATGGCGGCCTTGGACTGGCGGACGGCCACTTGGGCGTTGGCGGCGATGGCGTTGGCCAGCTCCAGGGCCTTGTCCATCAGCTCCTCGGCGGGGTAGACACGGCTCACCAGGCCGATGCGCTCCGCCTCCTCCGCCTTGAGGACCCGGGCGGTGAGGATCATATCCATGGCGTTGGACACCCCCACGATGCGGGGCAGACGCTGGGTTCCGCCGAAGCCGGGGGTGATGCCCAGACCCACCTCGGGCTGGCCGAACTTGGCCTTTTCGCTGGCCAGCCGGATGTCGCAGGCCATGGACAGCTCGCACCCGCCGCCCAGGGCGAAGCCGTTGACCGCGGCGATGGTGGGCTTGGTCAGGTTCTCCAGCTTCAGGAACACGCTGTTGCCGTAGCTGCCAAAAGCCTTGGCCTCCACCGCGGTGAGGTCGGACATCTGCCCGATATCCGCTCCCGCCACAAAGGAGCGGCCCGCGCCGGTGACAATGGCGACAAAGATCTCCGGGTCGCGCTCCACCTCATCCAGCACCTCGCTCAGGTCCCGGAGCATCTGATCGTTGAGGGCGTTGAGGGCGTCGGGGCGGTTCATGGTGACGATCCCCACGCGGCCCTTCTTTTCCAGGGTAACAAAAGACATGGGAAATTCCTCCTTCTCTTATGAGTGGTGTCTCCATTATAGCCGATGTCCGCCCAAAAGGCAAGGAAGAAAGCGCGGTGATTCCGTTGACTTTCGGCGGGGGTTTCTTTATAATGGGGGAGCAGAATGTTCAGCTCCCCGCTCCGTCGGAGGCTGTACCGGATGGGAGGGCTCTGCGCGGTGATCTCTGTCATGTTGAATCTGGCCCGCTATCTGGCCATTGCCGGGGTGGGGATCTGGGTGGGCTCCCGGCCCCGGGTGCGCAGCCGCCCCCTGGCTGTGGTGGACCGGATGCAGTTTTTTGCTCTGATGCTGATGATCTCCGCTCTGGGCATCAAGCTGGGGGCGGACGAGCAGGTCTTCGCCTCCCTGGGGCAGCTGGGTCTGGCCGCCCTCCTCCTCACCCTGGCGGCCATGGGCGGGGCGCTGCTGTGCGTCACCCTGCTGCGCCGGTTCGTGCTGCGCCTGGACCGCCGCGGCCGCGCCTCCAACGAGAGCGCCCAGGAGGTCACGGGCGGGGGCGGCAAGGCGGACAACGCCCTCACCTACTGGATCACCGGCACAGTGGCGGCGGGCATCCTGGCGGGGCGCTTCCTCATCCCCCCGGGGCTGGCGGTGTGGTGCGGCTACGGCATCGACTGGGGGCTGTATCTGCTGCTCTTCTTCGCGGGTCTGGACATGGGCCGGAAGGGGACCCTTTTGGAGGACATCCAAAAAATCGGCTGGCAGGCCCTGGGAGTGCCGGCGGCGGGGGTGGCGGGGAGTCTGGCGGGGGCGGTGCTGATCGCTCCCCTCACCGGACTCTCCCTCCGGGACGGCATGGCGGCGGTGGCGGGGTTCAGCTGGTACTCCCTGGCCCCCAACCTGCTGGCCTCCTACAGCCTATCCCTGTCGGCGGTGTGCTTTTTGTCCAACGTGATGCGGGAAATTTTTTCTGTCCTCGCCATGCCCCTGGTGGCAAAGCACATCGGCTATGTGGAGTGTACCGTCCTGCCGGGGGCGGCGGCCATGGACAGTATGCTCCCCGTCGTCCTCCGCGCCACCAACCAGCGCACCGGCATCTACTCCATCCTCTCAGGGGTGGTACACTCCTGCCTGGTCCCGGTTTTGGTCCCCGCCCTTATCGCTCTGTAGCGGTCATACCCCCCCTCCGCGCTGAATACAGTGGTGCGAGGGGGGATTTTTTTGCCTGAAAGAAAGCTGTCCGCCGGCCAGGGAGCCCTGCTGCTTACCGTGCTGAGCGGAGTGTCCCAGGCGCTGGGCTTTTTCTACCGGGTGGCCCTGTCCCGGATGGTGGGGGCGGAGGTCATGGGCCTGTACCAGCTGGTCATGCCGGTGTTCTCGGTGGTCCTGTCCCTGACCGCCGTGGGACTCACCGCCGCGGCCTCCAACCTCACCGCCCAGCACCTGGCCCTGGGCAGCGGGCGAGGGGCCGCCCAAACGCTGTCCACCTGCCTGAAAGGATTTTTTCTGCTCCTCCTCCCGGTGGGGGCAGTGGTGGTGCTGGCCTCCGACGGCATCTCGGTGTACCTGCTGGGGGACGCCCGGACCCAGCTGGGACTGATTTTGCTGGTCCCCTGCGTGGCGCTGACCGGGGTGGAGAACATCCACAAGCACTGCTTCTACGGGGCGGGGCTGGTGGGGCCGCCGGCGGTGGTAGAGCTGCTGGAGCAGTTCGTGCGCACTCTGGCGGTCCTGGGCCTGCTGACGGCCTTCCTGCCCCAGTACCCGGAGCGGGTGGTGGGACTGATTGTGGGGGGGATGGTCATCTGCGAGCTGTTCTCCTCCTGCACGCTGGTGCTGCTCCACCGAAGGCGGCGGGGCAGGCTGAGCGGTCCCGGGGAGGAGGGGCGGGTCCGCCGCCGCCGGGTGGCCGCCATCGCCCTGCCGGTGGGACTGAACGCCCTGCTGGGGAATCTGCTGGGCGCGGTGAACGCCGCCCTCATCCCCCAGAAGCTGGTGGAGGGGGGGATGGAGCGCTCCGCCGCCATGTCCCAGTTTGGAGTGGTGTGCGGGATGACCATGCCCATGCTCTCCCTGCCCATCATCTTTCTGGGGGCGGTGAATCTGGTGCTGGGCCCCCGCCTGGCCCGGGCCTACGCTCTGGAGCGGCGGCGGGAGGCGGGGCGGCTGGTCTCCCAGGCCCTGTCCGCGGTGTCCCTCCTCACCCTGCCCGCCATGGCGGGGATGGTGGTGCTGGGGCCCGACCTGGGGCGGCTGCTCTTCCGCCAGGAGACCCGCTACCTGCTCCCCCTGGCCGTGGTCAACGCCATGAGCTGTCTTTGCTCGGTGCTGTGCTGCGCCCTGAACAACGTGGGCCGGCAGAGGACGGTGGCCGCCATCTCCCTGCTGGGGGGCGGGGTGCAGGCGGCGCTCACCTTTCTCCTGGTTCCCCTCCCCGGGGTGGGGATGGGGGGCTATGTGGCGGGGGCGGTGTGGGCCACGGGGCTGGAGCTGGTGCTGTGCTTTGCCGCCGCTGCCCGCCATGCGGGACTGTCCCTGGACATCTTCCGCTGGCTCACCGCCCCCGGGCTGGCCTCCCTGCTGGCGGGGCTGAACGCAAACCTGCTCCTGCGGGTGCTCCGGGACCGGGACGCCGCGCTGCTGCCCTCCGTTCTGGCGGTGCTCCTCTTCGGCGGCATCCTCTATCTGGCCGCCCTCCAGGCCCAGGGGGTGCGGGTCCGGGAGTCTATCCGGCTGGGCTGAAAATTTATCCGCAGCCGGAACCTTTTGGGAGAAATTACGTCAAACAGGGTAACTGCAAAAGAGAGGAGCATGTTTATGAAGCGAGTACTTTCCATGCTGATGGCGGTCGTGATGGGCCTGACCGGGTATGCCGTCCCGGGGGGAGGGGAACCGCAGAAGCCCTCCGGCGGGGCAGCTCCCATGGGGGACTGCGCCCTGGCCAGAGCCGCCTATCCGGAGTTTCCCGACTGGCCGGAGGAGGACGCCGGCTTGGATTGGGAGGCGCAGTCCGCCTATTACGAAGCCCTCCGCCAGTTCCGGGGGGAGGGCCTGCCCGGGGAGGAGGGGGAGCGCCTGACCGCCTTTGCCGGGAGGAGCGTCCCTCTGGCTCTGGCGGGGCACGAGGGGGAGAACGCCATCTACTCCCCCCTGTCCCTGTGGTCCGCCTTGGCGATGCTGGCCCAGTGCGCCGAAGGGGAGAGCCGTCAGCAGCTGCTGGATGCCTTGGGAGCGGACAGTGTGGAGAGCCTCCAGGAGTCGGTCTCCCAGGTGTGGAAGGGCCTCTACACCGACGACGGGGCTAGCTCCCTGCTGCTGGCCAACTCCATCTGGCTCAACAGCAATCTGGAGGGGAGCTACGTCCAGGAGACCCTGGATGCCCTGGCGCAGAAGTACTTCTCCGGAGCCTACGCCGTCCCCATGGGGAGCGGGGAGGCGGACCAGGCGGTGACAGATTGGGTGAAGGAGCAGACCCACGGCCTCATCGGCGGGGGCGCTCCGGTGGTGAGGACCCAGGCGGATACCCTGGCCCTGCTGGCCTCCTCCCTGTACTACCGGGCGGGGTGGACGGATGAGTTCCTGCCTGAGCGGACCCAGGAGGACGTGTTCACCGGCGCCGCCGGGCGGGAGAGCCGGGTGGACTTCATGCACCGGAGCCAGCGGGCCAATTTCCTCCGCCGGGAGGGCTATCAGGCTGCCCAACTGGGGACCCGTCTGGGGGAGATGGTCTTCGTCCTCCCCGACAAGGGTGTGTCCCCCGAGTCCCTGCTCCAGGACCCCGCCTTCCTGGCCGGGCTGGATATCGGCCGGAGCGAGGACAGCCATTACGGAGAGGTCCAGTGGTCGGTGCCGAAATTTGACGTGGACTCCACCCTGGGGCTGCTGGACTGCCTGCGGGGGATGGGAATCACCGGCGTGCTGGACCCCGAAAAAGCGGACCTGTCCGCCCTGACCAGCCTGGACGCCTACCTCTCCGACGCCAAGCAGCTGGCCCGGGTGAAGGTGGACGAGGAGGGAGTGGAGGCCGCCGCCGTCACCATGCTGATGATAGAAACCACCTCCGCCATGCCCGAGCCAGATCCGGAGGTGTGCGTTATGGACCTGGACCGGCCCTTCCTCTTCGTCATCCGCAGCGAGGGGGTCCCCCTGTTCGTGGGAGTGGTCAACCAGGTGGAATAATTTTTGTTGCGTCCACCCCTCTCTTGTGTTACAATACCGCTAGAATCAGATCCCGCCCCCCTGGGGCGGGATTTGATAAAGGAAATGGGGTTCAGGCTTCAAAAGGGGAGAAATGATATGAGCTATGCCGACCAGGTTTTCGTTCAAAATTGCAGGGACATCCTGAGCCGCGGGGTGTGGGACACGGATCGGGAGGTGCGGCCCCGGTGGGAGGACGGCTCCCCCGCCCACACCATAAAACTGTTCGGCGTGGTCAACCGCTACGACCTGCGCCGGGAGTTCCCCATCCTCACCCTCCGGCGGCAGTACCTGAAATCCGCGGTGGACGAGCTGCTGTGGATTTGGCAAAAAAAGTCCAACAACATCCGAGACCTGAACAGCCACGTGTGGGATGCCTGGGCGGACGAGTCCGGCTCCATCGGCAAGGCCTACGGCTACCAGCTGGGGGTGCGCCACCACTACCCCCAGGGGGAGATGGACCAGGTGGACAAGGTTCTTTGGGATTTGAAGCACGACCCCGCCTCCCGGAGGATTTTGACCAACCTCTACAACCACCACGACTTGAGCGAGATGGCCCTCTACCCCTGTGCCTACTCCATGACCTTCAACGTGTCGGGGAACATCCTCAACGGCATTCTGAACCAGCGCTCCCAGGATATGCTCACCGCCAACGGGTGGAACGTGATGCAGTACGCCGTCCTCCTCCATATGTTCGCCCAGGTGTCCGGGCTGGAGGCGGGGGAGCTGGTCCATGTCATCGCGGACTGCCACATCTACGACCGCCATGTCCCCGTGGTGGAGGAGCTCATTTCCCGCACCCCCTACGGCGCGCCAAAATTTATCCTGGACCCGTCGGTGGAGGATTTTTATGCCTTTACCCGGGACAGCGTCTCCCTGGAGGGCTACCAGGCCCACCTCCTGGAGGGAAAGATCCCGGTGGCGGTGTAGGGCTTTGACACAGGCCGTGCAACCGCTGCAGGGACGCGGCTTGCCGTGCCCGCCGCAAATGGGAACCGGCATAAAAGGAGAGGGAAGCTCATGAATATGATTGCGCTGGTGGACCAAAATTGGGCCATTGGGAAGGACGGGGAACAAATCGTCTATATCCCCAGTGATTTGAAATTTTTTCGGGAGACAACCATGGGCCATCCGGTGATTTTAGGGCGGAAGACCCTGGCTACCTTTCCCGGGGGGAGGCCGCTGAAGGGGCGGCGCAACCTGATCCTGTCCCGGAACCCGGGGTTTTCGGCGGAGGGCGGAGAGGTCTTTGCCAGCCTGGACGCTCTGCTGGCCGCCGCCCCGGAGGACTCCTTTGTCATCGGCGGCGCTTCGGTGTATGAGGCGCTTCTGGACTTCTGCGACACCGCCTATGTCACAAAAATTGACGCGGTGTTTTCCGCCGACCGCTGGTTCCCCGACCTGGACGCCCGGCCTGAGTGGCGGCTGGAGGAGGAGGGACCCGAGCGGGAGGAGAAGGGGCTCAGATTCTGCTGCAGCCTCTACCGCAAAACAAATTAAAAGCTGCCCTCCGGAGCGCTGAGCGTCTTCGGAGGGCAGTTTTATTCCGCGGTCAGTCTGGTCCGCAGGCCGGAGTACCGTCTGGTCTGCCGGTTGTTGTGTACCATCTGGGCCACCGAGGCGGGGTCCCCCACCACGATGAACAGCTCCCGGGCCCGGGTGACGGCGGTGTAGAGCACCCCACGGGTCATGAGCATGGGGGCCCCGTCCAGCGCCGCCAGGATGACGGCCCGGTACTCGCTGCCCTGGGCCTTGTGTACCGTGATGGCGAAAGCGGGCTCCAGCTCCCCCAGCATATCGGGCTCATACTCCACGATTTTTCCGTCGAAGTCCACCGTGATGAGCTCCTTTTCGATGGAGCGGATGACCCCGATATCCCCGTTGAACATCCCCATGCCCGAGTCGGTCCCGCCCTCCTCCCGCCAGAGGATGTCGTAGTTGTTGCGCACCTGCATCACCCGGTCCCCCGCCCGGAAGACCCAGTCCCCAAAGCGCCGCTCCCCCTTCCCCTCCAGGGGCGGGTTGAGGGCCTGCTGAAGGGCCTGGTTCAGCGCCCGGGTCCCGGTCCCCCGGCGGCGGGTGGGGGAGAGGACCTGGATCTGGTCGGCGGGGATGCCCATCCGCTCCGGGAGGCGGCGGCGGCACAGGTCCACCACCGTGTCCACCACCGACTGGGGGTCCCGCCGGGTCAGACAGAAGAAGTCCCCCGTGTTTCGCCGCAGGTCGGGCAGCTCCCCCCGGTTGATCTGGTGGGCGCTGCGGACGATGGCGCTCTGGGCGGCCTGCCGGAAGATCTCGGTCAGGCAGACGGTGGGGACCGCGCCGCTGCGGATGAGGTCGGCAAACAAGCTCCCCGGGCCCACCGAGGGCAGCTGGTCCGGGTCCCCCACCAGCACCAGCCGGCAGTCCCCCTCCAGGGCGTCCAGCAGGGCGGCCATGAGGGGCACGTCCACCATGGAGGTCTCATCCACGATGACCGCGTTCGCCTTCAGGGGATTTTGGGCGTTTTTGGTAAACACCAGCCTGCCGGAGTGGGGGTCGAAGCCGGTCTCCAGCAGGCGGTGGATGGTGGAGGCGTCCGTCCCGCACAGCTCCCCCAGCCGTTTGGCGGCCCGTCCGGTGGGGGCGGTCAGGGCGGTCTCCAGCCCCATCATCTCAAACAGGGTGAGCACCCCCCGCAGGCAGGTGGTCTTCCCCGTCCCCGGTCCCCCGGTGAGGAGCATCACCTGCCGGCGGGCGGCCAGCTCCACCGCCTGGCGCTGCTGGGGAGCGTAGGAGATGCCGTGCTCCCGCTGTATGTACCGGACCAGCTCGTCCAGGGAGTCGGGGACGGCGGGCTCCCGGGCGCTCATCTCCAAAACGCGGCGGGCGATGGAGGCCTCCGCCTCGCACATGGCGGGGAGGTAGACCGCCTCCTGGCCCGCCACCGGCTGACACAGCACCTCCTGCCGCCGGGACAGCGCCTCCAGACGTTCCTCCAGCACCTCTCCGGAGACGGTCAGCAGCACTCCGGTGGCCTGAATCAGCTTGCCGTGGGGGAGAAAGGTGTGCCCGTTGCTCCAGTTGTTGTGGGCCAGCTCGAAAACCAGCCCCGCGTCCAGCCGCAGCGGGTCCTCCGTCCCCACCCCCAGGGAGAGGGCCAGCTTGTCCGCCTGGGAGAACTCCACCTTGAACTCCTCCCCCACCAGCAGGTAGGGGTTGGCCTTGACCACCTCCAGAGCCACATCGCCATAGCTCCGGCTCAGCTGGACGGCCAGCTCCAGAGGGAAGCCGTGCCCGGTGAGAAACTCGGCCAGCCGGCGCATCCCCATCTGCTGGCGGAAGCAGGCGCTGATCTGCCGGGCACGCTTCAGGGAGATGCCCCGGATCTTGGCCAGCTGCTCCGGGGCGTCCTCAATGACCGAGAGGGCGTCCTCTCCGAACTCCTCAATGACCAGCCGGGCGGTGGAGGCGCCGATGCCCTTCACCGCGCCGGAGGCCAGATAGTGGTAAATCTCCTTGGTTCCCTGGGGCAGGCGGCGCTCCATGTACTCCGCCTTGAGCTGGGCGCCGTAGGTGGGATGCCTGGTCCAGCGGCCCCGGACGGACAGGTACTCTCCGGGGGTGACGCCGGGCAGGGAGCCCACCACGGTGATCTCCTCCTCTCCCAGGTCCAGGCGGAGGATGGTATAGCCGTTTTCCTCGTTGCAGTAGATGACAGCGGAGACTGACCCCTCGGCCTGGGAAAACTCCTGTTCAGACATGGGACGCCTCCTTCTCTAAGTATGTAACAAATCCCCCAGCTCGGACGCCGGCCACAGGACCACTCCCGGCCAGCGGGCGGTGAGGCGCAGCGCCAGCTCCCAGCCCTGGGGGGTCAGGCCCGCGTCCGCGATGACGACCGGACAGGACAGCAGTCCCAGACCCCGCAGCCAGATGCAGGCCCGCACCTGCTGCTCCAGACCCTCGCCTTCGTCCCGGCCAGGGAGCACCAGATACGCGCCATGGCCGGGCAGAGGGCGCAGCAGCAGTCCAAACAGCCACCAGCCCAGAAGCGCCAGACCCGCCGCGCACACCACGGCCAGCGCCGCGTCCCAGAATGTACCCACACAGCAACACCTCCGGGGTATCCTATGCGGAGGGAGCGGCTTCGGTCACACCGAGCCGGAAAACAGATTGATCCCCACATGGGTCAGCCCCAGCATGATGCACCCGGCGGTGAGCACCCCCAGGAACACGGCGGGCATGGCCTTCTTCAGCCGCATCCCCAAAAACGCCGCCGCCAGCGAGCCGGTCCAGGCCCCCGTCCCCGGCATGGGGATGGCCACAAAGAGCCACAGACCCAGATACTGGTATTTCTGCATCTTCTTGCCCTTGAGGTGGGCCTTGCGCTCCAGCTTGTCCACAATGCCGTTGAGCTTTGGGAGATAGCGGCGCATCAGCTCGAAAATGCGGCGGATGTACACGATGATGAAGGGGGCGGGGATCAGGTTCCCAATGACCGCCGCGGGGAAGGCCAGGTAGTAGGGCAGGCCCAGCGCCACCCCGAAGGGCAGGCCGCCCCGCAGCTCGATGATGGGGATCATGGACACCAGCATGGTGAACAGGCACTTGCCCGTGGTGTCATTGGTCAGGAACTGAAATACATCCATAACATTCTCCTAGTTTTTCTCGTCTATGCGCCCCGGCAGGGAACCGGCGGCGTTTCTGTGCAGAGGGAATTCACCGGTCCGCCAGCATTTTCCGCAAATACTGCCCCGTATACGATTCCGGGCAGGCGGCGACCTCCTCGGGCGTACCGGTGCAGACGATCTGCCCGCCGCCGTCACCGCCCTCGGGGCCCAGGTCGATGATATGGTCGGCGGTTTTAATCACATCCAGGTTGTGCTCGATGACCAGCACGGTATTTCCGCCCTCCACCAGCCGCTGGAGCACCTCAATGAGCTTCTGCACATCGGCGGAGTGCAGGCCGGTGGTGGGCTCGTCCAAAATATAGATGGTCCGTCCGGTGGAGCGCTTGGACAGCTCGGTGGCCAGCTTGACCCGCTGGGCCTCACCGCCGGACAGCTCGGTGGAGGGCTGGCCCAGCTTCACATAGCCCAGGCCCACCTCCTCCAGGGTTTTCAGGCGGTTGTAGATTTTGGGCAGCGCCTCGAAGAAGGGCAGCGCCTCGTCCACCGTCATCTCCAGCACCTCATAGATATTTTTGCCCTTGTAGCGCACCTCCAGGGTCTCCCGGTTGTATCGCTTTCCCTTGCATACCTCGCAGGGGACGTAGATGTCGGGCAGGAAGTGCATCTCGATTTTCAGCAGGCCGTCTCCGGTGCAGGCCTCGCACCGGCCTCCCCGGGTGTTGAAGGAGAACCGGCCCGGCCCGTAGCCCCGGCTCTTGGCGTCGGGGGTGGAGGCGAAGAGCTCCCGGATATCGTTGAACAGCCCGGTGTAGGTGGCGGGGTTGGAGCGGGGGGTGCGGCCGATGGGGCTCTGGTCGATGTTGATGACCTTGTCTAAAAACTCCTCCCCCTCGATGCGCTCGTGCTTGCCCGCCCGGGTCTTGGTCCGGTTCAGGTCCGCCCCCAGCTTGTTGTACAAAATCTCGTTCACCAGGGAGGACTTGCCGCTCCCGGAAACTCCGGTGACGCAGAGGAAGCACCCCAGAGGGAAGACCGCGTCCACCCCCCGCAGGTTGTGCTCCGCCGCGCCGAACACCTTCAGATAGTGCCCGTTTCCTGTCCTCCTCTGCTGTGGGACAGGGATTTTTTTCCGTCCGGCCAGGTAGTCCCCGGTGATGGAGGCGGGATTTTCCATAACCTCCTCCGGGGTCCCGGCGGCCACGATGGTCCCTCCATTCACCCCGGCGCCCGGGCCCACATCAATGATGTAGTCCGCCTGGCGCATGGTGTCCTCGTCGTGCTCCACCACCAGCAGGGTGTTGCCCAGGTCGCGCAGCTCCTGGAGGGTGGCCAGCAGCTTGTCGTTGTCCCGCTGGTGCAGGCCGATGGAGGGCTCGTCCAGAATATAGAGCACCCCCATGAGGGAGGAGCCGATCTGGGTGGCCAGACGGATGCGCTGGCTCTCCCCGCCGGAGAGGGTCCCCGCCTCCCGGGAGAGGGTCAGGTACTGGAGGCCCACCGACTGCAGAAAGCCCAGCCGGTTTCTGATCTCCTTCAAAATCTGGGCGGCGATCATGGTCTGGGTCTCGTTCAGCTCTAGGTGCTGGGTGAAGTCCAGGGCATCGGTGACGCTTTTCCGGCAAAAGCTGTCAATGTCCAGCCCCCCCACCGTGACCGCCAGGGACTCCCGCTTCAGCCGCCTGCCCTGGCACACCGGACAGGGACACTGGGACATACACTCCTCCAGCTCCCGCTTGATGCTGTCCGACTGGGTCTCCCGGTAGCGGCGCTCCAGGTTGTTGACAATCCCCTCAAAGGGTTGGTACAGGGTCCCCTGGCCCCGGGGCTGGTCGTAGTGGAGGGTGAGCTTCTCTCCGTTGGTCCCGTGGAGGATGATGTCCAGCACCTGGGGGGACAGGTCCTTGATAGGGGTGTTCAGCTTGAACTTGTACTTCTTGGCCAGGGCGTCAAAGTACATCCGGGAGATGCCGTCCGACTTGATGTTGTTCCACCCGGAGGCGGTGATGGCCCCCTCGATGATGGACAGGTTTTTGTTGGGGATGATCAGGTTGGGGTCAATTTTCATCTGGGACCCCAGCCCTGTGCAGGCGGGGCAGGCGCCGAAGGGGTTGTTGAAGGAGAACATCCGGGGGGTGAGCTCCTCAATGGACACGCCGCAGTCCTCACAGGCGTAGTTCTGGGAGAAGAGGATGTCCCGGTCCTCCTCCACGATGTTGATGACCACCAGCCCCCCGGACAGGTTAGAGGCGATCTCCACGCTGTCGGTGAGCCGCCGGGTGATGTCCTCCCGGATGACCAGCCGGTCCACCACCACCTCGATGCTGTGCTTTTTGTTCTTGTCCAGCTTGATTTCCTCGGACAGGTCGTAGAGGGAGCCGTCCGCCCGCACCCGGACATAGCCGGACTTCCGGGCGTCCTCAAAAATTTTCTGATGCTCCCCCTTCTTCCCCCGGACGATGGGGGCCATGACCTGGATGCGGGTGGCCTCGGGCAGGGCCAGGACCTGGTCGATAATCTGGTCGATGGTCTGCTGCTTGATCTCCTTGCCGCAGATGGGGCAGTGGGGGGTCCCCACCCTGGCCCACAGCAGGCGGAGGTAGTCATAAATTTCAGTTACCGTCCCCACGGTGGAGCGGGGGTTTTTGGAGGTGGTCTTCTGGTCGATGGAGATGGCGGGGGACAGG
The DNA here is from genome assembly GCA_022801435.1 of Lawsonibacter sp. GTDB lineage: Bacteria > Bacillota > Clostridia > Oscillospirales > Oscillospiraceae > Lawsonibacter. Next base: position 52,508 of record JAAWSG010000007.1, read on the forward strand.
CCGTCGATATAGTCCACATCGGGCTTTTCCATCTGGCCCAGGAACATCCGGGCGTAGGAGGACAGGGATTCCACATACCGCCGCTGGCCCTCGGCATAGATGGTGTCAAAGGCCAGTGAGGACTTGCCTGAACCAGACAGCCCGGTGAGGACCACCAGCTTGTCCCGGGGGATGGAGACGTCCACGTTTTTCAGATTGTTGACCCGCGCGCCCTTGACTGTGATGTGTGTGTGCATGGCTGAGTTCTCCTTCCGCTTCCGAACAAACTTGCGTCCCCGCCGGAGGGGGACCGCTTCTGTTCTATAGCATAATGGAACGGTTGTTTAATGTCAAGGCTTTTCTTATGGCATGGGTCCGGCAATCTGAGTGACCAGGAGGACGGTGCAGAGCAGCACCCAGAACAGTCCCGCATAGAGGCCCAGCAGCAGCACCAGACAGATCAGCCGGCGTCCCCGCCGCCGCCAGCCCTGGGCCTGGTGGATGTACTCCCACTCCCAGCCCGGCCCTCTGGTCCGCTTCATGCGCCGCCGCACCAGCAGCAGCGCCGCCAGCACCAGCACGTTCCACACCAGCAGCACCCTGACCGCCGCGTAAAACACCGCCGGGTCGTTCAGCCATGCCAGCACTGGGCCGAGTATGCCGGAGAAGGGCCGCAGCGCCGCGTCCGCCAGGGCGTACAGAGCCATGGCGGGGAGCAGCAGGAGGGTGAAGATCAGGAATCCCACGAAGATCAGTCCTCCGTTTTGCCGCTTCGCTTTTGTACCGGCTTGGCCTTTAGGAGAATCAGCCGCTGCACATCCTCCAGCAGAGCCTGGTCCTTCACATCGACGCACAGCCACTTGCCGCCGTTGCAGAACGGGGTCTTCTGGTACAGCGTCTGGAGGGCGGGGGAGAAGGTGGGCAGCAGGACCTCCAGCTCGGCGGTCTGTTTGGCGCCGAATGTCACCATAGCGGTGAAGTACCCGGACCGGATATAGAGGGCGCACAGGGCCTTGCTCCCCTTTTTGTACTTGACATTCCAGCCCCGGTCCATGGAGCACCTGCTGAACTCGATGGAGGGGGACGCCTGGTAGGTATCCGCCATCCAGGTCTGGAGCGCGGCAAACAGCGGGCTGTCCACCCGGCGGCTGATCTCCTCCAGCGGGGGCTGGGTGTGGGCGGGCCAGGCGATATCCCAGGGCACAGGTCCCTCTGCCGGGGCGGCCTCCTTCTTTTTCGGAGTTTTCTTCTTGGGCAGAGGGGTGACCTCCTCCGCCAGCCGGGCCGCCTCCCGCAGGGTCTCCCGGTCATCGGGGTCCAGGAGGTAGTGGTCCTTGGCTCCCTGGTAGGGGGGCTGGGTGGGGCGGTTCTGCAAAAGCTCCTCCAGACAGGGGAGCATTTTTACCATCGCCTGGTCATCGCAGAGAATCAAGACCGGCTTGTCGTTGAGGTAGACCATGTACTCCCCGAACATCTTCCGGAAGCGCACCGCCCCCAGGCCCTCCAGCTGCTCGCAGATGTAGGCCGCAAAATCAGGACTGCTTGCCATGTTACATCCTCCTAGTGTAAATTCACCGGACCCCTGGCCCGGTCCCGCAGGGTGAACTCCAGGGGCAGGACCAGCAGATACTGGTCGGGTACGCCGCTGGCGTTGGTGAAGCCGAGCTCCACCGCGTTCTCGAAGCCGTACCGCCCATAGTATCCCGGGTCGCCGATGAGGAAGACGGCGTTGGCCTCCGCTCGCTGGGCGGCCTCCCGGATGAGAGCCCCGCCCAGACCCCGGCCCCGGTCCTCCAGCCGGACGGACAGGGGGGCCAGCATGAGGAACTTCCAGTACCGGGGCTCCTCCTCCGGGGGACGGGGGACGGCGGTCTCGGTGAGCATCACGTGCCCGGTGAGCACCCCGTCCCGCTCCGCCGCCAGCTCCAGGGAAAATCCCTCCCGGCGGCGCAGCTCCTCCACAAAGTCCTGTTCCCTCCCGTCGGACACCCGGGCGGTGCGGAAGGCGGCCTGCACCAGCGCATAGACGGCGGGGTGGTCCTCCTCCCGGACGGGCCGTATGGTGTCCGGGATGTCCGGGGGGAGCTCCTCGGGCAGGGGCGGACGGACGTGGGGCAAAAAGTCCTCCGCCACCGCGCCGGACGCCCGAAAATTCGTTCTCCCCTGGTGCAGCGTCATCCCCCGGTTCTCATCGCTGGGGCTGTCCTCCCCGGGGTCAAAGACATCGTTCTCCCAAAAGCACACCGGACAGATGGCTCCCACCGCGTTTTGCCGGGGGTAGCACAGGGTGAGGAAGCCGCAGCAGGGGCAGGGATAGTACATCGTAAAACCTCCAATATAACATGCGCACCGCCCGCGCCCCTGGAGCCGGGCTACCCCTTCCGTTTTCCCTTCTCCTCCGGGGGCTGGAGGATGCTCAAAATACGGGCGCAGGCCAGCTGGTTGGCGTAGCTGCGCACGGCGAAATCCAGCGCCATCTTGGCCAGCTCGGACTTCTCCGCCTCCGGGTCGATGGAGGCGGCGGTCCCGGTGAGGGCGCGGTCCAGGGCGTCGCAGAAGTAGCGGTACTGCTCCGGCGGGGTCTTCTCCAGCGCCCGGCCCGCCTCCATCAGCGCCCCGATGTCCCGGACTGAGAGCACCTGCTTCAGGGCCACCACCGCCGTCAGGTAGCCCAGGTGGATGGGGCCGTACCGCTTGCCCTCCGCCCGGGGGACCAGCCCGTCCTTGATGTAGTTGTTCACCATGGCGGGGGTGAGGGGGGCGCTCTGGTCAAAGCGGATCAGCTGCCGGGGCATGTAGGAGATGAGCTGGTCCATATACAGGGCGATATCAGGCAGATCGTTCCAGGGGGCGGGGCGCTCCCGCTCCATACGGTTTTTCAGGTCTTGAAGCTCGTCCACAGGGGGAGCCTCCCTTCTTGTCATCTTGTAATATGGTTTCTGAGATTATATCACAGAGCGGAAAGAATTGCAAAGGCGTCACTTCCGCTCCCCAATGCGCCGGCGCAGCCGCTCCAGGGCGGTCTGGTGGCCGGAGGAGCGCAGCCGGGGGAAGGCCCGCAGAAGCCGCCGGTGTCCAAAGGCGGGCTTGTCCAGCAGGGCGTCCATGCTGGAGCGCCACTCCTCCAGCTGCCGGCGGGCCTGAGCCAGACGCTCCTCCCGGCGGCGCTCCCAGTCCTCCCGCTCGCCGGCCAGCTCCGCCCGGCGCTCCGCCAGACGGAAGGACAGCTCCTCCAGCTCCTCCCTCCAGTCCGCGCCCCGGGCCGCCGCCTCCAGTACCCGCTCCGCCAGGTCCTCCCCGAAGTCGTTGGACGCGGCCTTGATCTTGGCGGCCAGCTCGTCAATGCGGGACAGACGGCGGTTCAGCTTGACCACCGAGGACACCGTGGCCGCCAGGTCCACCGCCAGAGCCGCCCCCAGCGCCACAAGCAGGATGACCCCCAGCCGGACGGGGATGAGGCGGATCAGCAGCAGCACGGTGGGGTGGAGCAGCTTCACCACGAACAGGCAGGCAAATCCCCAGGCGATGGAGAAGCGCAGGCAGATATAGCCCCCCAGGTTGAAGGGCTCGTCGGAGTAGTCCCACCAGCGCTGATGGAAAAGCTTCTCCAGCACAAAGCCGGTGAGCCACTCCAGCAGGGAGGTCAGGAGCACCGAGCCCAAAAAGAGCACGGGGAGAAAATCCGCCAGAGGGGTCAGGCAGGCCAGGACCACCACCACCCCAAAGCCGTAGATGGGACAGACCGGACCGTTGAGAAATCCCCGGTTGACAAACCTCCCGGTGACCAGGGCGGCGTAGCTCACCTCGGTACACCAGCCCAGAAAGGCGTAAATGAAGAAGATCCAGACAATTTGATACAGCATAGGCGGCCTCTTTCAGAAGGGGTTTTGTGTATTATATCCGCTTTTGCCCAGGAAGTCCAGAGGGGATTTTCAGATGCGAAAAATCCGGACCCCCCAGTTGGAACGTCCGGACTTGTGACTCCTAGTCATGTCTGGCTGTGCTGATTCCGGCGGTAAAAAGATTTGTAAAAATGTTTTGGCATCTCCTTGCGTTTTGCAGAAGACTGTGGTATAATAACTCCTGCCAACGGCAATCAGTATATCCAAATTGGGCGTCACCAAGCGCCCCCCCAGAGAGCGGCTACTCTCTGGGGGGTCATTTTGCTTACCGTCCTTTGCTGTGCTATCCAGGAACCCCCGGAAAAAATTTTGCTTCTGCCCGGCGAAACCGTTGCGCGGAGCGGAGAAGGCTGTTATAATGAGGAGCGGACTGGACCCTGTCCTGTTTCCAGACGGACAGAGCTTCCCCCTCCGGCCGGGAGCGGGGAATAGAAGAATACAGGAGGAATGTACTATGGAAATTAAAATCACCCGTGCCGCTGTTCTGAAAGAGAAGCCTGACTCCTCCACTCTGGTGTTCGGCAAGGCCATGACCGACCACATGTTTATCGTGGACTATGACGCCGGTCAGGGCTGGCACGACCCCCGCATTGTCCCCTACGGCCCGCTTCAGATCGACCCCGCCGCCAAGGTGCTCCACTACGGCGAGGAGATCTTCGAGGGGCTGAAGGCCTACCGCACCGCCGGCGGCTCCATCCAGCTCTTCCGGCCCCGGGACAACATCGACCGGATGAACAAGTCCGCCCAGCGCCTGTGCCTGCCTCAGATCCCCGAGGAGCTGGCCCTGGCCGGCATCACCAAGCTGGTGGAGGTGGAGCAGGACTGGGTCCCCCATGAGAAGGACACCTCCCTGTATATCCGCCCCTTCATGATCGGCCTGGACGCGGCGCTGGGGGTACACTCCTCCCACCACGTACAGTACATCGTGGTGGTGTGCCCGGTGGGGGCCTACTACCCCGAGGGGCTCAACCCGGTGAAGATTTATGTGGAGGAGCAGGACGTCCGCGCCGTCAAGGGCGGTATGGGTATGGCCAAGACCGGCGGCAACTACGCGGCCTCTCTCCGGGCCGGCGACCAGGCGGAGAAGGCGGGCTACAGCCAGGTGCTGTGGCTGGACGGCGTCCACCGCAAGTATATCGAGGAGGTTGGCTCCATGAATGTGATGTTCAAGGTGGCCGGGAAGATCCTCACCCCCGACCTCAACGGCTCGGTGCTGGACGGCATCACCCGCAGGTCCTGTATCCAGCTGCTGAAGGACTGGGGCTATGAGGTGGAGGAGCGGCGCATCTCCGCGGAGGAGCTCTTTGCCGCCGCCGAAGACGGCACACTGGAGGAGGCCTGGGGGACCGGGACCGCCGCCGTGGTCTCCCCCATCGGGGAGCTGGCCATGGGGGAGAAAAAGGTCACGGTCTCCAACAACCAGATTGGCGAGATCACCCAGAAGCTCTACGACGAGCTCACCGGTATCCAGTGGGGCCGTATCGCTGACCCCCACGGGTGGATTATGAAGCTGTAAAGGGGTACAGTGAGCAGTGCCGGTGTTGATTGGAATTGGAAGGATATTGGTTTTGATCCTGACCCTCCTCCCGTTTCTGCTGATCCTTATCCTTGTGCCCAAAAAATTTTTCTGGCTGGCTGTGCCCGCATGTGCGCTGGTGATTGCCATGATGGCCAAGTTTCCGCTGCTGGGCCGGATTTTCGTGGTGCTGAATATGATCATGGCGGCGGTGGCTGTCATTCTGGTCATAGCCCTGAACCGCGATGAGAAGGTGCTGCGGAGAGGCTCGCGCATCCCACTGACTCCCCTGGACCTCTGGCTCAATGCGGCGGGCTCTTGCCTGTCTGCCGCCAACAATGCGGATACCCAGAGACTGATGGTGCATTTTGCGGGGACGCCCGGCTCCGGGCTGCGCAAGATGGCCATACGCCGCACACTAAAAAACAATTGGGGGATCACCAGCCCCGACACCGCCATCGCGGAGATGTTCGGGTTGCTGACGGTTGGAACGCGGGCACGGTTCCAGATGATGATGGAGAGGCAGGAGGCAAAGGGGGAGGTCACTGGCCCGGACAGCGGCCCTGCTCATACTCAGAGCAATCTGCCTGTGGGAGGGCCTGGGACCAGCCTCCAGTCCCGGCTGCTGGACGCATGGCGCAGGCGGGGGGCCAACGCTCTGCTGGGCTGGGACCTGGGGCGGCTGGCCTGTAACGCTCAGTACTGTTTTTTGGCGGGCTACCTCTCCCGGGAGGAGCTGACCGCACTGGGTACAGCCGCCTATGAGCTGGCCCAGAAGCACTGCCTCGGCTGGGAGGACCTGATGGAGAGCTATCTGCTGGGCTTCCAGTTCTGGTGCGGGGAGGATGAGAACGTCCCCGGGTCCCAGAGCGCACGGCGGCGGGAGGTCTATGAGAAGCTGCGCAAGGAGCGGCCTTCGATTTATGAGGCGGTCCCCTGGACCCTCTCCGCGATGGAATAGACAATCAGGCCCGGCGTCAGCCGGGGCGAAGTTTCAAAAGAGGAGGGACCCCGATGGGACTGTTTGACCGGTTTCGGAAGAAGATGCCGGAGTCCAATGGAGAAGAGACGCCGGAGTGGCCCAAGCCCCCCAGGGAGGACACGATGACACTGCTGCTCATGGACCGGGTGCTGGAGGACATCGACCCGGCTCTGGAGCGGCTCCGGGAGGTGTTCGGGAAAAAATCGGTCAGCGGCGTGGACCGCAGTCACCCAAAGGTTCCCGCCTTTATTGTCAAGGTGGAGGGGCTGGAATTCTGGTGCTCCTACCTGCCCATGCCCGTCCCGGAAACGACCCAGAACATCCCCGCAAAAGTCCCGCACAACCTGTTCCTGGAGCCGGAGGAGCGGGACGCCTTTTGCGCGCATCAGTCCTTCTGGCTGCTGGCCCAGAAGAAGGGCGGGCGGACCCTGGAGAGCAAGCGCCAGGTGTGCTGGGCCTTCAGCCTGCTGTGCGCCGCCCTGCTGGAGCTGGAGGGGGCGGTGGGTGTCTCGGTGGCCAACACCGGCCTTCTGGTCAGCCGGGAACACTACCTCTTCCAGCGCGGCCAGATGGAGGGGAGGACCTGGAACGACCCGGACTATTTTCCTGTCACCCTGTGGATCTGGCTGTACCGGGGCCTTTCGGAGAAAAAACCCACCCTGGAGACCCAGGGAATGCGGGAGTTCGGCCTGCCTGATCTGGGGTTCTTTGACCCGGAGCAGCCCATCCAGGATGTTTTGAACTACCTGCACACCATGGCCTGCTTCCAGATCACCGGACAGCAGCTGTACCGGGACAGGACTTTAATCCCCCTCACCGAGGAGGTGGAGGTGGTGTGCAAGCGGTCGGGAGAGAAGCTGTACTTCATCGGCTGCTGAGCCCGATCCCTGTGAAAATGGGGCCGCTCCGGAGGGCGGTCCTATTTTTGTGGGAAAATTTTCGGAAACCCATTGACAGAAGGCAAAAAATGTGGTACTATCCTATGGCTGACGTGAGAGGAACGTGTCGTCCATGCGGGTGTAGTTCAATGGTAGAATCCCAGCCTTCCAAGCTGGTCGCGTGGGTTCGATTCCCATCACCCGCTCCAAAGTCCTCGTTCCAAAAGGCTTGCTCATTCCGCTGCGGCTCCCTGCGGGGGCGGGACGCGGGGACAATGATACGCGCCTGTAGCTCAGGTGGATAGAGCAACTGCCTTCTAAGCAGTGGGCCGGGGGTTCGAGTCCCTTCAGGCGTACCACGTCAAAGCAAAGTCCGCTTTCTCCATGGCGGCAGCATGGTGGGTGTAGCTCAGTTGGTTAGAGCACCGGATTGTGGTTCCGGGTGTCGAGGGTTCGAGTCCCTTTACCCACCCCACTTGAAACAAGCCAGAGGGCCGGAGCTTCGGCTCCGGCCCCGGCGCTTTCCCCATGGAGGATACAGGGGTGTAGCCAAGCGGCAAGGCAAGGGACTTTGACTCCCTCATCGCTGGTTCGAGTCCAGCCATCCCTGCCACTTTAACCCCGCCCGGAACCCCCACCGGTCCGCTGTGTGGGAGCTGGCCGGATATGTGACCCAGTAGCTCAGTCGGCAGAGCACCTGCCTTTTAAGCAGGGTGTCCGGAGTTCGAATCTCCGCTGGGTCACCATTGGAGAGCCAGACGAACTCTGCAACGATTTACTTGTTGGAGCAGTGTTTCGTTCTGGTTCTTCCTCTATAAACTGAAAACGAGGGCTAT
>JAAWSG010000069.1 GCA_022801435.1 Lawsonibacter sp.
TTTGTTCGACGGGGTGAGGATTAATGCTGTCCCGCCGCACAAACGGACCATCAACACGGTGTTCCAGAAGTACGCCCTGTTCCCGCACCTGAACGTGTACGAGAACATCGCCTTTGGCCTGCGCATCCCCAAGGCGGACCCGTCGGGCCAGAAGGTGCGCCTGCCCGAGGAGGAGATCGACCAGCGGGTGATGGAGATGCTGGAGATCGTCAACCTGCGGGGGTTCGAGAAGCGCCGGACCACCCAGCTGTCCGGAGGCCAGCAGCAGCGGGTGGCCATCGCCCGGGCGCTGGTGAACCGGCCCAAGGTGCTGCTGCTGGACGAGCCTCTGGGCGCTCTGGACCTGAAGCTGCGCAAGGATATGCAGAACGAGCTCAAGCGTATCCAGAAGGCTATGGAGATCACCTTTGTCTACGTCACCCACGACCAGGAGGAGGCCCTGGCTATGTCGGACACGGTGGTGGTCATGGACGGAGGGAAGATCCAGCAGATCGGAAGCCCGGAGGACATCTACAACGAGCCGCAAAACGCCTTTGTGGCCGACTTCATCGGGGAGTCCAACATCATTGACGGCATCATGCGGGCCGACGGGGTGGTGGAGATCTTCAACCGACGGTTCCAGTGCCTGGACGGAGGGTTTTCTCCCGATGAGCCGGTGGACGTGGTCATCCGCCCGGAGGACGTGGACATCGTGCCCGAGGACCAGGGCCAGCTGCGGGGCACTGTCACCTCGGTCACCTTCAAGGGGATGCAGTACGACATTATCGTGGACTTCTACGGCTTCAAGTGGCTGATTCAGACCACCGACCTGTCCCCGGTGGGCAGCCGCATCGGCATCAAGATCGACCCGGACGGCATCCACGTGATGAGGAAGAGCGAGTACTCGGGCATGTTTGGCGACTACTCCTCCTACTCCGAGGAGTACGAGGAGATCAGCGGCGCCGGCTTCAGCCCGGAGGGGGAGGGCGGCAATGAGGAATAAGCTGTCCTGGTTTGCCGTCCCCTATGTGGTGTGGATGGCGCTGATGGTGGTCATCCCCATCCTCATCATGGTGGCCTACGCCTTCTCCACCGCGGAGTTCCGGGGCACGCTGGAGAATTTTGCGGAAATGGGCTCCTACGCCGCCGTCTTTGTCCGCTCCTTCCGGCTGGCGCTGGTGGCGACCCTGATCTGCCTGCTCATCGGCTACCCGGTGTCCTACTGGATGGCTCAGGAGGGTCCGGGCTTCCAGCGCACCGCTATGGCCCTCATCATGCTCCCCATGTGGATGAACTTCCTCCTGCGGACCTACTCCTGGATGTCCATTTTGGAGAACAACGGCCTGCTCAACCAATTCTTCCGGGCCATCGGGCTGCTGGACCTGCTGGGAGTGGAGTACATCCCCATGATCCGTACCTCCGGGGCGGTGGTGCTGGGGATGGTGTACAACTACCTGCCCTTCATGATTTTGCCCATCTACTCGGTCATCGTCAAGCTGGACCACTCCCTGCTGGAGGCCGCCCGGGACCTGGGGGCGGACTCGGCGGGGGTGTTCCGGAAGGTGATTCTTCCCCTGTCCCTCCCCGGGGTGCTGTCCGGGGTGACCATGGTGTTTGTGCCGGCGGTGTCCACCTTCGCCATCTCCCGCCTGCTGGGAGGGGGCAACCAGATGATGCTGGGGGACCTGATCGAGCAGCAGTTTTTGGGCGGAGCCTACGACCCCCACCTGGGCGCGGCCATCTCCATGGTTATGATGCTCATTGTGGTGGTGTGTATGGTGGTGATGAATCACTTCGGCGAGGGTGAGGAACAGGCGGTGATGCTATGAGCGCCCGGAGCAAAACCGGCGGGAAGCTCTTCAGCCGCCTGCTGATTGGCCTGATGTTCCTCTTCCTCTACGCCCCCATCCTGCTGCTCATCGTGTTCTCCTTCAACGCGGGGGACTCCAGCGCGGTGTGGAAGGGTTTTTCTCTCCACTGGTACGGGCGGCTCTTCCAGAACCGGCTGATTATGGAGAGCGTCTACACCACCCTGCTGGTCTCCCTCCTGGCGACCGCCCTCTCCGCCGTGGCGGGGACCTTTGCCGCCATCGGCCTGTACAGCCTGGGGCGGCGCCGGCGGGAGGCCCTGCTCACGGTGAACAACATCCCCATGATGAACGCGGACATCGTCACCGGCGTCAGCCTGTGCCTGTTCTTTGTGGCTTTCTTCCAGGGTTGGGGGAGCTTTGCCCGGTGGTTCAACGGGGTCCAGGGACTGGTGGAGCTGCCTGAGCGGCTGGTGCTGGGCTTTGGGACCCTGCTGCTGGCCCACGTGTCCTTCAACATCCCCTATGTGATCCTCAACGTGGCCCCCAAGCTGCGGCAGATGGACCGGAACCTGATGGACGCCGCCCAGGACCTGGGGTGTACCTGGATGCAGGCCTTCTGGAGGGTGATGCTGCCTGAGATCAAGCCGGGCATCGTCTCCGGGGCGCTCATCGCCTTCACCATGTCCATTGACGACTTCATCATCTCCTACTTCACCGCCGGCTCGGCCAACTCCACCCTGGCCATGACCATCTACGGCATGACCAAGAAGCGGGTCACGCCTGAGGTCAACGCCGTGTCCACCCTGCTGTTTTTGTCGGTGCTGGCGCTGCTGGTGCTGAGCAACCTGAAGGAGGTCCGGCAGGAGGCCAGGGAGCGGCGGGGGACGGCGGGACGGGCCTCCCGGCTGGAGCGGCTGGCCCAGCGCTTTGCCGAGCCCCGGTTCCGCTGGGCGCGGTGGGGGCTGGCGGGAGGGCTTGCCTGCGTGTTTGTGGCGGCGGTGGTCTCCCTCAGCTACGCCACAAGCTCCCGGCCGGTGGTCAATGTGTGCTCCTGGGGGGAGTATATCGACGAGTCCCTCATCACCCAGTTTGAGGAGGAGACGGGCATCCGGGTGAACTACCAGACCGCCGAGAGCAATGAGGCCCTGTACTCCCTGCTGAAAAGCGGCGGGGCGGACTACGATGTGGTGGTGCCCTCCGACTATATGATCGGGCGGCTCATCGCGGAGGATATGCTGGAGCCCCTGGACTACAGCCAGCTCCCCAATTTCTCCCTGATCGACCAGCGGTTCCGGAACCTGTCCTACGACCCGGAGAACCGGTACACCGTCCCCTATACCTGGGGGACCCTGGGCATCATCTACAACACCGCTATGGTGGAGGAGGAGATCACCAGCTGGAAGGCCCTCTATGACGGGAAGTATGCCGGGAAGGTGCTGCTCATCAACAACTCCCGGGACGCCCTGGGGGAGGCGCTGCTCTGTCTGGGCTACTCCTTGAATACCACCGATGAGCAGGAGATCCGCCGGGCCTATGAGCTGGTGGCGGACGCCAACCGGCGGGGCGTGTTCCAGGGCCGGGTGATGGACGAGGTGTTTCAGGCTATGGAGGGCGGGAACGCCGCCGTCGCCGCCTACTACGCCGGGGACTGCGTCACCATGATGTACAACAACGAGGACCTGGCCTTTGTCATCCCCGAGGAGGGCTCCAACTGGTTTGTGGACGCCATGTGTATGCTGAAGGACGCCCCCCACCAGCGGGAGGCCCACCTGTGGATGAACTTCATCGCCTCCACCCAGGCCAACCTGGCCAATATGTACTATATCGGCTACGCGTCCCCCAACCGGGAGGCGCTGGAGCAGTACCCCGACTACTACCTGGAGCAGGAGGGAGAGGAGCTGGACCAGGAGATCTTTGAGATTATGGCCGCCCCCCCGGAGACGCTGGCGCGGTGCGAGGCCTATGAGAATTTGCCTCCCGAGACCCTGAATCTCTACAAAAACCTGTGGACCCAGCTGGGGACCGACTAGAGTTTATCCTGGCCTGCAGGAAGCGCTGAGAAATATAGATATTGGGAAGAAGGAGAGATCTGAACATGGCAAACAAGACAGAGGTCCAAAAGCTGCCCAAGGCGGTGGTGCTTATGGCGGCAGCCGTGGTGCTGGCTGGGACGGTGGCACTGGGAGCAACTCTGGGCGGCAGCGGGAAGAATGAGCCCGAGATTGTCACCGTGTCCACGCTGGAAAAGATCATCAACATCAGCGAGCTGTCCACATTTACTGCGGTATACAACGGCATCGCCCAGGTGGAGAACAAAGACAAACCGGAGAAGATTGACTACTATGTTTCCTATGAGGCAAGGGTGAACGCAGGTATTGACTTTGAACAGATACAGATTGGGGTGGACCAGGAGAGCAAGGCGATTACTGTGACTTTGCCCCCAGTCCATATCACCAAGGTCAACGTAGATATTGCGACCTTGGACTATATTTTCCTCAACGATAAGATGAACCAGTCCGCCGTATCGGAAGCGGCGTACAAGGCGTGCGAGCAGGACGCCCAGCGGGAAAGCGAACAGGAGCAGGCCATATTTGCCCTGGCCCAGCAGAACGCGGAAAACATGATTCGGGCACTGATACAGCCCTTTATCGACCAGGTGGATGGGGAGTATGGCCTGAATGTGGAGTGGGAGGGATAAGGAATGAAGAGATGGATTGCCCTTTTGACTAGCGCAGTGCTGATTCTGAGCTGTACTGCCTGTCAGAAGAAGGAACAGCTTCCGAAGGTTGAGCCTCAGATTTCCCAAATGCGCTCAATCTGTGAGCTGGCTGTCATGGAGTGTTACTATCACAATGTGGCAAAATACCAGGAGGAGGATGCCGCAGGGTTCCTTCTCTGGAAGAAGGACAAGCACTTCTGGATTGAGTACAGCGGCGTGGTAGAACTGGGAATTGACGCGTCCCGGCTAAGCATGGAGGTGTCGGGGGATGAAGTGACCATCACCATTCCAGCGGCGAAGGTGCTCAGCTGCACAGTGGACAGCACTTCCCTGACAGCGGACTCCTTTATTGTGGATAAGCGGTCGGCCAATATTGATGCGGAGGATGAGCAGGCAGCCTTCGCGGAGGCGCAGCACAACATGGAGATGTCTGCGGCCAGCAACCGGGTGCTTTTGGGGAACGCTCAACAACGGGTACAGGTACTGCTTCAGAGCTATGTGGAGAACATTGGCCAGGCCATAGGGAAGGAGTACACGATCCGCTGGAATTTCCTGGAGGAGGACGGGACAGTGCTGGATGCGGACAGCGCAGCAGGGAGTGGTTCAGTACAATCATAAATCACCCCAGTTCAGGGCGTGCCGCAGGAAGGCTTTGTGGCACGCCCGCGCAGTTCGCTTGTGGGGATTTTTTATGGGGAGAGGGGCATACTAGGGGCATCTTCACACAAGGAGGTTTCTCAAGGATGAGCAAACGGAACAAGCAGAGCAAGCGGCAGGGCCGGGACCTGCGGGGCAGCGCGCCCATCGCCGGACAGAACCGGACCGACACGGCCACCAACGCTCAGGACCCCATGGCGGACCCGCTGGAGATGCGGATGAAGCGGGAAGGACACGATATGTAGAAAATACCGGGAAAAACAGAGAAATCTTAGAAACGCTTCACACATTATTCACAAAAAATTACAGATTTGGTGAAGATTTCCCGGGGACGCTGTGGTATCCTATGGTCAGATCAAGCGAGAAGGGACTCCCAAATGATCGACCTCTATGGCGCGGGTCATATGCGCCTCACTGACCGCTCTGGCTGGCGGCGCCGTCAGAGCGGCAGACCAAAGACAATCCGTCTCATTGGGACGGTTTTCATAGGATACCTCCAGATTTCTCCCTCCTAAACACAGCCCATCCCCCCGCCGGAAACGGTGGGGGGATGGGCTGTGTATGTGTCAACGCGGGGATACGCCCCGAGTTCCAGCGCGGGGGCACGACTTGTCGCGTCCCTGTACGCGGTACGGAGGGGAGCGGAGGGTCATTCCCCGGGCGGAGGGAGGGCCAGGCGGTAATAGTCGTAGTCCAAAACCGCGGCGGAGTAGGCCACCCGGTTCTGCACTTCCGCAATCATAGCGGCCACCTCCTCCTGGCTGGCCTCTTTGCCGTCCCAGGGGGTGAACTGGTCGGTGATGGAGTTGTAGTACCCCTCCCCGTTGATGAAGCTGTAGTTGGCAAAGATGACCAGGGCCTCCTCGCTGGACAGGATGTCGGAGCCCATAATCAGCCTGGAATCGTACTCCAGCCCGAAGAGATTGGACAGCGTGGGCATTACATCCAGGCTGGAGCAGTACTTATCCACATGGACGGCGGCCCCCTCCATGTCGCCGCTCCAGAGAATGAGGGTGTTTTGGAAGATCTCAAACACGGGGTCCACCGGATGGCCCAGCAGCTCGCTGTACTGCTCATCGGTCAGGCCGTAGGGGTAGTGGTCGGCGGACAGGACGATTACCGTGTCGTCCAGCTTGCCCGCCCCCTCCAGCTGGTTGAGCAGCCGGGTCATGGCCAGCTCCAGCTCCAGCTGACAGGCCAGGTAGCAGCGCACCTCCTCGCTGTAGGGCAGGTCCTTGACGGCGTCCCAGTGGCGGGCGGACATGGCGTTCTCGGTCAGGCTGTAGTTCAGATGCCCGCTCACCGTCAGGCAGTAGACCATAAACCTGTCCTCGTGGAGGAAGCGGGGGACAATCTCCTCCATCATCTCCAGGTCGGAGGGGGGCCACACCTCCTCCAGTTCCAGCCCCTGGCCCAGGGCGTAATACTCATAGCCCATGTTGGGGTGGGACTTGTCCCGGTCGTAGTAGTTATAGAGGTAGTTGTGGAAGGCGAAGGTGCGGTAGCCCTCCCGGCGGAACTGCCAGCCCAGGGAGAAGGGCATATGGTTCTCCGCGGAGAGGGAGTAGCTCCACACCCCGGATTTGGGGATGAGGCCGGTGGTGGTGACGTACTCCCCGTCTGAGGTGGACACCCCCCACAGCGGGGTGTAGAAGTGGTCAAAGACGAAGCCCTGGTGGGACAGCTTCCACAGAGTAGGGGTGCGCTGGGGGTCCATGGCCAGGGTGGAAAACCCCTCCGCCACAATCCAGATGAGATTTTTCCCCTCAAAGTACCCGGTCCACAGGTTTTCCGGGGTGGGGGCGCGCTGGGAGAACCAGAGGTGGGCGCTCTTCAGCTCCTCCTCCTCCGCCTTGTCCGCCAGGGCCTCAAAGTCGATGGGCAGGGTGTGGAAGCCGGGGACGGTCCCGGGCCGGAGGGAGTGGTCAGGCAGGGTGGGCTCCAGGTCGGGGGGTGCGCGGTCGGGTTCCGGCTCGGGCTCGGGGGCCGGGCCGTCGGGCTGGATGCCGAAGAGTACCCGGCGCAGCTCCAGCTGGGTCTGGGTGCAGACACCGAAGTTCTGCACCTCCAGCTCGGGGGTGGCGGCGTGGTAGTAGATATACCGCAGGGAGAGCGCCCCGCCCCCGCACAGCAGCACCAGCCCCATGGCGGCCAGCTGGAGCCCTCCGGCCATGGCCGCCCACCGGAGCCGCCGGCCAGTGGAAGAGGGGTCAGGGGCGGGAATCAGAGCCTTCCGAAACACCCAGGCCAGCACGGTGGGGGAGAGCATCATCAGAATGGGGAACCAGTTGGACAGCACGTTGCCCACCGCCATCTCCCCGAAGGATTTGGCGACCATAGCCATCTTGGTCAGGGAGAAGACCGAGAGAAACGCCTTGAACATATGGTAGTAGACCACCTGGGTCCCAATCCACAGGGAGACCAGCCCGGTACACGCCGGCAGCAGGAGCCTCCCGGCCCGGACGGGCGTGCCGCCGCACAGCAGTCCCAGCAGCAGGGCGGGGGGCAGGGTGAACAGCAGGGTAAACAGACAGCCCTCCGGAGTCAGGCCGTGAAAGCAGTACAGCTTCAGAAATATTTCTTCAAAGAAAATAACCGCCGCGAAAAAGACCGAGGGCACGGCCAGCCGCCGGTACTGCGGGGAGAGAAAGAAGAGCATAAAAATACCTCCCGGGATGTTTGCTCAGTGGAGTATTGTACCCGAATGGAGGACCTTTGTCAATCCGCCGGAGACCGGGCGCATTGTGCAATTGCGCAAAATATTTTTGTGTTCGGGGGCTGGATTTTAGGCGGATTCCGCTTGAAAAATTATCCAGAATTTGATAATATAGTCCCACTTCACAGTTTGTTCACAAACCTCCGGGAGACCCCGGAGGCCAAGAGAGGGAGGCGTGCCATGTTCCAGCTGAGCCACGCGGTCCTGGAGGGCCTGAAGTCCGCCTACACCGCCTATTATGACATCGAGGAATTTGAGGACGGGACCCCGCTGAAGGCTTTATGCGCCTACCACAACCGGGACAGCCAGTATGTGCTGGTCAAAAAGGCGGAGCTGTGGGCGGCGGAGAGCCACGAGTACCTCTATCTCTGGGAGACGGAGCGCCTGGACCAGGGGCTGCTGGAGGAGGTTTTCCGCCGCACCCTGGCCGACGGGGAGCCCCGGGTCAGACCCCACTCCCAGCATATGTACACCTACCTGACCGCGGTGGTGGTGTGCGGAAGTGTGGACCGGGAGACGCTGGAGCAGCTGAAAAAGCTCAGGAAGCGCCGGGAGTTCAGGCTATCGCTCCATGGATGGATGGAGTTCAGAATAGCGGCCGTGGAGCTTTCCACGGGAGAGATCGTGACCAACCGGGCCGGACGGGGCCTGGGCAAGGACCTGGGACGGCTGGTGGGCCGGATCATCTCGAACAATCCAAACGGAGAGGAGAAAACTCTATGAATGCAGTATTGGTTCTGCTGGTTGGCTGCGCCATCCTGATCCTCGGCTATGTGCTGTACGGCAAGTGGCTGAGCGTTCAGTGGGGCGTGGACGACACCAAGGTCACTCCGGCCCATGAGCTGGAGGACGGCATGGACTATGTCCCTGCCAAAGCCCCAGTCCTGATGGGCCACCATTTTTCCTCCATCGCCGGTGCCGGCCCCATCAACGGGCCCATCCAGGCCGCCGTCTTCGGCTGGGTCCCCGTGGTGCTGTGGGTGCTCATCGGCGGCATCTTCTTCGGCGCGGTCCATGACTTCGGCGCGCTGTTCGCCTCCATCCGCCACAAGGGGCAGTCCATCGGGGAGGTCATCTCCGCCAACATCGGCAGGCGGGCCAAGAAGCTCTTCCTCATCTTCTCGTACCTGACCCTCATCCTGGTGGTGGCAGCCTTCGCCTCCATCGTGGCGGGGACGTTCGCCGGCATCAACGCCGACGGGAGCCAGAATGAGGCCAACGCCTCGGTAGCTATGGTCTCCATCCTGTTCATCCTCATGGCCATTGTCTTCGGCCTGTGTGTCTACCGCCGGGGCGCGCCCCTGTCGGTGGCCACCGTGGTGGGGGTCGCCGGCATTGTCCTGTGCCTGGTCATCGGCCTGAAATTCCACCCCATCTACCTGTCCAATGGAGCCTGGATGTGGATCATCGGGGTGTACATCCTGATCGCCTCGGTGGCCCCGGTGTGGATTCTGCTCCAGCCCCGGGACTACCTCAGCTCCTTCCTGCTGTACGGCATGATGATTATCGCCTTTGTGGGCATCCTGGGGGCGGGGGTCATGGGCCAGAACACCAACCTGCCCATGCCCGCCTTTACCGGCTGGACCGACACCATGACGGTGAACGCCACCACCGGCGCTCCCGCCTCCCTGGGCACGGTGTTCCCTGCCCTGTTCATCACCATCGCCTGCGGGGCCATCTCGGGCTTCCACTCCCTGGTGGGCTCGGGGACCACCTCCAAGCAGCTGGACCACGAGCGTGACGCCAAGCCCATCGCCTACGGCGGAATGCTCATTGAGTGCGCTCTGGCCCTCATCTCCCTGTGCGCGGTGGCCTTTGTGTGGAACCGGTACTCCCTGAGCTTCGGGGAGGAGGGCTTCCTCCGGGCCCCCACCGCCGTGTTCGCCAACGGACTGGCCGGCATGGTAGCCACCATCCCCGGTCTGGCCGGGGTGGAGGGCATCGTGCGCACCCTGCTGATCCTCACCGTGTCCGCCTTCTGCCTGACCTCCCTGGACACCGCCACCCGCCTGGCCCGGTATATGTTCCAGGAGTTCTGGCTGGAGCCCGGGCAGACCTATAAGGACGTCACCGGCATCAAGGCCACCCTGTCCAACCCCTATGTGTCCACCCTCATCACCGTGGTGCTGGGCATCGCCCTGGGCATGAACGGCTACAGCGTGATCTGGCCCCTGTTCGGCGCCGCCAACCAGCTGCTGGCCGGTCTGG
>JAAWSG010000070.1 GCA_022801435.1 Lawsonibacter sp.
TGGTACAGTGTCTTGTGCCGCTACCATACCCGCTCCGGGAACACCAAACAGCAGACGACTATCCGGGAGTTGTTTCAAGGGAGTATCTCGGCGGCAGTCGGCGCGGTCTACCCCAATAATACGATTTGCCGGATTGCCGCTCAACTGCCATCGGGGGTTTTCGATGCTGAATCAATCATCCTGCAAAACACCCTCTTCCCATACTTCACCCGCTGCTGCCCGTTGGAACAGAAGCCGCATCTCCGACTTTACCGGCTCAGAAATATCCCGCCCCTCCGACGCCTCAAAGAGCAGCAGATCGGCGGGGATTGACAGGGCTGTGCAGGTTTTTCGCAAGGTGTTCAGAGAGACACCCACAGAGCCGCACTCTATGGCTGAGACATGCTTGACGCCTAGCCCAATCAGTTCAGCGAACCGTTCCTGCGTCAGACCTGCGGCCTCTCTGGCCTGCTGAATGCGAGTTCCTATTTCAACATTGATGGGTTTCTTCTTTTTCACAATAACACCGCCTGTTTTTATTAGTTTAACTAACGGTGCTATTGACTATGACCATTTATTATTATAATATATCATATAATTATTATGATTTAGAAGACCCCATCATTGACGGGATGACCCAAAAGCTCTATACTATGAAATAGACGAAAGGTCTCTAGCTCAGTCCAACCCCAACCCAATCTCGGGATTGTTAAAAGGTTTTATTCTGGAACACCTAGAATTCCATATGTGACCTGGACCTATGGCCAAGAGATCTTATGAGTGGCCAAGGCCCTTCATAGATGTCTGTTCAGCAAAGTGATCGCAACCCCCAACCCCGTTTCTGTGGCTCAGACATCGCAGCCATGGGAGGTATCTACGGATTTTGGAACTTACTAACAAGATGTGAAGGCGATGTCTAATGATTAAAGGAGGAACATGTATTATGAAGAAAAACTATACTCGCAGCGGGATTGCTGCAATTCTGGCTCTCGGCTTAACTTTTGCCCTGGTCGTGTCTTCTCTCGCAAGCGGGGTGTATGCCACCCCCACCTTCCCGGATGTCAAGAAGTCCGACTGGTACTACACCTATGTGGAGCAGGCGGCCGAGAAGGGCTGGGTTTCCGGTTATGAGGACGGGACGTTCAGACCTAAAAATCCCGTCACTTACGCGCAGTTCAGCGTCATGCTGACCCAGGGCTTCTTCCGTGATAAGGTGGCGTCCTATGTCAACAACGGTGGTCCTTGGTATCTGAGCTACACCGGCCCTGCCAATGAGCTGCATATGTTTGACGGGACAGCTCTGGAGGGTAATAATGGATACGCCAACGGCGAGTTGGTGGGTCTTCAGCTCAACCGCTACGAGATGGCCCAGATGCTCTACAATACCCTGCGGGCTGCCGGAGTGGCTACCAGCGCGGACCTGAATAAGGCGGCTGTAGAGACTGAGGACTGGAACTCCATTCCTATCAAGTATCGCGAAGCTGTTGCTACAGTGAAGGCTGCTGGCCTGATTACCGGTACGAATGAAGCTGGTCGTTTCAGTGGAGAGCTTAATATGAACCGTGCTCAGGCTGTCGTTGTAATGATTGCTACGGATAAGATCAATGCTGGTGACCAAGAGTCTCAATGCTATGACTATCACTTCTATGTCCGCAACACCAAAGTAGATAACGCAGCCATGGAGACGGTCAAGAAGAAGTTTCCTGATGGAATCAACGGAGGTGGCAAATTTACAAGACAGCTGACTCCTGTTTGTCAGACCAGGCGTTGGAGGTGTCGATGTTGACGAATGTATCGAAAATCAGAAAGCACAAAAAACGTATCGCAGAAACGCCGGGAGACAGATGTTTTCAGCTCATACCAGCGATGCAGTATGTCAGGACATTTCTGAAGGGCCCCAAATGCTGTCATCATACTCCATTTCTTTCCACTGCCCCTGCCTGGAGCGGGCCGGACAGATGAAAATGAAAAAAGACCACAGACGATTTTCAAAAAGTCTGTGGTCTTTTTACTTGGATTGCGGAAATGGCCGAACTCCGGGGACAGCCATGGCCGGAGCAATCAGCTCAAAAACAGCTCATTTTCTTTAAATTCCGAACAGACCTGTTCCAGCCGCTGTGACGCTCCGGCCAGCATTGCTGTGTCCAGCGTTCTGGCCTGAACGGGGCAGATGCCGATGCACCGCATACAGCTGATACAAGTTTCGGTGTTCGTGAAAGACGGGTCCTCTGCCGGTATCGCACCCACAGGACACTCCTTTGCGCACTGGCCGCAGCCAATGCAGGTCTCTCCCGCTTTGGGTTTCAGCGGAATGCCGTGGTACTCCCGATAGGGCGTAGTGCCCGGCACGTCCACATGGCCGGACGGGGAGTTTTTTTCCAGGTTCTCCTTGATTTGACGGCCAAACTGCTCCAGGGTCTCCAGATCCTGCTGATTTGGGCGTCCGCTGGCGAACTGGCGCATAACGGAGTGCTCCGCTATGGCAGCCACCGCCGCGGCGCAGCAGAATCCGGCCTGGGTCAGCGTCTCCTTCAATTCCAGCAGGGTATCCTCATAGGCGCGGTTGCCGTAAACTGCCATCAAAACCGCCTTTGCCCCATTTGCCTCCATGGCGGCGAGGCGGGAGACCGCCGCCGCGGGGACCCGTCCGCCGTAAGAGGGAACCGCAACGACACAAATATCGCCGGCGCAGAAGGAAAACTGGCTGTAATCGGTACCGGGAACGGTCAGGTCGATTTCCTGGACACACGGTCCAAGGGCGGCGGCCAAGCGGTCTGCGGCCCTTTTCGTTCCTCCGGTGGGGCTGAATGTGATGGTATAAATGGACATACTACCTCCTAATATCTGCAATACGAAGTGCCGGTATACCGGTCTAAGGGTTGAAGACGTATTGATCCAGCCGGCCGAAGGCCTCCTTCACCCGGCTGAGGGGCAGGGCCAGGTTGATGCGCAGGTGGCAGGGGCCGTGGAACATCCGGCCATCCTGAATGGCAACCCCCACATCCCAGGCGGCCTGCTCCACCTCGTCCAGAGTCTTGCCATGCTTTTCGCACCACTTGGAGCAGTCGGCAAAGAGCATATAGGTGCCCTCCGGCTTAGAGACCTCCACGCCGTCAAAGTGCTGGGCGATGTAATCGCAGGCGTATTCCACATTGCCGGTGATGACCTGCCTGAGCTCGTCGGCCCATATGTAGCCCTCGGGCTGGTACGCGCCGAGGAGGGCGTACATGGAGAGGATGTTGATATCATTGTAGTGGCACAGGGAGGACTCTTTCTCCATCCGCTCCCGGATCTTCCTGTCGTATATGATGTGGTAGGCCCCGACCAATCCGGCCAGGTTAAAGGTTTTGGAGGGGGCGTAGAGGGCCACCGTGTGGTTCCGGGCGTACTCAGAGACGGACTGCACCGGAATGTGCTTGTGGCCTTCCAGAATGATATCGGACCAGATTTCGTCCGAAACCACATTGATCTCGTACTTTTGGAACAGCTCCATGGCCCGCTCCACTTCCCACCGCTCCCAAACGCGCCCGCAGGGGTTGTGGGGAGAACAGAAGATGGCGGCGTGGATGTGGTTTTCCACGATTTTCCGCTCCATGTCCTCAAAATCCATACGCCATACGCCGCCTTCGTCCTTCACCAGGGAGGCGTGGACGATATGGTAGCCGTTATTGGTCAGGCTATTGGTGAAGCCGATGTAGGTGGGCGAGTGGACCAGGACGTTGTCACCCCTGGAGCAGAATACATTCAGTGCGGCGACCGCTCCGCCCAGCACGCCGTTTTCATAGGCGATGTGCTCCCGGGTCAGGCCGGTCACGCCGTTGCGCGTCTCGTGCCAGCGGATGATGGAATCGTAGTACTCGTCCCGGGGCTGGAAATAGCCGAAGTGGGGTTCCCTGACCCGGGCAATCATGGCCTCCTGAATCGTGGGCAGGACGGGGAAATTCATGTCGGCAACCCACATGGGGATAATGTCGAAGCCCTCCTTCGGTGGATTGGGCGCCATATCCGGCATTTTGCCCAGCACGTCAACCGCCAACGCGTCCTTATTCCTGCGGTCCAAAATGGAAGTAAAATCATATTTCATCCTAAATTCATCCTCCTTAATTTTTCCTGGTCCTCCATCCCCGGAGGGTGGAAGAGCAGCTCACTGACCCGGCTGCCGGCTCCGGCGGACGCCGAAAGAGTCTCAGCGGTTCAAATACTCCAGGGCGGTCAGCACCATAACCCTTGTGCAGAATTTGATGCAGTCCTCATTGACCGAGAAGTGAGAATTGTGTTTCGGTGCGCCCTCGCCAACGCCGACCCAAACCAGACAGGACGGGACCTTCTGGCTGTAGAAGCCAAAGTCCTCCGCCGCAAGCATGGGATAGCTGCCAATCTTTACCCGGGACCTGGCTCCCGCAAGGGGACCCTGGTAGAGCGCGCTCTCATACTTGCTGAGTGTGTGGTACACCGCTTCACTAAATTCCTCGTTGTTATACACGGCGGCATAGCCCGCCCGGAACTCACAGTCGCAGCTTCCGCCCTTGGCCTGGGCGATTCCCTGGGCCAGGGCGGCAATGCGCTCCCGCATGGTATCCCGGCTCTTGTCGCTCAGGCTGCGCATCATGCAGACCATATCCACCTTGTCCGCAATAATGTTTCCGGCCAGACCGCCCTTGATGGTCCCGACATTCAGCGTCCCCTGGGCCATCGGGCCCAGGTTTCTGGAGGCGATTCCATGGAGGGCCGTGATGATGGAGGCAGCAATGTCAATGGCGTCCACTCCCTCCTCCGGGGTGGAGGAATGGGCCGCTTTTCCGTGTACTGTCATCAGGTAGCCGTCGGAGTAGGCGGTCAGATAGCCTTTGCCGATGAGCACCTGACCGGCTTCCGTGTTGTCCACATGGAGGGCGAAGCAGGCGTCCGGCATCTCCTCCATCAGGCCGGCCTTGATCATCTCCCGGCCGCCGCCGCCGCTCTCCTCCGCAGGCTGGAAGACCAGCTTTACCTTGCCCTGCCAATCCTCCCGGGTGCGGTTCAGGATCTCCGCAACCGCAAGGAGGTTTGCGGTGTGTACATCGTGCCCGCAGGCGTGCATCACGTTGGGATTGCGGGATGCAAATTCAAGGTCCGTCTCCTCCTGAATGGGCAGGGCGTCCATATCCGCCCGGAGCATCAGGAATTTGCCGGGCTTCCCGCTGTCAATGGCGGCAATAATCCCGGGCTTCACCGGGCTCTCCTCATAGGGGACCCCCATGCGCTCCAGCTCCCTGCGCACAAGGGCGCTGGTCTGAAGCTCTTTGTAGGACAGCTCCGGATTTTGGTGGATCTGACGGCGGATTTCAATGGTGTGCTGCTCCAGTTCATCTGAGATCTGACAAATCTTCTCTACCAATTCCATAGGCGGATTCTCCTCTCAAAACTCATCTGGCCTGTAAACGGCGGTCCAGGAACCGGCGGCCCCTTCGTGGCCGCGCCTGCGCTCCCGCCCCCAGGGGGACAGGAGCGCAGAATGAACAGGGGCAGTATCAGCAGTAGCCGATGGCCGTGCCGACAAAGATGGAGATAATCAACACGATTGCAAGGAGCGCATAGAGGGGCACGCACAGCTTGTACCAATCCTTCAGGCCGATCTTGGCCGCCGCCAGGCAGGCCATCAGGTTGACGCTGGTGGGGGCCAGCAGGTTGGTGAAGCCGTCGCCGTACTGCAAAGCGAGGACGGACATCTGGCGGGTCACGCCCAGCACGTCGGCCAGGGGAGCCATGATGGGCATCATAATCGCCGTCTGGCCGGAGCCGGAGTTGATGAAGACATTGATGACGGCGTTGGCGATGAACATGCCCACCACAGCCAGGCTGCCGCTCAAATAGCTCAGGGGCAGGGAGACATAGTATACCAGGGTATCCAGAACGCCGGAGTTGTTCAGAATGACGTTCATGTAGCAGGCGAAGATCATGAACAGCATCACGCCGGCCATGCCGCCGGTTCCCTTTGTCCAGTGCTTCATGGTCTCGTCCAGATCATAGCCGCCCAAAAAGCCGATGACAAGCACCAGGGGCAGTACCACAGAGGCCAGGGGCAGCATACTCAGGTTGAGCGCCACGCCGCCGGCTGCAAAGAAGATGAAGGTTCCGAAGAACAGGATCAAAATGATGATCTCTCTTCCGGTCAGCGGGCTGTACTCCTGAACATTGTCCAGGCCGTCGCCGATCTCCTCGCTGCCGAAGTTCTTCTCATAGACGGAGGGGTCCTTCTGGCAGCGCTTGACCCACAGCATCAGGAACGCGGATACGATAATCAGGTTGACGATGGTAACAACGGTACGAAGGCCCCCGCCCGAGTATTCCGGGATGCCTGCAATCGTCTGGCCCATGATGCAGGTCAGCATGTTGATGGGGGAGGACATAAACGCCGTGAAGGAGCCGCAGATCACAAGCCCCACCGCAAAGGCCCGGTCCGCCCGCAGCTGCTTTGCAAGGGAGAGCCCGAGGGGCACGAACAGCACAACGGTTGAGATCATAGAGCCCATGGCGCCCAGAACGCCGGTGGCAAATACATAGACCGGTATGATCAGCAGCGCCTTGTCCTTAAATTTGCGGATCATATTGGCAAGGGCCTTGTCCAGCACGCCGGTCGAGTTGGTCACACCCATCAGGCCGCTCATAATCATCAGGCAGACGAACAGCTTGCCAAAGGTGTTGTAGGCCTGGTCGCACACCTGCATGATTACGTCCAGGGGCGAGAGGTAGGTTTTCTCCACTACCGCATAGGAACCCGGGATTGCCGTGCCGCTCTCGGTGCGCTGGAAGGAGCCGGAGGGCAGGATTAGGGAAAGGATGTACACCACCGCAATTACCACTACGATTGTGGTCCACATGCTGATGTCTTTTTTCTGCTTTCTCTGTTCTTTTACCATAAAAGTACCTCCCGATTTGAGTCGTCGCCGATTTTACTCATTTCTTACTGCTGCTCTCCTCTGCATCTTTCAATCAGGTCCTCGAAGAGGCGGCACATCCTGGGTTCCGTCTCCAGCAGGGCCTCCGGATGCCACTGAACCAGCATAATCTGCCCGTCCTCCGACTCCAGGGCCTCGGGGACCCCGTCGTCTGTCTGGGCAACCAGCTTCAGTCCCTTTCCTGGCTCCTTGACGCACTGGTGATGCATGGTGTTGGTGTAGACCGGCTCCTCCCCCAGCACCGCGCCCAGCCGGCTGCCCGGCGTCAGCTTGACCTGGTGCATCAGATAGTCCCGGCTCTGTTTCTGGGAATGCAGATACGAGGGGACGCCCCGATGGACCAAATCCTGATACAGGCTGCCGCCCAGGCCCACGTTGACCAGCTGCATACCCCGGCAGATTCCCAGCAGGGGGAGCTTATGGTCCAGGGCGAAATCCAGCGCCTGAAGCCAGAAACGGTCCATTGTGCTGTCAACAGTGCCGAGCATCGGGTCGGGCGCTTCCCCGTAGAACCTGGGGTCCACATCGATCCCGCCGGGAAAGAGGACCCCGTCGCACTGCGCAAACATCTGCTCCGCCAGCTCCGGTTCGGGCGTCACCGGAAGCAAGATCGGCGTCCCGCCGCCGCGCACCACTGACCGGCAGTAGGCAACGCTGGCGTACTCGATGGGGAGGTTTTGTCCTCCTGGGAGCGAGATGTCGAATCTGCTGCTTAGTATGCCAATGATTGGTCTGCCCATAAAAATACCTCCTTTTCCTAAATAAAGCCCCCGCTTAACGATTAAGCATATTTATAATACTATAAATTCCGGAAAAATCAAGTATGTTTTTGTGCAATTAAGATACTTTGTCTTAGTGCACAATTCAAAACCCCCGATTTTGTGACATTACGACAAAGGCTGAACGGCACACACCGTCCAGCCCTTGCTGCAATATGAATGGCTTCCTTCGGGAGAACCCGGTCCCGGCTCCTACGGTCTGTCTACCTGCTCCTTGCTCCGCTTCACATCGTCCTGATAGGCCTCATTCAGCTTCCTCTGGACCCGCAGATGGACCATCAGCTCCTCGTCGGTAAAGTCCTTCAGCAGTTCAAAGGTTTTCACCTGGCACTCCTGATTAAAGCTGATGTGGGCCAGAAATACCTCCGCCCCCGTCTGTGTCAGCTCTAGGTTGTAGAGGCGGTTGTTGTCCGGGTTTCGTATCTGCTCCACAAAGCCTTTGGCTCTCAGCTTCCGCACAATCTGAGAGCAGGCGCTGGTGGTTTTCTTCAAAATTTCCGCAAGCTGGGTCACTGTGATACCCGGATGCTGTCCAACCAGATTCACGATGTAGGCCTCCGCCTGATAAAGCACCACGCCGCCGTAGTGGTGGGGCAGGGAATCGTATTCGCTCATAAGATCATAGGCAGTATCCTGCGCCTCCCATATCTGCTGGAGGAGTTGTGTGCTCATTTTGTCTCATTCCTTTGTTCAAAGTCTGGATTTTCTATTATAATCCACCATTCTTGCTTTCGCAAGAGCTTATTTGCTTTTTTCCTTCAAAAGGGTCCCGATTTTGCTTAAAAATGGCAAACTCATTGTGGACAGCTGCGTGGCGCGTATCGTAGAATATATGAAGGACGAATTTGGCTGCTGACCTGGCGGCCACTAGAGAAAGGAAGGACAGGATATGAATCAGCACTATCTTGTCGGCGTGGTCCAACTGGACACCAACGAGTCCTACACCGAGAATCTGCGCATCGCCTGCAAGCTGATTGCGGAGGGAGCGGCCCGGGGAGCGAAACTGGTCACTCTGCCGGAGAACTGGACTTATCAGGGACATGACTACGCCGATTACGCGGAGGAGATGCCCGGCGGGAACCTGTTCCGGACGCTGGCGGAGCTGGCCCAAAAGCACAGCGTCTGGATCCACAGCGGCAGCTCCAGCGAGAAGAACCCGGCTCCCGCTGACCACCGGCCCCTCAATACCTCCATGCTCATCAACCCAAGGGGGGAGCTGATTGCCAAATATACGAAAATCCACGGCTTCAACGTGGATGTGGAGGGCGCAGGGGCCTTTCGGGAGCGGGACCACAAGAAGCCGGGAGACGAGATCGTGGTAGCGGACACCGAACTGGGTAAGCTGGGGCTGTCCATCTGCTACGACATGCGCTTCCCCGAGCTGTACCGCCTGATGGCTATGGAAGGGGCCGAGATTTTCTTCGCCCCGTCCAGCTTTCTGCTCATGACCGGCAAGGACCACTGGGAGGTACTCCTGCGTGCCCGGGCTATTGAAAACAGCTGCTATATGCTGGCGGCCGGCCAGTGCGGGGTGAAGTATGACGGCCCCACCTATGGCCGCTCCCTCATCGTGGACCCCTGGGGCAACGTCATCGCTAAGGCCAGCGATAAGCCCTGCGTCATTACCGGGGAGATCGACCTGGACTACCGGGAGAAAATCAAGCGCCAGGTCCTCACTCTGGAAAACCGCCGGGAGGATGTATATTCCCTCAAGCGTTGTGTAAAATAAGCCGAGAGATAAATTTCAATCGGAGAAATTTGTTCAGCGCGGACAAATTGGCGTTCACCGTCTCCGGCTGAAACTTCTGGGATTTCAGGTGCTCCTTCCAGGCGGTGGTCAGGTCCTTACTTACCTTCCGCTCCCCTGCCCAGACCGGAAAGGCTCTGACCTCCCGCAGGTACTTTTCGATTGTGCCGGGTTCTCGCTTCTCTGTCTGCAAATGTCTCCGAAACGTATTCAATTTTTTAAAAATAACAGTTCGTTTTTCCATAAAAATACCCCCATCCGTAAAATGTTGCGTCCATTTTATCGGATGGGGGTGCTTCTGTAATATTTAGTCTTTTGAAAACTGGGGGACAGGGCAAAGATATTACTCCTGAATTAGATGGTGTCGTCAATAAACGAGTAGCCAAATAGCAATACAACGAATTTGGACAGCAGCGACGAAGGAAGTGACATTTTTGGCGTAGCGCGTGGCAATGCCGCGCCAGCGTTTGAGAAGAAGAAAAGCGTTCTCAACGAGATGGCGAAGTTTGTAAAGATATTCGTCGTAT
>JAAWSG010000071.1 GCA_022801435.1 Lawsonibacter sp.
TCGATCACCAGCTTTCTGGTCTGTGCCATTTTGCCACAAATGAACCGTCAGCCAATGTGTATTTGGATGGTAAAACCACCCTTTACACAATACATCTCAATAGGAGGTGCTGCTATGTTATGCAGACGCTTTGCAAGGATGTGGCTTTCGTTCAGCGTTATGCTCTCTTTGCAGGTCGTCTCACGTATACGGCTGCGGCGGGACGCTGTTTCACTGATAGAAGTCCCGCAAACGGTCGTTTGGCTTCTGGCGTTTGCGCTCGTGGCTGTGGACGGTTATCTGATGTGGACGTTTTGGAAGGAGGACCGGGAATTTCGTACCGCGTCGCCGGCATTGCTGTTCACCATTCTGGCAACGGTCCAGCCAAATGCAGCGAGCACGTGGTTTTGCCCTCCGGTCTGGTTCCTGTTTGGTGTGCAGGCGGCGGAAGTGCTGTTCTTTGCCGCCGCCTATCACATCCGAAATAAGGATGAAGCCATCAAAAATCAGATGCAAGTCTGCTTGTCGGCATGGCTTGTCTGTATGTTGGCCTGCTTGAATTATCCCTATACGGCCAAATGGCATCTTTAAGCGCTGGCAGAACATCAGAAGACGCGACCCTCATATTCTACAATCCCCGCCCTCCGGTGTCTTTGCCGGGGGGCGGGGATTTTTGTAGGGACACGACTTGTCGTGTCCCTACAGAGGCCCGGGGGAAGGGGTATCACTCCAGCAGGCCGTATTTCACCTTGACCCGTTCCAGCTTTTCCAGCAGAGGTTTCCCGGCGAACCAGAGGAACAGCCAGGTAGCCGCCCCGTGGACGCAGTCAAAGGGGAGGCCGGTGAGCCAGTAGGCCAGCAAAATTTTCCAGTTCAGGGTCCCGCTCCAGACCAGGGCGGAGGCCGGGTTCATGATGCCGCCGTAGACCAGGATGGCGCACAGGGCTCCGAACACGCACAAGCTCACCCGGGAGGGGCGGAGCAGGCCCTTCTGAAAGAGCACCCCCGCCAGAAATCCGGAAATTCCCATGGCGAACATCTGCCAGGGGGTCCACGGTCCCTGGGAGAAGAGGACGTTGGAGGTCAGCATGGTCATGGCCCCCACCAGAAAGCCCGCCTCGCCGCCCAGAGCCACCCCGGCGATGATGGTCACCGCCATGACGGGCTTGAACTGGGGCAGCATGAAGAAGGCCGCCCGGCCCGCCAGCGCGACGGCACAGAGCACCGCGATCACCACCAGCTCCCTGGCCTGGGGTTTTCGCCCCTCGAAGGCCAGGAAGAAGGGGGCCATACACTCCAGCAGCACCAGCAGGGCGATAAAATAGTACTTCCGCCCGGACAGATAAAATTCTCCCGCAAGGAGGGTCAGCGGGACGAGCAGGAGGGTGAGGAACACCGCCGCCCAGGTTCGCCGGGAGAGGGGGCGGCTTCCCCTCCGGATGGCGGGGGCTTGATTGGACCGCCTCCGGGTGACGCAGCCGGCAAAGACCAGCAGCGCCGCCACCAGACACCCGTACCGCAAAAACTGCGCCCGGGACAGGGGGGTCATGCCCTCCTGGCCCACCAGCGCCCCCAGATCCGTGTCCCGCATAAAGCGGAGGAACAAAATCAGCGCCGCTCCCCCGGACAGGTCCGCCCCCAACCTCCGCCGGGGGGTCAGGGGAGCGGGGCGGGCCTGCGGCTGCTCCTCCAAAGCGGGGGGGAGCCCGGACGGGTCCGGGGCGGGGGGGAGCGCTCCGCCGCAGGCCGCGATCAGCTCCTCTGCCGTCACCGCCTGGGGGACGGCGCTTCGGGCCATGCGGTTGGCGGAGGTGGTGTAGAAGCTGTTTCCTGGAAAAAACTGCCGGGGGGTCCCCTCCGCCGGGATGCCGCCGTCAAAGAGAAGGGCGCAGCGGTGGGCGTGCCGGGCGCAGAACTCGATGTCGTGGCTGACCATGAGGATGGCGGTCCCCTCCCGGAGCAGGTTTTCCAAAATCTCCCCCAGGATCCGCTGAAAGCCGGCGTCCAGACCCTTGGTGGGCTCGTCCAGGAGGAGAATGTCGGGCTGGAGCAGCAAAAGCTTCGCCAGAGCCAGCCGCTGCTGCTCCCCGCCGGAGAGGTCGTAGGGGTGGCGGTCCAGCAGTCCGGCCAGACGGCACAGGGAGACTGCCCGGGCGGGGTCGGGACCCAGCTCGGCCAGCTCCTCCCGGACGGTCTGCCGCGTAAATAAGCTCTTGGGGTGCTGGGGCAGGACTCCTACCCGCCCCCGGACGGTCAGCTCCCCCCGGCAGGGCGGGTACTGGCCGGAGATGAGGGCCAGGGCGGTGCTCTTCCCGGCGCCGTTGCCCCCCAGAAGGGCCAAAAATTCCCCCCGGTGCAGCTCCAGGGACAGCCCCCGGATCACATCGGGCAGCTCCTGGCCATACCGGAACCACAGCTCCTTGGCCTGGACGGCGGGGACAGGGGGGCGGCGGTGGATTGGCTCCTCGGGCAAGGGCTGAAGGGGATGCCGGGCGGCGAAGTCCTCCAGCCAGTCCCGCCCCTCCCGGACGGTTATGGGGCAGGGAGAACCCTCCCCTCCGGCGGCGGCCCAGACCCGCATGGGGGCGGGCATGGCCAAAAACATCTCGTGGCCGCTGTCCCGCAGGGCCTCCCCCACCCGGGCCGGGGTGTCCGCGCAGAGCAGCTCCCCCCGGTCCAGCACCGCCGCCCGGGTGGCCAGGGGGAGGGCGTCCTCCAGGCGGTGCTCGGTGAGGAGGACGGTGGTCCCCAGCTCCCGGTTGACCCGCCCCAGCACCCCCAGAAAGCTGGCGGCGGCGATGGGGTCCAGCTGGCTGGTGGGCTCGTCCAGGATGAGCAGGGAGGGCTGCATCACCAGCACGGAGGCCAGGTTGAGCAGCTGCTTCTGCCCGCCGGACAGCTGAGCGGTGCTCTGGCGGAACCAGCCCTGGATGCCGAAGAAGCTGGCCACCTCCGCCACCCGCCGGCGGATGGCCGGGGCGTCATAGCCCAAGCTCTCCAGCCCGAAGGCCAGCTCGTGCCACACCTGGTCGGTGACAATCTGGTTCTCCGGGCTCTGCTGGACAAAGCCGATGCCCTCGCTCTGGGCCCGGTGGCTGAGGGACTCCAGGGGGACGCCCTCGAAGAAAATTTCCCCCGTCCGATGCCCGTGGGGGGCCATTACCGGCTTGCACTGCCGCAGCAGGGTGGTCTTGCCGCAGCCGGAGGGGCCGCAGAGCACCAGGAATTCCCCCCGCTCCACCGTCAGGCTCAGGCCGCGGAGGGCGGGGGCGGTCTGGTTGGGGTAGGTAAAGCTCAGGTCACGGACCGCGAGCGCCTCCATAAGCGCGCCTCCTTCCAGTGGATTGCCGCCGGGGTAAGGCAGAGGGCCAGCTGACACAGGAGCATCAGACCGGTCATCGGGGTGAGGGGGGGCCCCGCCGGAGTGGGGTAGTAGCGCCAGCGCAGTCCCCCGGCCAGAGCGCCGGACAGGAGGAAGAAGCCGCAAAAGCCCAGCCAGGCCAGAGCCAGCCGGTCCCGTCCGTCCAGAAGGAAGGGGGAGTAGGCGGTCCGTCCCGGCAGGCCGTAGCCCCGGCCGCGCATACTGTCCGCCGTCTCAATGGCGTCCTCCAGGGCCCAGGTGATGAGGATGGACAGGATGGCCGTCCCCTGACGCACCCGCTGGGGGATGCTCCCCTGGGAGATGTCCCGTCCCAGTCCCCGCTGGGCCTGGACCACCGCCCGGAGCTGGAGCCGGAACCGGGGCAGAAGGCGCAGGGCCATAGACAGCACTAGGGACAGCGCCGGGATGGCCTTGCCGGAGAGACAGATGAGCTTTTCCGTTGTCATCACCCCGGCGAAGTACCGGAACCAGAGGAGCACCGCCCCCAGAGAGACCCCGGCGGACAGGCCATAGAGGATGCTCTCCAGGGTCAGGGGGTTCCCGCCGGGGAGGTAGGTGAGGATGGTGGCCCCCTGGTGGCTGAAGAGGGGGTTCAGCAGGGCGGCCATGGCCATCGCCGGGACCAGGCAGAGGGCGGTGCGCCGAAGGGAGTTTTTTCCCCAAACCTGTCCGGCGCAGACCAGGGCGGAGGCCAGGGAGATGAGCTGGACCGCCGGGTGGGTCAGGAGCATGGTGAGGGCCAGCACCAGGCCGAACCAGAGGGCGTTCACCAGGGGGTGGAAGGAGGCGAAGCCGTGTCCCATGCTCAGCCTCCGATGGCGTTGTATCCGCCCACGTCCCCGCCCAGGTCGCAGGTGTACATCCACGCCACCTCGTCCCCCTCCTGGAGGGCGTACTGGGAGCAGCCGTAGTTGGGGAACCAGCCGTTGACGCTGTACACCCAGCCGGACAGCTCCCCGCAGTCGAACTCGTACAGGTTGTGGATGCCCTCGATATAGGCGCTGCCGTACAGGGGGGTGCTGGAGGACTCCATGTGGATGCCCTGCTCCCGGCAGATCCGCTGGAGGAGCTGGAACGCGCTCTCCCCCTCCTGGAAGCTCGCCTGGGTGGGGGGCAGGACCCAGCCGTCCGCCGGGACCAGGGAGGTTTTCCCCTCGTCCAGCTGGTCCATGTGGTCCAGAAGGGTGGCGCAGGAGATGGAGAGGGTGCAGAGCGGGGGCTCAGTCTCCGGGGGGGCCTCCTGTCCGCCGGAGGGAGTCTCCGGGGCCGGAGCTTGGCGCTCCTCCAAGCCCTCCTCCGGCTGGGCGGGGGCTGGAGGCGCTTTCTCCGGCTGGGCGGGGGCTGGAGGCGCTTCCGCACTCTGATCCCCCGGGTCCGGCTGTTCCGGCGCGGAGATGCCGGGGAGCTTGCTCAGGCCCTCCCCGCTGGCCGCCGGTCCGCCCGGGTCCACCCGCCACCCCCGGGACGCCGGAGTGCCGCCGCCGTACCAGAAGGCCCCGGCCAGCACCGCCGCAATGAGCGCTCCGGCAATCAGGGTCCTGTTTCCCTTGTTCCGCATAGGCCCTCCCGCTTACCGCAGTCCGGCCCAGGCCAGGAGCTGGAGCAGCGCCTGCCGGACCAGCTCCTCCGGGCCGGGCTGGAGGGGCTGGGAGGGGGCGCTCCCGCCGGGGGCCTCCACGTCCCCCATGCGGTACAGGCTGCTCTGGCCGTTCTGCGCCCGCTGGAGGGCGGCCAGAGCATATAAAGCCTGCTCGGTGGCCATCTGGCTGACGCCCGCGCCGTCCTGGGTGTGAAGGAACCCGCTGTCCGGGGTGCAGAAGGAGAGCAGCTTGTCCTGCAAGGTCCCCTCTTTGACAAACCGGGGGTCGTCCAAGGGGATGCCCAGCTCGCACAGGGCCACAATGATCTGGACGCAGCTCTCCACATTGTCGGTCCCCCAGCCGGAGAATCCACCTGTGGGGTCCTGCTGCCGGCTCACACAGTCCAGGGCACGCTGGACGGCCTGGGCCGCCTGGGGCTGGTCCTGGTATTTGGCCAGCGCCTGGAGGGCCATCCCGGTGAGGTCCGGGTCGCTGTTCCCCGCCTCCCCCCGGAGACTCCAGCCGCCGTCCGGGAGCTGGCGGGACAGGATGTAGTCGACGTACATCTGGCGGGTGGCCTGGGTCTGGGCCGCGGGATTCTGAGGCATGGGGTAGTTCAGACTGTCCAGGGCGATGAGGGCCCAGATGGGACCGTTTACCCCCTGCCAGACGGTTTTGTCAAAATCCCCCAAAGGCTTTGTCAGATCGTATCCGGCCACATCCCGGGCGTCCCGGCCAAGGGCGCTGAGGGCGGTGACCACCCGGCTGTACTCGGTGTACTTCCGCTCGTGGAGGACCCCGCCGCACTCCCGCACCTGACGCTCCACCGCCTCATAGTAGCGCTGGCAGTACGCCTCCGGCAGGGCGAAGTCCGACCGGGCCAGACCGAGGATGGCCCACTCCCCCCCGGCGGAGCCCACCTGGGGGTCCTGTACAGCGCTGTACACAAACTGCGCCGTGTCCGCGGCCGCCCGGTCAAGGGCGCTGCCGCCGGCGGCCTGGGCGGGAGCGGTCAGACTGAGGGCCAGCCCCAGAGCCAGCAGCAGCGCGGCCAGCCGGTTTCCTGTTTTTGTCATGGGTATTCCTCCTAGCATACAAAAGTTCCTCACTGTGCCCCGGCAAACAAAAAAGCCGCATCAGAAATTCTGATACGACCGTTTTCTCGTGCCCCATCCTGTCCCTCTCCCCGGGGGGAGCTCCACAGACTCGAACATCGTCGGTATTCTGGCTCGCGTATTGGGGAGCGGGTCAGCTCCTGCGCCTGCTGCCCAGCCTTCTCAGGAATGTTTCCCAATGACCGGATTCCTCCACGGACAGCACGCTCCTACGCCTACAGCAACGGGCAATGCCTCAGACTCGCGGCCGGGACCGCTGCACTGAGTTTCCTAATCACTCCGCCCGGACGGAACGGGGTGACACGATGCGGCATATTGATTTTTTACCCTGCGGAAGCCGGGGCGCAGGGGAATGAACGCCTCTATTATAGCACAGGGGCGGCGGAGTTTCAAGCTTGTGTTTTTCCTCCCGCCGCAGGCCCTGGAACAGAGGGGAAATCTTGAAAATTCTCTGAAAAAATCCCGTGAAAAAGTTTACAAACGGGAAAAAAGGTGGTACACTACATCTGTATGGTTTTCCAAGTCCGCGCCC
The DNA here is from genome assembly GCA_022801435.1 of Lawsonibacter sp. Taxonomy (GTDB): domain Bacteria; phylum Bacillota; class Clostridia; order Oscillospirales; family Oscillospiraceae; genus Lawsonibacter. The sequence continues at coordinate 6,589 of JAAWSG010000071.1, forward strand.
TGTCTGCCGGGGCGCGGTGCGGTCATGTCCTGGTATAATCGGGCGACTATAGCAGATATAACCATTTTCACCATGGTCAGATTGGGACAAGGCTGTAAAATAGAGCAGAAGGGCTTGAAATTTGGCGCGGTATCTTCTCGCGTCCAGCCAAAAAAAGGAAGAAAGTAGGGAACTCTATGGCAAGAAAATTCAAAACCATGGACGGCAACAACGCGGCGGCCTATGTCAGCTACGCCTTTACCGAGGTAGCGGGCATCTACCCCATTACACCGTCCAGCCCCATGGCCGACTATGTGGACCAGTGGGCGGCCCAGGGCCAGAAGAACATCTTCGGCAACACCGTAAAGGTCATTGAGATGCAGTCTGAGGCGGGCGCCGCGGGCACGGTCCACGGCTCGCTGAACGCGGGCGCGCTGACCACCACCTACACCGCCTCCCAGGGCCTGCTGCTGATGATCCCCAATATGTACAAGATCGCCGGCGAGCTGCTGCCCGGCGTCTTCCACGTCTCCGCCCGGACAGTGGCCGCCCAGTCCCTGAATATCTTCGGCGACCACTCCGACGTCATGGCCTGCCGCCAGACCGGCTTTGCCATGCTGGCCGAGGGCAACGTGCAGGAGGTCATGGACCTGGCCCCCGTGGCCCACCTGGCCGCCATCAAGGGCCGCGTCCCCTTCATCAACTTCTTCGACGGCTTCCGCACCTCCCACGAGATTCAGAAGGTCGCCATCTGGGACTATAAGGATCTGGGTGAGATGGTGGATATGGACGCCGTGGCCGCCTTCCGCGCCCGGGCCCTCAACCCCGAGCACCCCACCATGCGCGGCTCCCACGAGAACGGCGACATCTTCTTCCAGCACCGCGAGGCCTGCAACCAGTACTATGACGCCCTCCCCGAGATCGTCGAGGAGTATATGGGCAAGATCAACGAAAAGCTGGGGACCAACTACCAGCTGTTCAACTACTACGGGGCCCCCGACGCCGACCGGGTCATCATCGCCATGGGCTCCATCTGCGACGTGGCCGAGGAGGTCATCGACTACCTCAACGCCCACGGGGAGAAGGTGGGCCTCATCAAGGTCCGTTTGTACCGCCCCTTCCGGGCCGACAAGCTGCTGGCCGCCATCCCCGCCACCGCCAAGAAGATCGCCGTCCTGGACCGCACCAAGGAGCCCGGCGCCCTGGGCGACCCCCTGTATATGGACGTGGTCACCGCCCTGGCCGGAGCCGGCATCACCGACAAGACGGTCGTCTGCGGCCGCTACGGACTGGGCTCCAAGGACACCCCGCCCCGCTCGGTCTTCGCCGTGTACGAGAACCTGGCCCAGGCGCAGCCCAAGAACCACTTCACCATGGGCATCGTGGACGACGTCACCAACACCTCTCTGGCTGAGAAGGACGCCCCCAACACCGCCGCTGAGGGGACCATCGAGGTCAAGTTCTGGGGTCTGGGCGGCGACGGCACGGTGGGCGCCAACAAGAACTCCATCAAGATTATCGGCGACCACACCGACAAGTACGTCCAGGCCTACTTCCAGTACGACTCCAAGAAGACCGGCGGCGTGACGGTGAGCCACCTGCGCTTCGGCGATAAGCCCATCCGCGCCCCCTACTATATCAACAAGGCGGACTTTGTGGCCTGCCACGTGCCTGCCTATATTGTCAAGGGCTTCCCCATGGTCCGGGACGTGAAGCCCGGCGGGACCTTCCTCATCAACTGCCAGTGGACCCCCGAGGAGCTGGATAAGCATATGCCCGCCGTGGCCAAGCGGTATATCGCTGAGAACAACATCCAGGTCTACCTCATCAACGCCATCGACCTGGCCCGGGAGATCGGTATGGGCAAGCGCACCAACACCATCCTCCAGTCCGCCTTCTTCAAGCTGGCCAAGGTCATGCCCGAGGCGGAGGCCATCCAGTATATGAAGGATGCCGCCACCCACTCCTACCTGAAGAAGGGCCAGGACGTGGTGGACATGAACCACAAGGCCATTGACGCCGGAGCCACCGCTTTCCAGAAGTTTGAGGTCCCCGCCAGCTGGAAGGACGCTCAGGACGCCCCCAAGGAGAACAAGCACACCGGCCCCGTCAAGCTGGTGGAGCTGGTGAACAACGTGCTGGAGCCGGTGGGCCGCATGGACGGCGACAGCCTGCCCGTCTCCGCCTTTGCCCCCTACGCCGACGGCACCTTCGAGCTGGGCGCCGCCGCCTATGAGAAGCGGGGCGTGGCAGTCTCGGTTCCCACCTGGGACTCCGGCAAGTGTATCCAGTGCAACCAGTGCTCCTATGTCTGCCCCCACGCTACCATCCGTCCCTTCGCCCTGACCGGGGAGGAGGCCGCCAACGCCCCCGCCGCCGCCAAGATCGTGGACGTGAAGGCGGGCAAGGGCAAGGGCCAGTACAAGTTCACCATCGCTGTCAGCCCCCTGGACTGTATGGGCTGCTCCGTGTGCGTGAAGACCTGCCCGGTGGGCGCTCTGGCTATGGTGGGCCAGGAGCAGGAGGCCCCCCAGCAGGAGGTGTTCGACTACATGGTCGCCAACGTCTCCGTCAAGGAGGACATGACCGACCTGTCTGTCAAGGGCTCCCAGTTCAAGAAGCCCCTGCTGGAGTTCTCCGGCTCCTGCGCGGGCTGTGCCGAGACCGCCTACGCCCGGCTCATCACTCAGCTCTTCGGCGACCGGATGTATATCTCCAACGCCACCGGCTGCTCCTCCATCTGGGGCGGTCCCGCGGCCACCTCTCCCTACGCCACCACCGCGGAGGGCAAGGGTCCCGCCTGGGCCAACTCCCTCTTTGAGGACAACGCCGAGCACGGCCTGGGCATGTACCTGGGCCAGAAGGCCATCCGCGCCCGTCTGGCCAGCAAGACTGAGGCCCTCATCGCTGTGCCCCACACCTATCAGCCCCTGAAGGACGCCGCTCAGAAGTGGCTGGACACCATGGAGGACGGCCAGGCCAACCAGGCGGCCGCCAAGGAGTATGTCAAGCTGCTGGAGGAGAGCATCATGACGGTGGACGACATTGTGGCCTTCACCGCCAGCCCCAAGGCCGCGGAGGTCTTCGGCGACCAGCTGCCCCAGTTCCAGGCCCACGCCAAGGAGCTGAAGGAGTCGGGCGCGAAGTACTGCGACTGCGACGCCTGCAAGCTGGTCAAGGAGATTCTGGACGAGAAGGACTACCTGGCCAAGAAGTCCGTGTGGATCTTCGGCGGCGACGGC
>JAAWSG010000008.1 GCA_022801435.1 Lawsonibacter sp.
GCCAGGTCCTCATAGTGCTCCACAAGCGCCTGTAAAATCATCCGAGCACCTCCCCGCTGTCCCGGGTGGGGACCTCCAGCACACCGTCCCGGAGCGCCGCCCTGAAGAAGAGCGGGGTGATATTCTCCGGGTCGGAGTAGTCCAGGTCCCAGAGCATATACCCCAGCTCCCGCACCCCCGTAAGCTCCTCCGGACAGGGCGGCGGCGCTTCACAGGTTTTGAACTGCGCGGGGAATTCCCGGCATCCAAAATAGGGCTGGCTGTAGAACTGCCCCCGCTTGATCCGGCGCTTGATGATGTCCTGGAATTTTCCGGCGTTGTCGCTGGCTGACGCCTGATCCGTGATGTCGAAATGGGCGTCGATGACGTAGCGCACATCCCGCAGCAGCATGGCGGCCCGCTGCTGGATGTCCTGAGAGGTGACGAGATACAGCTCTCCCCTTCCCCGCTCCATCACGGTCCGGGCCGACCGGGCGCTGATGGTGGACCTTACCTCGTTGCGCCGCAGATTGGTGAAGCGGATGGGGGCGCAGACATGGATGCGGTCAATGACCCAGCGCATTCCTGGATGCCAGTAGACGCTCTCCAGCAATCCCCGGGCGGCGGAGGGAGTCATGATGTCATAGCTGACCCGTTCCGTCTTGAGCTCTGGACGGGTGAAACAGGCATAATCTCCCCACACCTCCAATGAAATCGACATGGCATTCACTCCCTTCTGTTTTCGTCATTATACAACATGTCCTGTCCTATAAACAGGACTGTTCTGAAAACACAAACTAAATCGCAAGGAATTTCCCTTTGTCTGCCATCAGTGACAAGCCTTTTTCATGATCATACAGTGCCAGGTTGGTCAAGATTGCGCTTCCATCCTCCAACACCTCCAGGTCTCCCGCCAGGTCCAAGGCTGCGAAGTGCTGAGGGTAGACGGATACGCCGTACTGACCCAGTGCCCGGAACAGCCCCCTGCTGCGCTCTCCGGAACGGAGCCGCTGAATCAGCTCCTCCCCTTCTTCCAGGGGGATATACACGGTTTGGGTTTCGCTGTCAATCAGGTGAAACCGCTCCGCAATCTTTCGGAAGGGCATGAATTCCCGCTCCATGGCCGTGAGGATGTTCTTTTGGTCCAAAGCTTCCGGACCTCTCAGCTCCAGCAGCTCCTGAAAATAATACCGGATGGCCTCCGGGCTGTCCGGGCGGTCACAGCAGCTCAGTGCCCGACGCCCTGCGGCGACAGGGATTTCAAACAGGGTTGGCGGCGGGGTCTCGCTCTGGAAGATGGTGACGGTACTCTCCTCAACCGGGCGTTTTCCCTCCCGATTGCACCGGCCCGCCGCCTGGAGGATGGAGTCCAGCCCCGCCTCCTCCCGCAATACTGCCGGGAAATCCACATCGACCCCCGCCTCAATCAGCGAGGTGGATACCACCCGGCAGGGCAGACCGTCCCTCAGCCGGGCTCGGATTTCGTTCAGCACCGCCTTCCGGTGGGCGGGGTACATCAGGGTGGACAGATGGAAGGCCCCCTCTTTATCCAGCAGGTCATAGATTGTCTGTGCGCTCTTCCGGCTGTTGACAATGCACAAAACCTGTTGTTGCCCGCGGATTCGTTCCGCCACCGTTTCCCAGGACAGCTTTCCCTCCTGCCGGAAGGTGACCCGCCGAAAAATGTCAAGTCCCTCCGACGGGCACAGCTCCACAGCGGGCTTGTCCGGCAGAAATTCCCGGAATACACCGTCCAGCGCGGGCTGTGTGGCGGTACAGAGCACGGCGGAGACATTGTACCGCTTCACCAGCTGCGCAATGGCAAAGACGCAGGGGCGGAGATAGGGTACGGGCAGCATCTGCGCCTCGTCAAAAATTATGACGCTTTGGGCCAGATTGTGCAGCTTGCGGCATCGGGAAGAACGGTTCGCAAAGAGGGACTCAAAAAACTGCACCGCTGTGGTTACCACCACCGGCATGTCCCAATTCTCCGTGGCGCGGGCCAGCCTGGCATTCTCCGGTCTGGCCTCGTCCTCAATGTCGTACAACACACCGGAATGATGCTCCAGCACATTGTTCTCTCCCAGAATATCCCGGAAGATTTTGGCATTCTGATCGATGATAGAGGTATAGGGAATCACATAGATGATCCGGCGCAGGCCATGGGCTCGGGCGTGGCGCAGAGCGAAGGCCAGAGATGTCACCGTCTTGCCTCCCCCGGTGGGGATGGTGAGGGTGAACAAGCCCGGCGATTGGCGTTCCCCCTGCTCCATGCAGCGCTTCAGCATAGCACACCGTTCCTGGTTCAGCTCGTTCTGGGGCGGGAACCAGCCGGAGACATAGGATTGGAGCCTGCCCTCCAGTACCTCGATTGGGTCCCCTCCGCCCCGCTCCCGCTTCTTCCCCGCCATAAAGGTCTCCGTGTCCAGAAAATCCGCGTCTGCCAGGCAGGAGTAGAGCATTCGGGTGAAAAACATCTCCTCCAGCCCATCGGAAAACTCCGGCGGCGGAGTGGGAGGCAGCTGGATTTCCTGCTGCCAAGCCTCATAAGGCTCCAGCTTTCCCAGAGCGGCTTTCTTCATCCGGCCGCAGAATGTTTTGTCCTCGTAATGGTCCCCCTGTCCCCCTCCATCGGGCAGGCCACCGTGATGTCCCGCAACGGCGAAGGCCGCGTGGGCCTGCCCCAGCTTGCAGCACTCCGCCGCGCCGGCGGTCGCGTGATCGACTCGTGCTGTACTCCCCTGCAGCCGCCGCTGGAACGCGTCGGAATACTTTCCCAGGTCATGGGCCAGCCCGGCGAGCCGTCCCTGATCCTCCGCTCCAAAGGCGGCGGCAAATCCGGCACACAGCTCCGCTGTTCCGTTCAGATGCTTCAACACAGTCTGCCTGCGGCTGTCCTGGGAAATATGGGCAAGATATACCATTTTATTCCACTCCTCTCCCCCTGTTTCTGTGTTATTTTACCATTTATGGAAGCAAATGTAAAGCATTTATTTACAACTGTCAGCAGCTCCGCTCTTCCATTCTACCCTGTTGGTACTGGCGAATGTATCCGTCTGTGCAAAGAAAAAATGGACAGCAAAAACATCTATCTCACCAACCCTGCGTTTGATAAAAAAATCCAGCCCAGGACCGGTGTGCAGAACTGAACAAAAAGGGGCGGTCCCTCCTAGGAAGGACCGCCCCCGGTAATTGAATTCTCTACAAAAACAGACTTTTCAAGGTACTGAACAGCCTTGGTATCTCTACCGGCTTTGCCAGATGTCCGACCATTCCCGCGGCAAACGCCAGTTTTTTATCCTCCTCAAAGGCGTTGGCGGTCATAGCCACAATGGGCACAGCGGCCAAGGAGGGGTTCTCCAGAGCCTTAATGCGGCGGGCCGCCTCGTAACCGTCCATCACCGGCATCTGAATATCCATCAGAATCAAATCATAGGTCCCGGGCGGAGAGGTTTTGACCTTCTCCACCGCAATGGAGCCATCCACCGCGGTATCCACCAAGAATCCTGCCTCTGTGAGGATTGCCATTGCGATTTCCCGGTTCAGATCGTTGTCCTCTGTCAAAAGGATGCGTTTCCCCTGGAAGAACGGCTTCATCTGTTCCAGCGGCTGGATGTACTCCGGCTGCTCCTCTGCCACGTTCTGCCTCTTGGCCAGGCGAAGGGGCAGCGAAATGGTAAACTCCGTCCCCTTACCGACCTCACTCTCCACAGTGATTACGCCGTCCATCATATCCACCATCTTTTTGGTGATCGCCATTCCCAGTCCGCTGCCCCGGATGCCGCTGACCGTAGAGGTATGCTCCCGCTCGAAGGGCTCAAAGATCCGCTGAACAAACTCCTGGCTCATGCCGATTCCGGTATCCCGAACCCGAAACTGGTAGGAGGCGAAGTCCCCGGGCAGGTTCTGCTTCTCCGACAGCCGGACGGTGACACGTCCCCCTTGCGGCGTGAACTTGATGGCGTTTCCAATCACATTTTGCAGCATCTGGGTGAGGTGCAGCTTGTCGCAGACCACCCGCCCGTCAGAAACTTCGGAGGTATCCAGTTCAAACTCCAGCTGCTTGCTCTGCACCTCAGTCCACACCATGGTCTGAAGCTCCTCCATCATATCCAGCAGGGAGAAGTCATCCTGAGAAGCATTGACCTTCCCGCTCTCAATCCGGCTCATCTCCAGCACATTGTTGATCAGCGAGAGCAGATGGTTGCCTGAGGTCAAAATTTTTGTCAGGTAGTCCTTCACCAGCTCAATATTTTCCATATGCCCACAGGCGAGGGTGGCAAAGCCGATAATGGCGTTCATAGGTGTGCGGATATCGTGGGACATGTTGTTGAGAAAAACCGTCTTGGCCTGGTTGGACTGCTGCACCTGCTTCAGCTTCTCCAGGGTCAGCGCCTGCTCCCGCGCGATCTGCTCCCTCCGGTGCCGCTCAGTCGCGTCCTCCACAAATACATAGAACACGCCGCCATAGGTCTTTGTCTGGATGAACCGTCCGTAGTCCTTGATCCAGCGGACTGCGCCGTCCCGGCGGATGATCTGGTACTCTACATAGTCAAAGCCGTCGTGGTCCTGCACCTGGCGCTGGATACTGGCGTTCACCCGCTCCCAGTCGTCAGGGTGGACCAGCCCCCGGAACGTGTACCCGGTGTGAGCCTGTAATTCCGCCCGGTCCCGGCATCCGTACATTTTAATCAGGGCCGTGTTGGTGTAAATCAGCTTGCCGTCCCCATCCGCGTAGTAGATAAAAAATCCCCCAGGCATCCCCTCTGTAATCTGCTCTATAATGGGAAATGTCTGTTCGTTCAGCTCCAGCCGCAGCGCGCTGCGTTCTCCGTTGCTCCCCATTCTGTGTCCTCACGTCTCTTTCCAAGCCGCCTTTCCCCTGGCTGGACAAAGGCCAAATTGTGTTGGAGATATTGTATCATGAAGTCGAGAAAATTTCCAGCGTTATCTTGTATCTTCCCACTCTTTTTCCCGCTCCCCCCAGGAACGCCGCGCAATGCCCAAAAAAATCGAGAAGAACCGCCAAAGGGGCGGTTCTTCTCAGCTTTGGAGCGGGGACCGTCTCAGCTGCGCTGCTGGGACACTTTCTTTTCCCGCTTGTCCTCCAAACGGGAAACCAGAATAGTGCCCACCAGGTCTCCCAGGCAGTTGTTGGTGGTGGTTCCCATATCGAACAGCCGGTAGAAGGCGGCGATAATACCGACAATCTCCGTAGGCAGTCCAAAGGCCTCCACCATGACCAGCAGCTTGACAATGCCGCTGCCAGGGATACCGCCGCCGCCGGTGGACAGGATAGCGGAGAGCAAAATGACCCGCAGCATCATGCCGATACTCACTGGCTGGCCGCACACCTGGCTGATGAACATGATGACGCAGCCGTACAGAATGACACTGCCGTCATAGTTCATCTGGGAGCCCAGAGGAACTGTGAAGCTGGAGATGCGGTCTGGGACCTGGAACTTCTCCCGAGCCACCTGGATATTGACCGGGATAGAGGCCACACTGCTGCAGGTGGACAAGGTATAGACCCACAGCTCCGCGCTCTCTTTCAGGAAACGGAGGGGATTGATCCCCGTACCGATCCAGAGAATCATGCCATAGACCAGCAGGATGTGGACCAGGCAGGCCAGGTAGTACGTCCCCAGCAGGGTTGCCATAGAGGTGAAGATGCCCGCCCCATACTTCCCGAAGGAGGCCCCCATGAGGAAGAAGATGCCGATGGGCGACACCCGCATAATCATCCCGATCAGTGAGAAAACCAGACTGCACAGCATATCACAGCCCGAGGTCAGTTTGGCCCGCTGCTCCCCGTCTTTTACCAGCATGATTGCGATTCCCACCAGAATAGAGATGACCACGGTCTGAAGAATGTTGCCATCCACAAAGGTAGCAAATATGTTGGAGGAGAACATATTGGTGAAGAACGCCGCCACCGTGATGTCAGTGGAGCCTGTGACCTCCTTGCCCTCCATGCCGGTGAAGTTGGCAATTTTACCTGGCTGAATCGTACCGGCCACTACCAGCCCCACCACAGTGGCAATCAGGGTGGTCAGAATGTAGAATGCCATGATGCGGATGGCGATGCGTCCCAGGGATTTCAGGTCCTTCTGCGAGGTGATGCCGGTGATAATGGTCATCAGCACCATGGGGATGACAATCATTTTGACGCAGTTGAGCCATATGGTCCCAATGAACTCCAGCTTAACCATGATGTCGCCCAGAAGCAGTCCAAACACCGCACCCAGGAGCATGGCAGAGAACACCTGTGTACTCAGGCCGATTTTCCTTCCTGCAATTTTCATATGTTTCCTCCTCCTGTTATCCGCGCAGTGACCTGTCCAGCTCCAGCAGGATATCCGCCGCAGCCTCAGCGTCCTGACGTGTAATCCCCTTGTAGAGCACCAGCCGGACCCGGATGTCGTTCCGGATGGGACGGATGTGCAGACCCTTCTCCTTTGCGCGGGCGCAGAACCCGTCCGCCTTGATTCCGGCATCCGAGAGGTCCAGCATCAGAATATTGGTCTGCACCTCCTCCTGCATATGCAGCTTTTCCAGCCTCCCTTGAAGCCGCTCGTGAATCAGCCTGGTATTGTCGATGTCCTCTTGCAGGCGCTGGATATTGTGCTCCAGGGCATAGAGCGCCGGAGCCGCAATTACACCCGCCTGGCGCATCACGCCGCCCAGCAGCTTCCGGGTCGTCCGGGCCCGGGCGCAGAACTCCTTTGTTCCGCACAACAGAGAGCCCACTGGAGCCCCAAGCCCCTTGGAGACACAGAACATGACCGAATCGGCGTACTGGCAGATCTGGTCCGCTGTGGTATTCAGGTGCGCCGCCGCATGGAAGAGCCGGGCGCCGTCCAGGTGGATGGACGCGCCCCGGCGGTCCGCCACCCGGCGAATCTCTGCCATGGTGGGCAGATCGATGCAGTAGCCGCCGGAAAAGTTGTGGGAGTTCTCCAGACAGACCAGCTTCGCCCCGCTCTGCTCCAGCAGGCGGTCGATCTCCTCCGGGTCGGGCATACGGCGGCTGTCCAGATGGTAGCGTACCGGGGTCAGCCGGCCCAGGGCGGGCTCAAAGACAAACTTCTCGGTGAGCAGGATGTGCTGCTCCTCGTCCACCAGCACCGCGTCTCCCGGACGGCAGTACGTCATAATGGCGGCGGTGTTTCCAAAGGTCCCGGTGGGCATCAGGATTCCGGCCTCCTTGCCGGTCAGCTCCGCCGCCGTATCCTCCAGGCGGTTGACGGTCGCGTCCTCCCCCCTGCCCTGGACATCGGTCCTGCCATCATCTCCCAGGGGCGCAGAGAGAATGGACTCCAGCATGGGCCGGTCCGGCATCGTCAAGGTATCGCTTCTTAAATCGATCATAGCGTCTGTCCTCATCCTCCTGTCATAAAATTCGTCAATCACTATCCATAATTGACAAAAAAATTATGGCACAGGCTTGACAAAATAGCAAATATAAATAATAATATACAGATATAGATAAAAAACTATAATGCAGGAGGATTCTTATGTTTCACAATATGGAATACATCTACTGTATTTACAAGGAGCGCAGCTTCAGCAGGGCGGCGGAGCGGCTCCATATCTCCCAGCCCTCACTCAGCGCGATGGTTCGGAAGATTGAAGCGCAGGTAGGTGCGCCTATCTTTGACCGCAAAACCCGTCCGGTCTCTCTGACCCCCTTTGGAACGGAGTTTGTTCAGGGAATTGAGCAGATCTTTGAAATTGAGGAGCACCTCCACCATCTGGTCTATGAGCTCCACAATTTGGAGCGCGGCAGTGTGGCCGTTGGGGGGAGCAATCTGAACATCTCCTATACTGTGCCGCAGAAGCTGGTCCAATTCAAGCAGGCCTATCCCAAGGTGGACCTGCGCATTGTGGAGAAGGACACCCTGACCTGCAAGCAGATGCTGGACAGCGGGGAGCTGGACCTGATGGTGACCAACCGCCCCATGAGCGCCGAGGAGTACCACCGAATCGTCTGCTATCGGGAGGAGCTGGTGCTGGCGGTCCCCCAGAGCTTCCCCTTCAACCTTGGCCTGGAGGACAAGCGGCTGACCCCGGAGGAGCTGGACGGGCAGGTGTCCTCTGTTCCGCTTCAGCGGAGGATTTTCCCTCAGCTTCTGGACAGAGTGCCCCTGATTCTCCTCCACCGTGGGAACTATCTGCGGCTGTGCTCCGACATCCTGTTCCAGGACCACCAGGTGGAGCCCAACATCATGTTGGAGGTGGACAAGTCCTCCATCGCCTACAACTTTGCCCGCCTGGGTCTGGGAGCCACCATCATCAGCAGCGTCCTGGTAGAGTCCTCCCACCGGGACAGCGGACTGTATTTCTACCGGCTCCACGGCGCTCAGGCCAGCCGGGAGGCCTTCATCTGCTACCGCAAGGGCCGCTATGTGAGCATGGCTATGCGCCGCCTGATCGACATGCTGGCGGAGGAATAAAAAACGCCGGACGGCAAACCATCCGGCGCTTCCAGAAACGGGTCAGGGCATTCGTACCCCCAAAATATGGATAAACCGCACCTTTTTTGCGGGGTAGGTATTCAGGGGCCGGTAGTCCGTATCCTGGCTGTGGGCGGCCACCAGGATTCCGGCGGGGTCTGGCGGATCGCTCACCGCCACCACCACTGGGTTATGGCTGTACACCTCCCCGGCCAGGCACAGCTGCACAAAATCCCCGGGCCGGAGCTGTCTCAGGGAGCAGCTATCCCCCACTGGCCCCGGTCCCCCCTCCCGTTGGGTAAGGAAATTGTAGAAATAGGGCACTCCGCTCCAGGCAGGCGCGCGGCTGGAGAGGCTGTTGTAGTACCAGCCAAAGGTGGGGGTGTAGTTCATGACTCCAGTACCTGCATAGAGGCACTGGGAGGCAAAATTCGTACAATCTCCCCCCAGATCCTCAAAGTCGTAGTACTGTGGATTCCGTCCGTAGGCCCAGCGGTGGGCGTAAAGGACTGCGGCTTTCCGGTCATAGGGGGCCAGGCGCACAGGCATAGGTCAGCACTCCTCTCCTGTCCCTATCCTATGCAGAGTGTTAAGGGAAAGTGCTTGTCAATCAAGAACCATCTGGATGATATTCCGGACCCACCCCCACATGTGAGGGAACTCCTGCTTCACCGTATACCAGACATCCTCCGTGTGATATCCATACTGCTGCAAATAGGAGAACGCCCCCTTCGCAGTCTCTTTTCCCACTGCAATGTGCCCATATGCGGAGCTGCCAATGGCCAGCCCCCTGGAGACCGCGCCCCCGCCGATGGCCAGGTAGTTGGACAAAGCCCCTCCCCCTATGGCCAGCCACTGTCCCACCGCGCAGCCGCCCAGGGCAAAGCCGCCAATCGCCACTCCGCCCAAGGCAATCAGCCCCAGACTGAGGCCTCCAAAGGCGAACAGCAGACCTGCGCTGACACCCCCCAGGGAGACCAGGCCCAGAGAGCAGCCGCCAATGGCCACCACCCCCACCGCACAGTTTCCAACGGCGATGATCCCCTTTGCCAGCTTGGGTCCAAAGCCCAGACGGACGTGAATAAGCGGCAGGCCAAACACCTTTACAGGACTGACGTATTCATAGTATACGCCCAACGACCGTACTCCTGGGGCCCTTCTGCCGTTCTGGAGCGTCTCGCCGGTATCCTCCTCCCCCTCCAGTCCCACCAGCCGGTCGATAGACATACCAAAAAGCTTTGCCAACTCTATCAGCTTCTCCAGTTCTGGGGTACTCTGTCCCAGCTCCCATTTGGAAACCGTCTGCCGGGTCACATTGATTTGATTTCCAAGTTCCTCCTGAGACCAGCCCCGCTGCTTGCGCAGGGTAATCAGATGTTCTGAAAAGTTCATGGAATAGACCTCCTTCTCTGCTCCCTACCATAACAAATCTTCACCGCTCCGTCAACCAAACACCCCTGGAAATCTGTCAACCAACGTTAACATGGGGCTGATTTCCGCTCTTTGCGAACCTCCATGCCGTCTGGTCAACAAAATCAAGTTTTTGTTTATCTTTAACGCATCCACAAAGACAGGGATTCCATGGTATTCCCGTACTTTGAGGAATGGAATGTACCCTCGAAAGGATTGGGGAAATTTAGGATGGAAACTCCTGGTAAGGGACAAAACGGAAGGATACATCCCACGGCTCCTCACGATAGACCAGATAGCAGATATCCCCTTTGCTCACCTGTTCGTTCGCTGTCCAGCCGCGAAAGGGCACGAGCGGGAGGGTAACCTCCTCTGCCCCCTGCGCCGCCTGGACCTGGGCATATACGAGCCGCTGGTGGTAGACCCGAAAGTTCGCCCCATAGACACCAATCATCAGAACACAGACCAAAAGCCCCGGCATCCAGATGTGGCGCAGCGCAGGAAACCCCTGTCTTCGGGCCTCCTGCCACAGCACAGCCGCAATCAAGGTCAAGATCACATAGCTGGGAAATAAATTGCGGGACTCCACCGGCGACACCACCAGCAGCGGACCATTCAGCCCGCACAAGGCCAGCACCCCGGCCAGGACCTGCCGGCGGGCCCTCCCTCCCCTCCATTGGGCCAGCAGGACGAGCCAGACCAGTGCCAGGGCGCAGGCCAGTATCCGATGCCTGCCGGAGTATGCGCTGTAGTCCTGGAAGCAGTCCCAGAGCGTATCCGCAATGCAGAGCAGATGGATGGGGACCAGCACCGCGGCCCAGGGCTTCCAGCGCCTCCCCTGCTGCCGCAGAAGAAAGAGCAGCAGAACACTGAGCAGAAGGGCAAGCGCCGCCGGGCGGATCAGGGCGTCCGTCAGGATCACGGTCAGATTCCGCTCCACCAGCTCCAGCCCAACCGCCCGTGAGTCACTTCCCACTTGGGAGTAGCCGGGATGGGAGAACATGAGGGCCGTTCCCAAGACCGCGCCCAAGGCCACTGTCCAGGCCGCCGTCTTCCGGCCCTGGTCCTCCTTGGATGCCTGTACCGCGAAAGCGGCTCCCCCGAGACACAGAAGAATGGTGACAGGCTCCAAAAACAGACAGCAGCAGAGGGTCATCAAAAAGCAGGCGGCAGGATTGGGCCGCTCGTCCCGGAGCAGCTCCAGCAGCATCAAAATCCCCACCATGGGCAGAAGATAATTGACAAAACCGGCCCCCCAGGCGTACACCTGCTGCCAAATCCCCCGGGGGGCCAGCAGGACCAGAGAGAACGCGAGGGCCAGCCCGCCGCTCCCGTTCGCCCCGTTGGAGAACCGCCTGCCCAGCAGAATGGTCAGCCCCGCCAGCCCGCCGCCCAACAGCAGCCCCCGCAGGAAGCCAAATGATGTAAAATACAGCTTGCCCTGGAGCACGCCCAGCAGATTGCCCAGGTAGCGGCCGTTCGCCGGGACCCCCACCACCGGGAGCCCCTCGGTGATGGGTCTGGTGAGCAGAAGATCGCCCAGGGAGTCAAACCGCCAATATACAAAGTAGCAGTCATCACATTCCGGGACAAAGAGCAGTCCCAACACCAAAAACAGACACAAAAACAGGACTGGATACCGTTTATTCGCGCGCACTGCGGTTACTCCCTTCCATGAAAGAAGCAGCAGCTTGCGCTGCTGCTTCTGAACTATATCCTGCCTCGGGGAACGGATTAAGCCTTGCCGTTGCAGCCCAGGACATCCACCAGCTTGTGGCGGACCAGCTCCTTGATGTTGGCGCGGGCGGGCTTGAGGTACTGGCGGGGGTCAAAGTGGTCAGGGTGCTCGCTGAAGTACTGACGCACTGTGCCGGTCAGGGCCAGCCGCAGGTCGGAGTCGATGTTGATCTTACACACCGCACTCTCGGCAGCCTTGCGCAGCTGGGACTCGGGAATCCCCACGGCATCGGGCATCTTGCCGCCGTTCCCGTTGATCATCTTCACATACTCCTGGGGCACGCTGGAGGAGCCGTGGAGCACAATGGGGAAACCGGGCAGGCGCTTGACGACCTCGTCCAGGATGTCGAAGCGCAGGGGGGGCGGAACGAGCTCCCCCTTCTCGTTGCGGGTACACTGGGCGGCGGTGAACTTGTAGGCGCCGTGGCTGGTTCCGATGGCGATGGCCAGGGAGTCGCAGCCGGTCTTGGAGACGAACTCCTCCACCTCCTCGGGGCGGGTGTAGTGGGAGGCCTCCGCGGAGACATTGACATCGTCCTCCACACCGGCCAGCGCGCCCAGCTCCGCCTCGACAACGACGCCGTGGTCATGGGCGTACTCCACAACCTTCTTGGTCCCCTCGATGTTCTCGGCGAAGGGCTTGGAGGACAGGTCGATCATGACGGAGGTAAAGCCGTCATCAATGCAGGACTTGCAGGTCTCAAAGCTGTCGCCGTGGTCCAGGTGGAGCACGATGGGGATCTCGGGGCACTCAATGACAGCGGCCTCCACCAGCTTGACCAGGTAGGTGCGGTTGGCATAGGCCCGGGCGCCCTTGGAGACCTGGAGGATCACAGGGGCCTTCTCCTCACGGCAGGCCTCGGTGATGCCCTGGATGATCTCCATGTTGTTGACGTTGAAGGCTCCGATGGCGTAACCGCCGTGATAGGCCTTCTTGAACATTTCGGTAGAAGTAACAAGGGGCATGGAAATAACCTCCTTATAATTTGGTCTTCTTTATTTTACCACATTTTCCCCAGATTGCAACCTCCAACCGGGAAAAATCTCCCCATGGACAGGCCGTTGTTTTGTGGGTTTTGTGAATCAGTCCCCGTCATAGGGGACCGCGCCAGGAACTTTACCGGCGCGCCGGGGTTGGGGGACTCCTCCTCATACTGGTAGTCGTAGACCAGGATTGCCGCGTTGCAGGGCCGCTCCAACCTTCGAGGAAAAAGCTTCTCAGTTCCATTGCTGAATTCCTCCTGCGCTTTGTGCTGCAATATTTACCAGTCGCGCTCCCGGATGGCGGTCTCCACCCCGATGTCGATGTGGAACCATTGCAGAATGTAGTCCACCGTCTCCCCGATGCTCTCCCGGGCCTCGGTCTCCAACTCGCTGTCATGCGCCTCAAACTCTTCCTCCAGGTCATTGATGGCCAGCGTCATCGCATCAAACTTTGCCTGGATCTTTTCGGTGTCCTGTTCCCCTGTCTCCAGGAACGCGATCACATCCCACACCAAAGCCTTTACCTTGTCCACCAAAAAATCCGGAAAATACCCGTCCCGGTACATGCGGTCCAGCAGCTTATACGCTTTGTCAAATTCTTTCAAATGGATCCCTCCTATCTCTGCCGTACATGCACAGCGTCCTCCCGCCCCATGGCAAAATCCCTTCCACTTCTATGATTTTGCTGGAACGACTCTGATTTTACCACCACCGCCCCCAAAAATCAAGGCAAGGTCGGCTATTCTTCCCGTTTACAAGGGCGCTGGTTTTTGCTATAATATTCCTGTCCAAGTTATCACCCATCCCACAAAGGATATTTTGAATTTGGAGGTAATCAACATGAGCAACACATTGAAGGGCGCCCTGATCATCGGTCAGTCCGGCGGCCCCACCTCGGTCATCAACGCCAGCGCCTACGGAGTCATCCGCACCGCTCTGGACTGTCCCGACATCACCGCCGTATACGGAGCGGCTCACGGCATCAAGGGAGTGCTCAACGACAAGCTGTACGACATGGGCCAGGAGGACGCCAAGGAGCTGGAGCTGCTGCTCAACACCCCCTCCTCCGAGCTGGGCTCCTGCCGCTATAAGATTGCGGACCCCGACCAGGACGACACCGACTACAAGCGTATCTTGGAAATTTTCAAAAAATACGATGTGCGCTACTTCTTCTACAACGGCGGCAACGACTCCATGGACACCTGCAACAAAATTTCCAAGTATATGCAGAAGGTGGGCTACGAGTGCCGCATCATGGGTGTGCCCAAGACCATTGACAACGACCTGTTCGGCACCGACCATTGCCCCGGCTTCGCCTCCGCCGCCAAGTATATCGCCACCTCCTGCGCTGAGGTATACAAGGACGCCCGGGTGTATGACACCGGTATGGTGACCATCATTGAGATCATGGGCCGTCACGCCGGCTGGCTGGCTGGCGCCGCCGCTTTGGCCGGTGTAGCGGGCTGCGCGCCCGACCTGGTCTACCTGCCCGAGGTGGACTTCGACATGGACAAATTCCTGACCGATGTGGACGCCATTTACAAGAAAAACGGCAACTGCATTGTGGCCGTGTCTGAGGGCATCCACTACGCCGACGGCTCCTTCGTCTCTGAGGCCAAGACCTCCGCCACCGACGGCTTCGGACACGCTCAGCTGGGCGGTCTGGCGGCTCTGCTGGCCAGTGTGGTCAAGGAGAAGACCGGCGCTAAGGTCCGGGGCATTGAGCTCTCCCTCCTCCAGCGCTGCGGGGCGCACGTGGCCTCCCGCACCGATATTGACGAGTCCTTCCTGGCCGGCAAGACCGCTGTGGAGGCCGCCGTCGCCGGTGAGACCGACAAGATGGTGGGCTTTGAGTGCTCCCGCGAGGGCGGCAAGTACTCCTGCAAAACCAAGCTGTTCAACCTGTCCGAGGTGGCCAACTTCGAGAAGAAGGTCCCCCTGGAGTGGATCAACGCCGAGCACAACGGTGTCACCCAGGCCTTCATCGACTACGCCCTCCCCCTCATCCAGGGAGACGCCCAGGCCCCCACTGAGCACGCCCTCCCCCGCTTCGCCCGCCTGAAAAAGGTTCTGGCCAAGTAATAATCCACGACCCGTCCCCCTTCCCCGGGAGACGGGTCATTTTTTGTGATTGACCCCTTATTAGGCATCAACAGCACGGTCCGTTCCGGCTGGAGCGGGCCGTGCTCTTTTATATACCGCGTGGATGATGGCGGACACGTTCCCGGCGTGCGCTGCAGGGACACGGCAAGTTGTGTCCCTGTATTGGCAGCAGCCCATAGCCCTTTACCAAAGCTGGTAATGGTCCGACACCGAAAACACCTGAGCCAGCACCAAATCCTCCAGCTTGCTCCCGCCATTGAGGGCGTTGCTCAACACATGACTCATGGCGCTGGTCTCCACAATGGACATCATCTGCTCTCGGGTGGGGCGGTCCTGGGCCAGATGCTCCTGAATCGCCGCGTACACGGGGGCCCAGGCCCGGAACTGGGTAAACCAGATATGCACCGGCTCCTCTTCTCCGGCGCAGAGGCTAAACTGACTGAAGGTCTTGACCTCTGACAGGATGGTATGGGTAAACTGCTCCGGCAAAAAGCTAAACACGTCCTCCGCCAGAGATGGGTCCGGGGACAGGCGTTTCAGCTTATCCGGAATGCTGTCGTGCTTCGCTCCGCCCTCAAACAGCCGGATTGCCTGCCGGGTCAGCTCCTTGGCCTGGTCCCAGGTGTAGGGGCAGGCGGCGTCCTCCTCCTGGACCAGGACCACGTACTGCTTGGCGGACTTTATAGGCTTCCCATCCAGGGGCCAGTTTTTCGCAATCTCCTCCAAGGTCTTGGTGAGCTCGGGGACCACCCAGCCGTTAATCCGCACCTCGCAGGAGGTATCCCCGCCGCTGAGGTGGGCCAGATAGAGCTTGACCCAGTAGACCTTCTGAGTCCCCAGGCAGTCCAGCACCGCCCGCTCCATCACGCTCCACAGGTCCTGGCGGTTGGGGGGCTCCTGGTCGTTGATGAGCAGCAGGCCGGAGGTGCTGGCCCGGAAGCGGCGGCTCCTCCCCCAGAGCTCCACCGGGGCGGTCTGTTGTCCCTCCCCTCTCAGGGCGGGGAGCAGAGCGTCCAGCACCGATTCCACCATCTGCCGGGCGGCAAACTGGGCCTTCCCCTGGTCGCCCTCCACCACCCAGGCGGTGGACTCCACCAGCGGGCCGAAGAAATCCGGGTGCTCCAGCGTCGCCTCCATGCGGAACTGCGGGCCGTCCAGCTCGGGGAAGCACACCTCCATGGTCAGACCTCCGCTGTTGGGAAAGTACAGCTTCTCCTCCTCCAGCACCGCTCCGGGGACCTGCTCCGCCACACAGCGAAGCACCCGCTCCTCCAGGGATATTTGCTTCTCTGCCGGGGGAGCTGGGGGAGCAGGAGGCGCTTCCCTCTTTTTTCCAAACCATCCAAACACATCCATCACCTGTCTTTCTTCCAGTCTGATTGAATCCTGTCCACAGTTTATCAGCTTTTCCTTCCTTTGTCAACCGCGCTTAGAACATCAGTTTGACTTTTCCTGCCCCGTTGGGTATAATAAACTCATTCAGCCGGAATTGTCAGGGAGGGGCTGCTATGGACCGTGTCATTTTTCACTGTGACCTGAACAGCTTTTACGCTTCGGTAGAACTGTTGTCCCATCCGGAGCTGCGTCATCTGCCTGTAGCGGTGTGCGGCGACCCGTCCAGCCGCCATGGCATCATTTTGGCGAAAAACGAGCCCGCCAAGGCCTTTCAGGTGCGGACGGCAGAGACCATCTGGCAGGCAAAAAAGAAGTGTCCTAGCCTGGTCCTCCTCCCCGCCCACCACAAGCTGTACCGGGAATTTTCCCAAAAGGTCAACGCCCTGTACCAGGAGTACACCGACCTGGTGGAGCCCTTCGGCATTGATGAGAGCTGGCTGGATGTGACCGGCTCCCTCCACCTCTTCGGCGGAGACCCCAAGGAGCTGGCGAACCGGCTGCGGGACGAGGTGCGACGGCGGTTTGGGCTGACCATCTCGGTGGGGGTGTCCTTCAACAAGGTGTTCGCCAAGCTGGGCAGCGACTACAAAAAGCCGGACGCCACCACCGTCATTACCCGGGAAAATTTCCGCGCTCTGGTCTGGCCCCTCCCGGTGACCGATCTGCTCTACGTGGGCCGGGCGGCGGAGCGGACCTTTCAAAAATTTGGGGTACACACCATCGGAGACCTGGCCGCTTTCGATCAGGAACATCTGTTCACCCTGCTGGGCAAAAACGGCGTCCAGCTCCACAGCTACGCCTGCGGGGAGGACGCCTCCCCTGTGGCCCCCGCAGGTCAGTACACCCCGCCCAAGTCGGTGGGCAGCGGGTACACCTTCCCTCAAAACCTCCAGGGCCGGGAGGAGATCCGGGCGGGCATCGCACAACTGGCGGACCAGGTGGCCAGGCGGCTGCGAAAGTGCGGCATGAAGTGTCAAGGAATTTCACTTTCCGTCCGGGACCCCGGCTTCCAGGACAGGAGCCGGCAGTCCAGGCTGGAGCCCCCCACCGACCTGGCCCGGGAGCTGACCCAGGCCGCCTTCCAGCTGGCGGACAGCTTTTGGAAGATGGACAGCCCGGTACGGGCCCTCACCGTCACGGCCATTTACCTCATCCCCGCGGAGGAGGCGGGAGCTCAGCTGGACCTGCTCTCCCAGGAGGCGGACGGGAAGCGGGAGCGCCTGGAACGGCTGGAGTGCGCCATGGACGCCATTCGCGCCAAGTACGGCTCGGGAGCCATCGCCCCCGCCAGCTTCTCACGGTCCGTCCCCCTGGAGAAGCACGCCCCTCCCCCTGGAGGGTACAGGGAGTAAAGTGATTTCACCTGTCAGTTTTGGGCTGTACTACAGCGCCTCCCAGACGCATATCCTGGGGTGTGGAGGTGTTGTCCATGCCGCTGTCCTTCTGGGCCTTTCTGCATCAAGTTCAGATCAATCCCCCGCTGCTGGGGACAGTTTTGCTCACCCTGGCTGTTCTGCTGGTCAACGGCTGGACCGACGCGCCCAACGCCATCGCTGGAGCGGTGGTAACGGGAGCCCTCCCCTTCCGCAGAGCCGTGCTCCTGGCGGCGGTGTGCAATTTTCTTGGCGTGCTGTGCGTCACGTCGGTGAACGCCTCGGTGGCGGAGACGGTGTACTCCATCGCCGCCTTTTCCGGAGGGAGTAAAGCGGCCCTCACCGCTCTGTGCGCCGCCATGGTCTCCATCGTGCTGTGGGCCTGCCTGGCCTGGCTCTTTGGCATCCCCACCAGCGAGAGCCACGCCCTGGTGGCCGGAGTCTCCGGGGCGGCGACAGCACTGGAGGGGAGTTTGTCCTGCATCCGGTGGGACTGCTGGGCCAGAGTGGGAGCGGGCCTGCTCCTCTCCGCCGCTGCGGGCTTCTGGGCGGGGAGAGCGGCCCAGAGGCGGCTTCTAGATGTAAAGGCATCTCCCCGTACACTCCGGATGGCCCAGATCCCCGCGGCGGCGTGCAGCAGTTTTCTCCACGGGGCCCAGGATGGACAGAAGTTTATCGGGGTTTTTCTTCTCGGCTCCGCTCTGGCCCGGGGACGGGGGGACGAGCAGACCTTCCTCATCCCCCTGTGGCTCATGCTCCTGTGCGCCGGCTTCATGGCCCTGGGCACGCTGATGGGCGGGAAAAAAATCATCTTCACCGTGGGCCGGGAGATGGTGGCCCTGGGACCCCGGGAGGGCCTCTCCGCCGACCTGGGGAGCATCGCCTGCCTGCTGGCCGGGACCCTGCTGGGGCTGCCCCTGTCCACCACCCATACCCGCACCTGCGCTCTGCTGGGGGCTGGCTCCTCCGGCGGCGGGCAGGTCCGCTGGAGGGTGGCCGGACGGGTCGCCCTGGCCTGGGCGCTCACCTTCCCTGGCTGTATGGCGGTAGGCTACTGGATGGCAAAGGTGTTTTTGGCGCTATAATATTCTCATTGCGGCTTGCGTTGTACGGATTGGGATGTATGGGATAGCTAAATGACAGCCTCGCAGCGGTTCCTCCCGCACCCCCTCCCCTGCCCGCGCATAGCCTAGTCTGGAAGCAACCGTACAGGGCATACCCTGCGAGTCTTCCAGAAGGGGTTCGTACATCGTGTTACAGGCACTTACTTGGGCCGCCGGAGGCACAGGCTTTACCGCGCTGATGACCGCCGCCGGGGCCGCTGTTGTTTTCTTATTCCGCAAAAAAAATTCCGGGTCGCTCCACCGGATCATGCTGGGCTTTGCCGCCGGGGTGATGATCGCGGCCAGCATGTGGTCCCTCCTCATCCCCGCCATTGAGAAGGCGCAGGCGCTGGGCCAGGTGGGGTGGCTCCCCGCCGCCGGAGGCTCGGTGCTGGGCATCGGCTTTCTGCTGCTGATGGACTGTCTGCTCCCCCACTTCGGGCCGGAGTCCTTCCACCGGAAAGCCTCCCCCAGCCGGACGGCGCTGCTGGTTCTGGCGGTCACCCTCCACAACATCCCGGAGGGTATGGCGGTGGGGGTCTCCTTCGCCCTGGCCGCCCAGAGCGGAGACACCGCCCTGCTCACCGCCTCCACCGCGCTGGCCATTGGCATCGGCATCCAGAACTTCCCCGAGGGCGCGGCCATCTCCCTCCCCCTCTACCAGGAGGGGATGGGCAAGGGCAAGGCGTTCCTTATCGGGGCGCTGTCCGGCGTGGTGGAGCCCATCTTCGCCCTGCTCACCGTGCTGGTGGCCGGATCGGTGCAGCTGGTCCTCCCCTGGCTGCTCTCCTTTGCCGCCGGGGCCATGCTCTATGTGGTGGTGGAGGAGCTTATCCCGGAGGCCAACCTCTCTGAGGGCGGGCACGCCGGCACCCTGGGGGTCATGGCCGGTTTTTTGATTATGATGATCCTGGATGTGGCCCTGGGGTAAGAAAATGGTTGACACAGGGTTTGATGTCTGATATACTGTCCTCACAATCCAAGGGGCGCTGGCGCTATGCCGGCTGAGATGTGACGTATTGCCGTCTGGTCCCTCGAACCTGATCCGGGTAATGCCGGCGTAGGAATGCGATTTTAAGCGATTTGCCAGACTCTGATCGTATGCCCACGCTTGCGGGCATACGATTTTTTTCGTTCCCGCGGGCACTTCCCAAAACATTTGAAGGAGGAAGTCCATATGAAACTCACCGCAGACACAGCCACGAAGCCCGCCGCAAAACAGCAGGTCCTGCTCCTGTGCGAGGGGGCGATGATGACCGCTCTGGCCCTGATCCTCAGCTATTTCAAGATCCAGTTCCTCCAGGCCGGCTCCATCAACTTCTGCATGGTCCCCATCATCCTCTTTGCCGTCCGCTGGGGTCTGGGACCCGGCCTGCTGGTAGGGGCCGCCTTTGGAACCCTGAAATTTTTCTGGGCGGAGGGCTTCGCCATCAATATCTGGTCCTTCCTGCTGGACTACTCGGTGGCCTACATGTTTGTGGGCATGGCGGGGCTGCTCCGCGGCCGGAGGCACGGCCTGCCCCTCGGCTGTCTGGCGGGCTGCTTCGGCCGGTTCCTCATCCACTTCATCTCCGGCCTGACCATCTACCGCATCCTGATCCCCACTGAGCTGTTTGGCGTTATGTTCGAAAGCCCTGTACTCTTCTCCATTGGTTACAACGGCTCCTATATGCTGCCCAGCACCATTGGCTGCTTCCTTGTCTGCCTGCTGCTGGAAAAACCCCTGGCTAAGTACCTGCCGGTACGGAACCGGACATGATCGACACCCACTGCCACCTGGACCAGCTCTCCGACCCGGATTTGGAGAGCTGGTTTTCTCAAAATTTGGACGCCGTTGTGGCTCCGGCGATGGGGATGGACTCTCTCCGGCGAATCCTGGCGCTGGCGGACCGGTGGCCGGGCCGGGTCCTGCCCGCCGCCGGAGTCCACCCGGAGAACAGCCCCTCCCTGGCCCAGGCGGAGGAGATGGCCCGCTGGATCGACCGGAACCACAGCCGCATCACCGCCGTGGGTGAGGTGGGCCTGCCCTGGTACACCCTCTCCCCCGGCGCGCCCATCCCCCCAGCCTCCCTGGAGATACTGGACCTGTTCCTGGACCGGGCTCTCCGGTTGGACCTGCCCGTCATCCTCCACGCGGTCCACGGGGCGGCGGCCCCCTGTCTGGCTCGTCTGCGGGCCAAGGGGGTCCGGCGGGCGGTGTTCCACTGGCTCAAGGCCCCGGAGGCGGTGGTCCGGGACATTCTGTCGGCGGGCTATTATGTCTCCGTCACTCCGGAGGTCACCACCCTGGAGCGGGACCATCGGCTGGCGGAGCTGGCCTTTCCGGACCGCCTTCTGCTGGAGACCGACGGGCCGGAGCCTCTCCGCGTCCCGCGAACAGGCCCCTCCTCCCCCCTGTGGGTCGCGGACAGCATCCGCTGGCTGGCCTGCCGCTTCGGCCTGACGCCGGAGGAGGCGGAGGCCCGGATGGACCGCAACGCCCGCGCCCTTTTCCGGATCTAGCACCCCCTCAATGCCCCTCGATGTTATTGGGGAAGGGTGCGCCGGTGTTTTTGTACAGGAGCCAGCAGCCCTCCGTATCCCGGGGGACCGCCAGCTCCTCTAAAAAGGGGAATTGTTCGGGGTGCTCCTCCCGCCGGGCCGCCAGCTCCTCCAGGGGCGCGGCCCAGAGGGACCACTCGTCCAGATCGCCGTCTGCCCGGCAGACCTGCTGGACCGTCTCCGGGTCCGCCGCCGTTCGGAAGAGAACCGCGGACAGCAGGTCCACATGGTTGCCCGTCCCGGAGGTATTCCCGACCTCGGTATAACGGTCCAGGATTTCCGTTTGGGGGAGGGTTTTCTCCAGATGCCGGACCATCTCCCTGGTCTGCCGTCCGCCCGCCCAGTGGTTCACCGCCATCCCCGCCGCCTCATAGAGCACCAGCAGGGCGAGGAGCACCAGGGGCAGAGCGAGTATCCCCTTCCAAATACGGCGCAGCTGCATAGCCGATCCCTCCTGTCCATCCCAGTATACCCCCCGGGGCGGACACAAGTCAATCACATCTCCTTCCGAATCTGCCGCAGGGCGTTTTTCTCCAGCCGGGAGACCTGGGCCTGGGAGATCCCGATCTCAACGGACACCTCCATCTGGGTCTTGCCCTGGAAAAACCGCATAGCCAGGATTTTCTTCTCCCGCTCGGTGAGGTGGTCCACCGCCTCCCGGAGGGCGATGTGCTCCACCCACATCTCGTCATTGTTTTTGTTGTCCTTCACCTGGTCCATGACGCAGATGGTGTCCCCGCTGTCCGAGTACACCGGCTCATAGAGGGAGACGGGCTCCAAAATGGCGTCCAGGGCGAAGACCACGTCCTCCCGCTTGAGCTCCAGGATTTTGGCAATCTCATCCACGCTCGGCTCCCGCTGGTGCTGCGCCATATAGGCCTCCTTGGCCTGAAGCACCTTATAGGCGGTGTCCCGCATGGCCCGGGAGACCCGCATGGTGCTGTTGTCCCGAAGGTAGCGGCGAATCTCCCCCACGATCATGGGCACGCCGTAGGTGGAAAATTTCACGTCCAGATCGGTATTGAAGTTGTCGATGGCCTTGATGAGCCCGATGCACCCCACCTGGAACAGGTCGTCGGCATTCTCCCCCCGGTTGGTGAAGCGCTGGATGACCGAGAGGACCAGCCGCAGATTGCCCGCGATCAGTTCCTCTCTGGCCCGCTGGTCCCCCTCCTTGGCCCGCAGGAGGAGCGCACGGGTCTCCTCGCTCTTCAGCACCTTCAGCTTGGCGGTGTTGACGCCGCATATCTCTACCTTGTGCTGCATAACAAAGACCTCCCGCCCGGTTGATACTGTATTTCCAGTATCTCCGGGGGGAGGTCTTTCATACGGACCGGCCAGCCGCTAAATTTTTTATCGTCAGACGGTTTTCGATGGATTTTTGTCTCCCTGCCGTTCTGGAGGGAGGGGGTCACTGATACAGCCAAGCGGGCAGGTGCTCCTCGTCTATGACCTCGATCCCCGCGTCGGAGAGCAGCCGGGCGGCCACCCCCCAGCCCGGGGTCAGGGCCCCGGTGAAGCTGCCGTCATAGACCTCCCCGCTGCCGCAGGAGGGGGAACGGGCCTTGAGGATGGCAATGTCACAGTCCCGCTCCCTGGCGATGGCCAGAACCCGCTCCGCCCCCGCCCGGTACTGAGAGGTCACGTCCTCCCCCTCCCGGGTCAATACCCGCCCGTCCGGCTGAAGTTCCGCCGGGGGCCGGGGGGTCTCCAGCCCGCCCAGCACCTCGGGACAGACGGGAATTAAATTGTGCCCCGCCCGGTGCAGCTCAATGATCTGACGGTCCAGGCGGCTCTGCCCATCATAGCGGCAGGGCTCCCCCAAAAAACAGTGGCTGACTAAAATATTCATATGTACCCTCCCGTTTTCCGCGGTCAGAAATGAAGGTTCCAGCGTATCCCTCCACATACCGCGCCTCCACACAGTTCTGCCGCTACTATACCATATGGACCTGGGCTTGGCAAGTATCCGCTCCGGCCCCAACGCTCCAAGGACGGGCCGCATACATGTTAAGCCTGTCTGTGTCACATACTAAGGCGCAAAAGGAGGCATTGCGCATATGGAAGAAGAACGCACGGAGGAACAGCTGCTTTCCGAACACCCTATTGAGGAGCTTGGTTCCTCTCTGATCCAGTCGGAGCGGGGGACCATCTATGTCCTGACCATTGTGGGGCAGATTGAGGGCCACCAGCTGCTCCCCCCCACCAGCAAGAGCACCAAGTACGAGCACGTCCTCCCCCTGCTCGCCTCGCTGGAGGGCAGCCGGCAGATTGACGGTCTGCTGATTCTGCTGAACAACGGCGGCGGGGACGTGGAGGCGGGCCTGGCCATCTCGGAGGTCATCGCCTCCATGTCCAAGCCCACCGTCTCCCTGGTTCTGGGGGGAAGCCACTCCATCGGGGTCCCTCTGGCGGTGTCGGCCAAAAAATCCTTTATCGCCCCCTCCGCCGCCATGACCATCCACCCGGTGCGGCTCAACGGCCTGGTCATCGGCGTGCCCCAGACCTTCTACTACTTTGAGCGCATTCAGGAGCGCATCCTGCAATTCGTCACCGCCAACAGCGGGGTTAAGCGGGAGGCCTTTACCAAGCTGATGCTCCAGACGGGAGAGCTGGCTGCCGATGTGGGCAGCGTCATCTACGGCGAGGAGGCGGTGGAGCTGGGCCTCATCGACCGGATCGGCGGGCTGTCCGACGCTCTGGAGTGCCTGTACAGCATGATCGAGGAGAAAAAGGAGACGCAAAAGTAGGTGCGGGCCTCTGTGCCCCACCTGTTTTTTTATCCGGGAAAGAGCCCGAGAAAAATACTGGAATTTTCCTCCGTCATGTGTTAATATAGTAGTAGCGTCCTCTGGGACCATCTATTACCGGGAGGTACATCAATTTGACCTATTTCATGTCTGCCGTTCTGGGCGTGCTCCAGGGGGTCGCGGAGTTTTTGCCCATCTCCAGCTCGGGGCATCTGACCCTGTTCCAGCACTTCTTCAGCCTGGAGGAGCCCGACCAGCTCTTCAATATCCTCCTCCACTTCGCCACCCTGCTGGCGGTGTGCCTGGTCTACTGGAACGACATTTGGGAGATGATCGTGGAGTTTTTCAGCTTTTTCGGCGACCTCTTCTCCCGCTCCCCCCGCCGGGGCAACCCGCCGGAGGCCAGGCGGCTGGTCCTGCTCATCATCGTGGGCACGCTGCCCCTGTTCCTGGTCCTGCCCATTGAGGACAAGGTGGAGGCTTTGGGGAACAACCCCGTCTTTGTCAGCTGCGCCCTGCTGGTCACCGGCTGCATCCTCTTCCTGTCCGACCGCATGGCCCGGGGCCGGAAGACCGCCCGGAACGCCACCCTCACCGATGTGCTGCTGGTGGGTGTGGCCCAGGGCTTCGCCACCGTCCCTGGCCTGTCCCGCTCAGGCTGCACCATCTCCGCCGGAATGCTCCGGGGCTTCGACCGGAGCTTCGCGGTGCGGTACTCCTTCCTCATGTCCCTGCCCGCCGTGCTGGGGGCAACCCTGCTGAAGGTCATCAAGACGGTCCAGGAGAACCAGCCCCTGGAGGAGGGTCTGCTCCCCAAATACCTGCTGGGCATGGTCATCGCCGCCGTGGTGGGCTACTTCTCCATCCACCTGGTCAATCTGCTGGCCAGCCGGGGCAAATTCGGGGCGTTTGCTTACTACTGCTGGATCGCGGGCGGCGTTTTCCTGGTCCTCAGCCTGATGGGCTGGAGCCTGGCCCCTGCGGCAGTCCAGTGACGATCCCTCTGGAAAGGAACGAATGATACATGGCAACGACGCAAAGAAAATCGGGCGGGAGCCGGACCGCCACAGGAAAGAGCCGGAGTTCCTCCGGCGGCGGACGGCGGACCGCGCCCGCCCAGAGCCGGAGCTCCAGCGGACGCAGAGCCTCCCCTCCCCCCAGACAGCCCTTCCGGCGGGAGGCGGGGGCGGTGGTCTGCCTCCTGCTGGCGATTTTTGCCCTCTTTGGCTACTTCCACAAGGAGGCGCTCTTCATCACCTGGTTTTGCAGCCTGCTGAAGGGCCTGCTGGGCTACGGCTTCTGGCTGTCCACCCCCGCCCTGCTGCTGGGGGCCTACATCCTGGCCTTCCACCGGGGCCGTCCGGTTCGTCTGCGGCTGTGCTGCGCCCTGCTCCTCCCCCTGGCCCTGTCCTGCCTGCTCCACGGGCTGCTGGTCTCCCCCATGACCTGGGACGGCCAGCTGCTGGGCCGGCTCTGGGTCAGCGGACTGTCTCTGAAATCCGGGGGCGCGGTGGGCGGACTGCTGGCCCAGTGCTGCGTGTCCCTCTTCACCGACCTGGGCTGTACCATCGTCTTCGCCCTGGCGGCAATCCTGATGGGGCTGGCCGCCTTCAACCGCTCCATCGTGGATGTGGCCGACTGGGTGTTCAGCCGCCCCGAGTACGACTACGAGCCAGAACCCCAGCCCCGCCGTCCCCGGCAGAAGGAGCCCCGGGAGGTCAAGCAGCAGGCGCCCCGCCAGGAGCCTCCCCGGCCCAGAGCCTCCCGGCCCTCCATCGACATCCCTGTGGACGACCCCCCTATCCAGCCTGAGCCCGAGCCCCAGCCCCAGCCTGAGACGGAGAAAAAGGGCTTCTTTGACCGCAGGCCCCGGGTCCCCACCCCCGACCTCATGCTCCACACCCAGACGGAGGAGCCCACCGCTCCCCAGCCGGAACCCGAGCCCCAGCCGGAAGAGCTGTACCCGGAGCCGGAGCCGTTTCCCGAACCGGCGGAGCTCTGCCCGGAGCCGGAGGTGTTTCCCGAGCCCGATCTGGAACCCGCCCCCGCTCCTCCCCCGCCTTCGCCTGAGCCCCCCCGCCGGGAGGTCCGGGAAAAACCCCCGACCACCAAGCAGGAGGTGGCCCAGGAGGCGGCCCAGCTGGACCAGGAGATCCAGCAGGCCATGGGACAGGGCACGCCCCCCTATCAGTACCCTCCCCTCTCCCTGCTGAAGGAGGGGGCGGGGGACATCGGCGGCGAGGCCCTGGGGGAGCTCAACGCCAACCGCCAGCGCCTGGGGGACACCATCCGCTCCTTCGGCATCGACGCCACCATCGTCAACGTGGTCCGGGGGCCCTCCGTCACCCGGTACGAGCTGGAGCTGGAGCAGGGGGTGAAGCTCAACAAGCTGACCAACCTGTCCGACGACATCGCCCTGGCCCTGGGCGCCGCCGGGGTGCGGGTGGCCGCCATCCCGGATAAAATCTCCACCGTGGGCATCGAGGTCCCCAATAAAGTGGTCTCCCCGGTGAGCATCCACTCGGTCATCGGCTCCAAGCACTTTACCGACAGCAAGTCCAAGACCTCCTTCGCCGTGGGCCGGGACATCAGCGGACAGGCCATCGTGGGGGACATCGGCAAGCTCCCCCACCTGCTCATCGCCGGGACCACCGGGTCGGGCAAGTCGGTGTGCACCAATACCATCATCACCTCCCTGCTCTACAAGGCCACCCCGGAGGAGGTCCGGCTCATCATGGTGGACCCCAAGATGGTGGAGCTGGGCATCTACAACGGCATCCCCCACCTGCTCATTCCCGTGGTCACCGACCCCAAGCAGGCCGCCGGCGCGCTGCAATGGGCGGTGACCGAGATGATGAAGCGCTACCGCACCTTCTCCGAGGTGGGGGTGCGCAAGCTGGAGGAGTACAACGCCCTGGCCGCCCGCACGGAGGGCATGGACAAAATGCCCGCCATCGTGGTCCTCATTGACGAGCTGGCCGACCTGATGCTGGTGGCCGCCAAGGAAGTGGAGGAATCCATCTGCCGGGTGGCGCAGATGGGCCGCGCCGCCGGGATGCATCTGGTCATCGCCACCCAGCGGCCCTCCGCCGATGTCATCACGGGACTGATGAAGGCCAACATCCCCTCCCGAATCGCCTTTGCCGTGGCCTCCGCCATGGAGTCCCGCATCATTCTGGACACCCAGGGGGCGGAGAAGCTGGTGGGCCGGGGTGATATGCTCTTCGCCCCCCTGGGCAGCGGCAAGCCCACCCGGGTCCAGGGCTGCTTCATCTCGGACGGTGAGGTGGCCTCCGTGGTGAATTTCGTCAAGCAGAACAGCGGGGCCGCCCAGTACGACGACAGCGTCATGCAGGAGATCAAGCACAACGCCGCCGAAAAGGAGAAGGGCTCCAAGGGGGTGGGCGGCTCCGCCCCGGAGGACGTCTCGGATGAGTACGACGAGCTCATTGACGCCGCCGCAGAGGTGGTGGTGGAGACGGGACAGGCCTCGGTGTCCATGCTCCAGCGCCGTCTGAAGCTGGGCTACGCCCGGGCGGCCCGCCTGGTGGACCAGCTGGAGGAGAAGGGCATCGTGGGTCCCTTCGAGGGGAGCAAGCCCCGGCAGCTGCTCATCACCAAGGAGCAGTGGCAGGAGCTGAAATACCGCCAGGGGGTCCCCTCCCCCGACCCCGCCCCCCTCTCCGATGCGGAGGGGGACGAGCCCCCCTTCGAGATTGAGGAGCCCCTGGACCGGGCGGAGGAGGAGACGTTATAATGACAGAGGAACAATTTGGGGCGCTGAAACTGGATGAAGCCGGTTACTGGACCGGCCATATCGCGCTGGACTTTTTTGGCAAACAGCTGGAGCCGTGTCTGATGATTGATTCCTGCTATGAGAGCCAGAGCGAGATCTCCAGCCGCCAAAAAGAGACCTGCCGGGCGTTTCTGGAGAAGTGGCCGGAGGTCCAGGGAACTGTGGTAAAAGAGATCCTCCGCTACTATAACGAGGAGCTCGATGAGACCGACTTCCAGGACATCGCCTTTTAGGAGAGACATATGACCGAACCGATCCGCCGGCGGGCTGTCCGCCTGTTTGTGGGGGTGCTGGCCCTCACCGCCCTGGCCAACGGGCTGGGCAACACCATCTTTTCCAACTATTTTAATGAGGTGTTCCACATCGACTCGGTCCAGCGGGGCTTGATCGAAATCCCCCGGGAGAGCCCCGGCATCCTGTGCATGGTACTGGTGGCCGCCCTGGGGACGCTGGGCAGTCTGTGGATGTCGGTCATCGCCCAGCTTCTGGTGCTGGTGGGGCTGGTGGTCATGGGCTGGCTGTCCCCCGGCTACGGGACTATGCTGGTGTTCCTGTTCATCCACTCCCTGGGGATGCACCTGTTCATGCCCCTGAGCGACGCCCTCTCCATGGAGCTGGCGGACCAGAACAAGGTGGGGACCACCCTGGGCCGCTTCAAGGGGGTGAACACCTTCTTCGCCATGGTCGCGGCGGTGCTGGTGTTTTTCGGCTTCCGGACGGGATTTTTCCGCTTCCCGGCCCCGGTCATCCTCCCCTTCGCCCTGGGCGCGGCCGCTACCGCCGGGGCCCTGTTCCTGCTGGTCCCGCTGGCGGTCTGGATGCCCCGGACCGGCGCGGTGAAGAACCACAGGCTCCTCTTCCGGAAGCGCTACATGCCCTACTACATGGTCACACTGGCCTACGGGTGTCAGAAGCGGATCAAAATCGTCTTCGCCCCCTGGGTCCTCATCCAGCTGCTGGGACAGGGGGCGGACACCACCGCTCTGCTCACCATTTTGACCCATCTGGCCGGAGTCTGGGCCGCCCCCACCATCGGGAAGCTGCTGGACAAGCTGGGGGTGCGGAAAATGCTGTGGGTGGAGGCGGTTTACATCCTCCTCTCCTTCTCCGCCATGGGCCTGCTGGCGGGGATGCTGGCGGAGAGCTCCTTCTCCCCCGGGGACTGGAGGACCTGGCTGGTCTTCGGGGCCTATATCCTGTGCGTCCTCTTTGAGCAGTTCAACATGGTCCACTCCTACATGATGCGCGCCATCGCCCAGGACCCCAGTGAGGTCACCCGCACCCTCTCGGTGGGGCTGAGCGTGGACCACGTGATGGCCATTGCCGCCTCCCCGGTGATGGGGCTGGCCTGGAGCGCCTGGGGGCCGCAATACGTGTTCTATCTTGCCGCGCTGTCCGCCCTGTTCCAGCTGGCCGCGGCCTCCATGGTGCGCGAACTTTAACCCGCCCGCCCCGTCCCAAATGTTTCATTTATATTAAATTTCCAGGAAAGGTCTTTACATGGGCCTTGTTTTGGAGTAGACTAGGACTATGAGACGCTCCCGCAAAATGCGGGACGCGATCTGCCCCATGATCGTGAGGTGCTTTTTATGGGAGAGATGGATTTCACCCGGAAGTTCAGTCTGGGCGACCAGCGTGATCTGGAGATCAAGAGCATCCTGTCCACCGTCTATCAGGCATTGCAGGAGAAGGGCTACAACCCTATCAACCAGATCGTGGGCTATATCCTGTCCGAGGACCCCACCTATATCACCAACCACAACAACGCCCGGGCCCTGATCCGGAAGGTGGACCGGGACGAGCTGCTGCAAACTCTGGTCAAGTACTACCTGACCCACTGAATTTCCCCATGGCGGTCCGCCGTTCAGCGGACCGCCATGTCCTTTTTCCTCCTCCCCCGGGCCAGCGCAAAAATATGGGTTTTCCCGGAAAAAAAGCTTGCAAATTGCGGCCCGGGGTGGTATAATGTCTGAGTCTGAATAACGGGCGGTCCTCTGCGGCGTCCCTTCCCGGGGACAGACAGGCCGGAATGAACGCCTATACAACAGGAGGAAAAACAATTATGGATCTTTTGAAGGCATTTTCCGAAAAGTATCAGAAGGCTGAGCCCCCCAAGATGGAAATCGGCGACACCGTCCGGGTCCACCTGCGGGTCAAGGAGGGCAGCCGCGAGCGTATCCAGGTCTTTGAGGGCACCGTCATCGCCCAGAAGCACGGCGGTATTGAGGAGACCTTTACCGTCCGCCGTATCTCCTATGGCATCGGTGTGGAGAAGGTGTTCCCCCTCCATGCTCCCTCCATCGAGAAGGTGGAGGTGGTGCGCCACGGTAAGGTCCGCCGCGCCAAGCTGTACTACCTCCGCGGCCGGGTGGGCAAGGCCGCCAAGGTCAAGGAAGCCCTGTAAGCCACAAAAAAGGAGCGGTGCAAGCCGCTCCTTTTTTCTACCCGCCGTAGCACAGGGCGCGCAGGACCCCCAGCGCCAGCAGATGGGCGGGGTAAAACACATACCACAGATATTTGTCCCCCGGAAAGGCACGCCCCCGCTCTCCGTGATAGAAGAAGGTGGCCGCCACCCCCAGCAGAGGTCCCAGTGCGTTGATGGACAGCGCATGGAGCCAGCGGAGGGTAAACAGCTTTTCTGAGACCGTCATCCAGATCAGGCGGTATCGGGACAGGGGCATGAGAACCAGCCACAGCAGAGCCTTTCGCCGGACCGGCCAGCGCTCCGTTTTGAAAAAGACCAGGATGAAGAGGACATAGGCCCCCTTCCCCTCGGTCCAGCTCAGGTACTGCGCGGCGAGCACCACCCCCGCGGCCAGCAGATCCCCCAGACCGGCCCGCCGCCCATTGCCCCAGTCCATCAGCCGGAGGGTGAGCAGTCCCAGCAGCAGCGTGAACATGATGTTCCCGCTGTAGCCGAATAAAAGCCGGTAGGGCCACTCCGACAGACAGGCAAAGACCAGCAGGCGGAGGGCGTACCTTGTAAAACTCCTGGTGTGCCGGTATCCGTTGGCAATGGCGTACAGGAAGATGGGGGCGGCGATGCGTCCTATGTAATCGGTGCAGTGCTGGAGCACCTCTATCCACAGAACCCCTCCGGCGGCGTTGGGGTACAGCAGCCCCTCCAGCGTCATGGACAGGGGCCAGACATAGGTGAGGTGGTCCCACAGCATGGACAGCAGGGCGAGGATTTTCAGGGCAAAAAAGCTCATACAGCAATCACTCCTCTCTTGTTTGATTGAGAGGATAACAGGAAATTCTTACAAAACAGCACCCATATCTCTTACAAATCTCTGAACTTTCAGGAGGTTTTCCCATGAACATCCAATGGTATCCCGGCCACATGACCAAGACCCGGCGGCAGATGGAGGCGGACCTGAAGCTGGTGGACATCGTGGCAGAGCTCATCGACGCCCGGGTCCCTGTCTCCAGCCGCAACCCGGATATCGACGCCATCTGCTCCGGAAAGCCCCGGCTCATCGTGCTCAACCGCTCGGACCAGGCCGATCCCGCCCGGAACAAGTCCTGGACCGCCCACTTCAAGGCCCAGGGCTGGTCCGTGCTGGAGACCGACGCCCGGTCCGGTCAAGGGGTGGGCCAGTTTTCCTCCGCCGTCCGGGGAGCGCTGCGGGAGCAGATCGCAAAATGGCGGGAGAAGGGTCAGGTGGGCCGTCCCGTCCGGGCGATGGTGGTGGGGATCCCCAACGTGGGCAAGTCCACCTTCATCAACAAGCTCGCGGGGAAAAAATCCGCCCTGACCGGTGACCGGCCCGGCGTCACCCGGGGAAAGCAGTGGGTCCATGTGGAACAGGGTCTGGACCTGCTGGACACCCCGGGCATCCTGTGGCCTAAGTTCGAGGACGAGACCACCGGCCTCCATCTGGCCTTTACAGGGGCAGTAAAGGATGATATTATGGATATGGAGACCTTGGGCTGTCACCTGATGGCTCTGCTGGGGACGGATTACCCCCAGGCGCTGGCCGGAGGCTATAAGCTCCCCCAGCTCCCTCCCCGGGAGGAGGGGGAAAACGATGTGGCCTGGGGCTACCGGCTCCTCCAGGCCGCCGCCGCCAAGCGTGGAATGCGTATCTCAAGGGGAGAGCTGGACACCGAGCGCATGGCACGGGTCCTTCTGGACGAATTCCGGGGCGGCAAGCTGGGACGCTTTACACTGGAAGCCCCACCCAACACGTAGGTCCTCTCCCCGCCGGAAAAATCAATCAGTGGAAGAAAGGATGAAACACCATGCAGGAACAAAAGCTTTACACCATTGAGGACTACCGCGCCCTCCAGGATACCCCGGCAGAACCCTTCAAGGCCGATCTGCGGA
Organism: Lawsonibacter sp.; assembly: GCA_022801435.1. GTDB lineage: Bacteria > Bacillota > Clostridia > Oscillospirales > Oscillospiraceae > Lawsonibacter. Next base: position 31,958 of record JAAWSG010000008.1, read on the forward strand.
TGATGTGCCGGGCGGCCTTCGGTCCGGACTGGACAGACCAGCATCCTGGACAGGCGGCCATTGACCGGCTGCGGGGGTACGGTTTTCTCCCCGAGGTATTCATCGGAATGTACGAGGTCATGGGCGGGGAGGAGCGGTTCCGCCAGCTTGGATTCCTGCCTGTGGAGCAGCTAAAGCCAAAGCCCTTTACATTCAATAAACAGCCGGGAGAGTGTCTCACCTACCGCTGTCACGAGAAAGACGATGTGGAGTACGCGTTCTCCCCTATGATAGTAAGCCGCGAATACAGCCCTGAGCGCCACTGCGAGCCCTTCCACGGCGTCTTTTATACCATTGGTGTCAGCTACAATGAACTTGACGGCAAATACAGCGAAAAAATTTGGAGTCAGTATCACTATTTTGGCGGGTGGTGGCGCAAAAAGAACACACTTGCCGCCGTCCTGCTGTACCAAATCGGTGAGGCTCTGGCCGGCTGGATGCCAAATCAGGCGTGGCTCAAAATCCCGGTGAAAAAGGAGGGCAAGCTCTCCTGGTATCAGACCCTGGCAAAGCGTCTGGATTGTATCACATTGCAGAGCATTGAACCGTTGGGCCTGGAGTTTGTGTGCGATCCGGATCGGGGTGTGCTGGTACTGTATGATTCGCAGTCCCATTTCAAGGTCATGGCCTACAGCAGGGAGCCGGCACAGCTGGCACGGCTGGAGGAGAAATACCCCCTTACGTGGCAGCGGCGGGAGGGCAAAAGGGTACTGGACCCGGCAAAATTCATCCACTCCCCTGCCCCGGCGGCCTTTGCGGAGAAGCTGGAGGTCATGTCCCGGGCCCTGCTGGGCAAGCGCTCCATGGCTCTGCCCCCGGAGGAGATCAGCAAGGCGGAGGCGCGGCTGGGGTTCCAGCTCCCCGAGGCTTTGCGGCAGTTCTACCTGCGCTTCGGCAAGGGAGGAAAGCTGTTTACCTCCGAGTCTATGAACGACATCCTCATCTTCCAGCAGATGGACCCCGAGGGCGACGACTTTGGAGAGGATTTTGCGGAGGCGCTGGAACAGGGCAGTCTTCTGCTGGCGATTGAGAACCAGGGGGTCTGGACCATGTACCTGGACCTGAAGACCGGCGAACCCTGGCTGGACTGGGGGGAGGGCCGTCAGGACTGCTGGGGTCTGGATCTGGAGGGCGCGCTGCTGTACCTGCTGGCAATGAACGCGACAGGCTTTCTCCCCTGGGGCGGCGAGTGCGACATGGAGGACACTCCGGAGAACCGGGAGCTGCTGGGACACTATTTCCACTTTATCCTGGATGGACCGATGGCGGTCTTCGCTGACCCGGACAAGGGTTTGGTGGGCTTCCGTTCCGGCGAAACCCAAATCTGCATCATGGCCCGCAGTCAAAAGGCGCTGAACGACCTGGAACGGGACATTAATATCATGGTGAGCATGTTTTGACCTGTGAGAGGAGGAGCTATGGAACAGCGGCAGTTTAAGCTCGCCATGGGGGCCTGGGTGGTCTTTCATCTGATCACGACCTGGAACACATGGCTGTACATCTCGTCAAACTCCTTCTTTGCTGCCGGAGCGCCCCTGGGACGAAACCACCCCTGGACGGACTATCTGATGCTGTCCTGCTACCTGGTGGCGGTGGGGTCGGTGGACTGGCTGCTCCTGCGCACACGGCGGAGGAACGCGGCCCGGAACCTCAAGTGGTACTGGATCATCTCCCTGCTGACCGGCGGCGTCTGCCTGCTCCTGCCCGAGCTGATGGACTCCTTCGGCCTGGCCGGCTACGCGGCAGTCGCCCTGACCCCCTTCCTGCCCCTGACTCCCCTGATCGGTCCGGTGACCTGGGTGCTGGTGGCCGGATTTCCGGTGATCAACCTTCTGTTCTGCTGGTGGGTACAGTGGCGGGCATGAAAGGAGAGCGGAATATGGATTTTTGGCAATACGAGCGGGAGGCGCTGGAGGAGGGTTGTTCCCTGGTCTGCGGCTGTGACGAGGCGGGGGCGGGTCCCCTGGCCGGTCCGGTGTACGCGGCGGCGGTGATTCTGCCCTTTGGAGAGGATATCCCCGGGCTGGACGACTCCAAAAAGCTCTCGGAGAAAAAGCGCGAGGCCCTCTTCCCCGTCATTCAGGAGCGGGCGGTCAGCTGGTCGGTGGCCTGGGTGACCGAGAAAGAGATCGACGAAACGGATATCCTCAGCGCCCGGATGCTGGCCATGCAGCGGGCCATAGACGGCCTGGACCGGAGGCCGGACTTCGCCCTCATCGACGGCAACCGGGACCGGGGGAAGCACGCCGTCATCCTCCTCCCCCACCGGTGCGTGGTCAAGGGGGACGGCCTGTCCGCCTCCATCGCCGCCGCCTCCATTCTGGCCAAGGTGAGCCGGGACCGGTTCATGGTCCAGCTTTCTGAGCAGTATCCTGCGTACCGCTTCGACAAGCACAAGGGCTACCCCACCAAGCTCCACTATGAGCTGCTCCGCGCCCACGGCCCCTGCCCCCTCCACCGCAGGAGCTTTTTGAAGGGGAAGGGACTGGACCTTGAGGAGCCGAAGCCGGGGAGCGGGACGCCGTGAGCGGGCAGAGGAGCCGCCTGCTGGGCCAGTGGGGGGAGGCCCAGGCGGCGGAGTTCCTGCGGCAGAAGGGGTTCCGTATCACCGCCGCCCGCTGGAGCTGCCGCTTCGGGGAGGTGGACCTCATCGCGGAGGACGGAGATTTTCTGTGCTTCGTGGAGGTCAAGCTGCGCAAGAACGGCTCCTTCGGGACCCCCGGGGAGTTCGTGGACCGCCGCAAACAGGAGAAGCTGCGCACCGCCGCCCTCCTCTACCTGTCCGAGCACCCCACCGCCCTCCAGCCCCGGTTCGATGTCATCGAAATTTACGCCCCCCAGGGTCAAAATACCCAAACGCCGGAGCTGTACCACTGGGAAAACGCCTTTTGAGAGAGGAATCCTGCCAACTTTTTTCAAATCTCTTGACCGGACGGGGAAAAGCTGGCATAATAGAGAAATACTGGGCCGCTCCGGCCCAAACACAACAGATAGGAAGGATCACTATGCAATATATCAGCACACGTGACTCCGGCGTCTACTACACCGCCTCCCAGGCCATCGCCCGGGGTCTGGCGGAGGACGGCGGGCTGCTGACCCCCTTCTATATTCCCAAGCTGGCCAACAAGGCGCTGGAGGACATGCAGGAGATGTCCTACCACCATCGGGCCATGTACGTCATGAAGCCATTTTTGGAGGAGTTCTCCATCAAGGAGCTCACCGAGTACGCCTCCATGGCCTACGGACCCAAGAAGTTCGACACCCCCGCCGTGGCTCCGGTGCGCACCCTGACCAGGGACACCCACTGCCTGGAGCTGTGGCACGGCCCTACCTGCGCCTTTAAGGACATGGCCCTGCAGATGCTGCCCCACCTGCTCACCGCCTCCCTGTCCAAGCTGGAGGAGAACAAGACCGCCTGCATCCTGGTGGCCACCTCCGGGGACACGGGCAAGGGGGCGCTGGAGGGTTTTCGGGACGTGCCCCAGACCCGGATTATGGTCTTCTACCCCAAGGACGGGGTCTCCCAGGTCCAGGAGCTGCAAATGCTCACCCAGGAGGGGGGCAACGTGGGAGTCACCGCCGTACACGGCAACTTCGACGACGCCCAGACCGGGGTCAAGCGGCTGTTCTCCGATGAGGAGGTGCGCCAGGAGCTGGAGGACCGGGGGTTCTTCTTCTCCTCCGCCAACTCCATCAACTGGGGCCGGGTGCTCCCCCAGATCGTCTACTATATCTCCGCCTACTGCGACCTGCTCCGGGACGAGCAGCTCCAGCCCGGCCAGGGGATCAACGTCTGCGTCCCCACGGGCAATTTCGGCAACATCCTGGCCGCCTACTACGCCTCTGAGATGGGGGTCCCCATCCAAAAATTGATCTGCGCCTCCAACCGCAACGACGTGCTCACCGACTTCATCCACACCGGGGAGTACGACCGCAACCGGACCTTCTACAACACCATATCCCCCTCCATGGACATTCTCATCTCCTCCAATCTGGAGCGGTTGCTCTTCTCCCTCTCCCAGGACACCGCCCAGGTGCGCTCCTGCATGGAGCAGCTGTCCGCCCACGGCCGCTACCAGGTGGGAGCCCAGGTGCGGGAGCGGATTCAGAAGCGCTTCAAGGGCTACTCCTGCGACGATGGGGAGACCCAGCGCACCATCCGGCGGGTCTATGAGGAACACAGCTACCTCATCGACACCCACACCGCTGTGGCCTTCTCCGCCCTGGAGCAGTACCGGAGCGAGACCGGGGACGACACCCCCTGCCTCGTGGTCTCCACCGCCAGCCCCTTCAAGTTCTGCGGCAGCGTGCTGGAGGCCCTGGGCGAGACCCAAATCGCCTCCGGCCTGGACGCCCTGGACCAGCTGAGCCAGAAGACTGGACAGCCCATCCCCGCCCCCCTGGCCTCCCTCCGGAACAAGCGGGTGCGCTTCAGCCAGGTGGTGGAGAAGGACCATATGCTGGACGCGGTGCTGGCTATGCTTGGGTAGGCCATGGCACTGTACGCCATTGGAGACACCCACCTGTCCCTGGCCTGCGACAAGCCTATGGACGTGTTCGGGGGGAACTGGACCGGCTATGTGGAGAAGCTGCGGCAGGGTTTTTTCTCCGCCCAGGTGGGGCCGGAGGACACGGTGGTGCTGTGCGGCGATCTGTCCTGGGGCATGACCCTGGAGCAGGCGCGGCCCGACTTCGCCTTTCTGGACGCCCTGCCCGGCGGAAGGAAGCTGCTGCTCAAGGGCAACCACGACTACTGGTGGACCACCGCCGCCAAGATGAAGCGCTTTTTTGCGGAAAACGGCTTCCACACCCTGGACCTGCTCCACAACAACTGCTTCCTCTGCGGCGAGACCGCCCTGTGCGGGACCCGGGGCTGGTTCTATGAGGAGGACCGGGGAGAGCACAGCGCCAAAATTTTCAACCGGGAGCTCATCCGCCTGGAGACCTCCCTGAAGGCGGCCGGGGAGCGGGAGAAGTTCTGCTTCCTCCACTACCCTCCCCTGTACCAGGGCTACCGCTGTCAGGAGATCCTCGACCTGCTGGAGCGGTACTCCGTCACCCTGTGCTGCTACGGCCACCTCCACGGGGGGAGCCACCGGCTGGCGGTCACCGGGCGGCAGGGCGGGACGGAGTACCGGCTGATTGCGGCGGATTATGTAAATTTCCAGCCCGTCAAGCTGCTGGATTGAGCCTCTGTCCCCCGCCGGGAGGAAATATTCCGGAAAAATTTCAAAAAAAGACTGTTCAAACGGCCGTATATCTGATAGAATATCGTGGCGAAAGTAAAAGGCCCCCTCCCCCCAGGGGAAACGCGGGGCCAACAGGAGGAAATTGACAAATGAAGGTCACCAGTGTTGAGAAGAAAGAGAAAAGCACCGTCGAGCTCACCATCCAGGTGGAGGCCCAGCAGTTTGAGGACGCCGTCCAGAAGGTTTATCTGAAAAACCGCGGCCGGATCAACGTCCCCGGCTTCCGCAAGGGCAAGGCCCCCCGGAAAATCATCGAGGGCATGTACGGCTCGGGCGTGTTCTATGAGGACGCGGTCAACGCCCTCTACCCCGCCGCCTATGAGGAGGCGGTGAAGGAACAGGGCCTGGACGACGTGGGCTATCCCCGTATCGAGGTGGTGGAGATGGGCAAGGAGGGCTTCACCTTCAAGGCGCTGGTCTCCGTCCGCCCCGAGGCCAAGCTGGGCCAGTACCTGGGTATCACCGCCCCCAAGGAGGAGCCCTCCGTCACCGAGGAGGACATCGACAACGAGCTCAAGCCCTACATCGACCGCGCCACCCGTCTGGTCAGCGTCAAGCGCAAGGCCAAGAATGGGGACACCGCCGTCATCGACTTCGAGGGCTTTGACAACGGCACTCCCTTCGAGGGCGGCAAGGGTGAGAACTACGACCTGAAGCTGGGGTCGGGCGCCTTCGTCCCCGGGTTCGAGGAGCAGGTCGTGGGCATGAAGGCGGGCGAGGAGAAGGACATCGACATCACCTTCCCCGAGGACTACCACGCCGACCTGGCCGGCAAGGCGGTGGTCTTCCACGTCAAGGTCAACGAGGTCAAGGAGTCCCAGGCCCCCGAGGTGGACGATGAGTTCGCCAAGGACGTGTCCGAGTTCGACACCATGGCTGAGTTCCGCAAGGACCTGGGCGGCAAGCTGCTGGAGCGGAAGACCGCTCAGGCCAAGGCCGACTTTGAGGACGCCGTCATCCGCCAGCTGGTGGAGGGCATGGAGTGCGAGATCCCCGACGGCATGGTGGAGGTCCAGACAGACCGTCTGATGGACGACTACGCCATGCGCCTGCGCGGCCAGGGGATGGATATGGACACCTACCTCCAGATGATGGGCATGACCCCCCAGATGATGCGGGCCTCTGTCCAGCCTGCCGCCCTGCGCCAGGTGCAGACCGAGCTGGCCTTCACCGCGGTGGCCAAGGCGGAGGGTATCCTGGTCTCCGATGAGGAGTGCGAGGCGGAGTACAGCCGTCTGGCCGAGCTGTACCAGATGGAGGTGGAGCGGGTCAAGGCCGCCATCCCCGCGGAGAGCCTGAAGCAGGACCTGGCCCTGAAGAAGGCCAGCGACCTGGTCCTGGAGAAGGCTCAGGTTGGCGAGGCCCCCCAAAAAGAGGACGAGGAGAAAAAAACAAAAAAGTCCGCCGAAAAGCAGGAGGAGTCCGGTGAGGAGAAGCCTAAGCGCACCCGCAAGAAGAAGGCCGAGGGTTCGGAGGAGTCTGAGGCCGAGTAATACACAGCTCCCGGGGCGGTCCTGCCGCCCCGGGTGTCTCCACTCTTCCTGTTGGGAATGAATTTCCAGCCCAGTGGGTATAACTAATTGACCGCCGCCGTCAGACGGCACAGTCAAATATTTTGGCAAGGCGCAAAATGGAGGTAGAATATGAGCTTAGTCCCCTATGTAGTGGAACAGACCAACCGCGGCGAGCGGTCCTATGACATCTTTTCCCGCCTGCTCAACGACCGCATCATCATGCTGTCCGAGGAGGTCAACGACACCACCGCCTCTCTGGTGGTGGCCCAGCTGCTGTACCTGGAGGCCCAGGACCCGGACAAGGAGATCCAGTTCTATATCAACAGCCCCGGCGGCTCAGTCACCGCGGGCATGGCCATCTATGACACCATGCAGTATATCAAGTGCGACGTGTCCACCATCTGCATCGGTATGGCCGCCAGCATGGGCGCCTTTCTGCTCTCCTCCGGGACCAAGGGCAGGCGGCTGGCTCTGCCCAACGCGGAGATCATGATCCACCAGCCCTCCGCCGGGACCAAGGGCCAGATTACCGATATGGCCATCCACCTCCGGCGGCTGGAGATCGTCAAGAACCGGATGAACCGTATTTTGTCCGAAAACACCGGCAAGCCCCTTGAGGTGGTCACCGCCGACTGTGAGCGGGACAACTTCATGACCGCTCAGGAGGCCATGGAATACGGCCTGGTCGATAAGGTGATCGAGAAGCGGTGATACTTTCCATTTCCCAAAAGCGAGGTGTAGCCATAAATGAATGATGAGAGACGGGTGCGCTGTTCCTTCTGCAACAAGCACCAGGACCAGGTCAAGCGGATGATCGCCGGACCGGGCGTCTATATCTGCAACGAGTGCGTCGGCCTGTGCATGGCGGCGCTGGGAGGGGACGCCGGGATTGACGAGGACCTGCCCCTGGACCGCCCGGAGGAACTGCTGGGGGCGATCCCCACACCCAAGGAGATCCACGCCGTGCTGGACCAGTATATCATTGGACAGTCCAAGGCCAAGGTCGCCCTGTCCGTTGCGGTGTACAACCACTATAAGCGCATCTATTTCGGCGGCGCGGAGGAGGTGGAGCTGCAAAAGAGCAACATCCTGCTCATGGGCCCCACCGGCTGCGGCAAGACCCTTTTTGCCCAAACCCTGGCCCGGGTGCTCAAGGTCCCCTTCGCCATCGCGGACGCTACCACCCTGACCGAGGCGGGCTACGTGGGGGACGATGTGGAGAACATCCTCCTGCGTCTGGTCCAGGCTGCCGACTACGACATCGACCTGGCCGAGCGGGGCATCATCTATATTGACGAGATGGATAAAATCGCCCGAAAAAGTGAAAATACCTCCATTACCCGGGACGTGTCCGGAGAGGGCGTGCAGCAGGCCCTGCTGAAGATCCTGGAGGGCACGGTGGCCAACGTCCCCCCCCAGGGCGGGCGGAAGCACCCCCACCAGGAGTTTATCCAGATTGACACCCACAACATCCTGTTCATCTGCGGCGGCGCCTTTGAGGGCATCGACAAGATCATTGAGCACCGCCTGGACCGCCGGACTATGGGCTTCGGCGCGGAGGTGCAGAGCCGGAAGGACCGGAATGTGGGGGAACTGATGGCGGAGATCCAGCCCCAGGACCTGCTGAAATTCGGCATTATCCCCGAGCTGGTGGGCCGTCTCCCCGTCATCTCCACCCTGGAGTCCCTGGACAAGGATCAGATGGTGCGTATCCTCACCGAGCCCAAAAACGCTCTGGTCAAGCAGTACCAGCAGCTCATGCAGTACGACCAGGTGGAGCTGATCTTTTCTCAGGACGCCCTGGAGGCAGTGGCCGCCCGGGCGGTGGATCGGGGCATCGGCGCCCGGGGCCTGCGGGCCGTGCTGGAGGAGGTCATGAACCAGATCATGTACGATGTGCCCTCCGACCCCTCCATCAACCAGGTGCGCATTACCGCCCCCTGCATCACTGAGGGGGCACAGCCGGAGATCCTTCGGGAAGACGGCCGGGGACGGCGTCTTCCCCGGCTGGGACGGACCGGCTGACGGAAATTCTGCAAACGTCTCACAGCGCCCGGGCGGGCCCCTGTGGGGCGTTTGTCCGCATATGCGGCGGGAGCGCCGCGGTAATCTTAAACTGCAAGGGAGTGTGCGATGATGCGTATTGATTCGGAGCCCATGACCATCCCCGTGATCGCCCTGCGCGGGCTGACTGTGTTTCCCAATGTGCTGATCCACTTTGAGGTCACCCGGGAGACCTCCGTCCGGGCACTGGAGGCCGCCATGAGCGAGGGGACCCCCATCTTCCTGGTGGCCCAGCGGGATATGATGGTGGAGGAACCCGAGGCGGACGACCTGTACCGGACAGGGACCATCTCCAACATCCGTCAGATTCTCCGCCTGCCTGGGGACAACGTGCGGGTGATGGTGGAGGGCCAGGACCGAGGGCAGCTCGCCCGGCTGGTCCAGCGGGAGCCCTACCTCCAGGGCGAGGTGCAGGAGATCACACCCCCTCCCGCCCGGGGGAGCGCCCGGATGGAGGCCCTGATGCGTGCCACCTATGAGCTGTTCCAGCAGTACGCGGAGCTCTCCCCCAAGCTCTCCCCTGACCTGCTCATCCACGCCCTGTCCAGCCAGGACCCGGGGCACATTGCGGACTATATCGCCCAAAATATCCCCATGCGCAGCTCGGATAAGCAGACCATCCTGGAGGAGCTGCACCCGGGCCACCGCCTGAAGAAGCTCTACCTGCTCCTGGAGCGGGAGGTGGAAATTCTGACGCTGGACCAGGAGATCCAGAACCGCGCCCGGGAACAGATGAACGAGAACCAGCGGGACTACTACCTGCGGGAGCAGATGAAGGCCATCCAGGCGGAACTGGGTGAGGACGGCGGCGATGAGATTGAGGAGTACCGGGAGCGGATCGCCCAGGCCAGCCTGCCCGACGTCGCCCGGGAGAAACTGAACAAGGAGCTGGGCCGTCTGGCCAAGCAGGGGTACAGCTCCTCCGAGGCGGCGGTTCTGCGCAGCTATCTGGACGTGTGCCTGGAGCTGCCCTGGGGCAAACGAACCCGGGAGAAGGTCAGCGTGGCCGCCGTGCGCCGGGTGCTGGACCAGGATCACTTCGGCATGGAGAAGGTCAAGGATCGCATTTTGGAATTTGTGGCGGTCAAGCAGCTGTCCCCCGAGCTGAAGGGGCAGGTGCTCTGTCTGGTGGGGCCGCCGGGGGTGGGAAAGACCTCCATCGCCATGTCCGTGGCCCAGGCCATGAACCGGAAGCTGGCCCGCATCTCCCTGGGCGGGGTCAGCGACGAGGCGGAGATCCGGGGCCACCGGAAAACCTATGTAGGGGCCATGCCGGGCCGCCTCATCTCCGCCATCAACCAGGCGCAGAGCTGCAACCCCCTCATCCTCCTGGACGAGATCGACAAGATGGGCCGGGACCACCGGGGCGACCCCTCCTCCGCCCTGCTGGAGGTGCTGGACGGGGAACAAAACGCCTCCTTCCGGGACAATTTTCTCGAAATCCCCTTCGACCTGTCCGATGTGATGTTTATCACCACCGCCAACACCACCGACACCATCCCCCGCCCCCTGCTGGACCGGATGGAGGTCATTGAGCTGTCCAGCTACACCGATGAGGAAAAACTCCAGATCGCCAAACGGCATCTTCTTCCCAAGCAGCTCAAGCGCCACGGCCTGGCCAAGGGACAGATCAAGGTGACGGACGGGGCCCTGCGGGAGCTGATCTCCTCCTACACACGGGAGTCCGGGGTGCGCGTTCTGGAGCGCCGGCTGGCCGCGCTGTGCCGGAAGACCGCCATGAAGCTGGTGTCCGGCCCCTCCGCCGGGACGGTGCGCATTGCGGAGCGGGATCTGGCGGAGTATTTGGGCGCTCCCCGCTACCACCCGGAGCGCCAGGTCCTGGAGGAGCGGGTCGGGGTGGTGAACGGACTGGCCTGGACCTCCGTGGGCGGAGAGCTGCTGGAGGTGGAGGTCAACGTGGTCCCCGGCTCGGGCAAGGTGGAGCTCACCGGCAACCTGGGGGACGTGATGAAGGAGTCCGCCCATGCCGCCCTCAGCTTTATCCGCAGTCAGGCGGGCCGGCTGAACCTCCCCGCCAGCTTCTATAAGGAGAAGGACATCCACGTCCACTTCCCCGAGGGCGCCGTGCCCAAAGACGGTCCCTCCGCCGGAATCGCCATCACCACCGCCATGGTCTCCGCCCTCACCGGCTGTCCGGTGCAGCGGGGCCTGGCTATGACAGGGGAGGTGACCCTGCGGGGACGGGTTCTGCCCATCGGAGGCCTGAAGGAGAAGACCATGGCCGCCTACCGGAACGGGATCAAAACTGTCATCCTCCCCGCCGACAACGCCAAGGATTTGGAGGAGATCGACCAGACCGTGCGCAAAGCCCTCCAGTTCCTCCTGGTGGAGCGGGCGGACCAGGTGCTGTCCCACGCCCTCGTCCGTCCGGTGGAGGCCCCTTCCCCCCGGCGGCGGGGCCGGCCCCGGAAGTCCGAGTCCCTGCTCCCCCCCTCCCCTGCCGGCGAGGAGAGCTCCCGGCTGGGACAGTGAGGTGGGCGCTGTGACTGTCAATCTTCAGCGGGCGGAATTTGTGACCTCCGCCGTCTCTCCCAAGCACTTCATCCAGGACGGCCTGCCCCAGGCCGCCTTCGCCGGGCGCTCTAACGTGGGAAAATCCTCGGTCATCAACCGGCTGCTCAACCGGAAAAATTTCGCCCGGGTGGGGGCCTCCCCCGGCAAGACCGTCCATGTGAACTACTTCAATATTGACGGAACATTTTACCTGGTGGACCTCCCCGGCTACGGCTACGCAAAGGTTTCCAAGGCGGAGCGGGACCGGTGGGGTCGGCTGATGGAGGACTATTTCGCCCGGCCCGACCTGCTCACCCTGGGAGTCTTGATCGTGGACGCCCGGCATATGCCCACCACCGACGACTGCACCATGGCTCAGTGGTTCAAGGACACAGGCCGGCCCGTGGTGGTGGTGGCAAATAAGCTGGATAAGCTGAAAAAAAGCGAGATCGAACCCAATTTACAGCGTATCCGGGAGACTTTGGAGCTGGACAGCACCATCCCTGTTATCCCCTTCTCCGCGGAAAAGGGCACGGGGCGGGAAGAGCTGCTGCGGGAGCTGCTGCACGGGATCTCCGGCTCGGAAGCGGTGTAACCCAGAGATACAGCGGCTCCCCTTCTGCGCTGTCATGTCCCTGTATGTGCAAAAAGCCGCCCCTGGCATTTTCTGCCAGGGGCGGCTCTGCGCATATACGGACCCTTTTCTCTCAGCGCTCCCACAGCAGGACCGCATCCTCAGCCGCCTTTTCCAATTCCGTCTGCCCCAACTGGGGGAGTTGAATATAGTCCCCCACCAGATAGTACACCGCATCCACATCCCGGCTCACCTTATACCAGTTTGTAGCATAGTCGGTCAGCCAAGCATTTCCAATACTAAAATGCCCCTCCCCTGACAGGGGGATCACATCAGACCGGAGCGAGCGGTTGAGGCATAGGAACACGATATTCCGGCCCCCGACCTCCTGGCTGAACCCGTGGAAGGACGCATAGTGCCCCCCGTGGTAGTAGAGGTCGATGACCCCGTCCTCCGCCAGCTTTGCAGTCATCATCCCGTCTGTGTACGCAATGGGGCACTCGATATCCGCCGCACCCAGGAGGGTCAGAGCGAACACCAACATCACAGCGGCGGTCACCAGCACAGAGCGCCGGCGCTTGCGGGAATACCGCTTTTTGAACCCCCGCAGCACCCGGGCTCCCGCCCCCTCCTCTGGACAGAGGGGAACCGGCTCCACTTGTTCCGCCATGCGCTTCCAGCAGTCCTGACAGCTGCTGCATCCCGCAAGGTGCTCCTCTACCGCCTGGCAGGTCTCTGTACTGCACAGGTGGTCGCAGTACAGCGGCAAAAGATCCTGTACGATTTCGCACTTCATAACATTCGCTCCTTTAGCTTCAATTTTGCGCGGTGGTAGGTCACACGCGCCCAAGTCTCTGATTTTGCGAACAGTTCCCCGATCTGCGCAAAGGACAGCTCCGCAAAGAGCCGCAGGGTAAATACCTCCCGGTAGGGCTCCGGCAAATTGTGGAGCGCCTTGTGAATTTGCAGGCTTCTCTCTCTGGCACAGAACTCCTCCTCCAGATTTTGCGGGGAGGCAGTCTCCCTCCAGTCCCCCTCCTTCCCCCGCCCCTTCTCTTTTCGGAGGTGGGAGAGCCAGCAGTTTTTCCCAATCTGGCATAGCCATACTGACAGCTTGCACTCCCCCCGAAAGGATGCGCTGTGCTCCACCGCCCGGTAAAAGGTCTCCTGGGTCAGTTCCTCCGCCAGAGAGGCACTCCCGCACAGAGCCGCCAAATAGCGGTAGACAATGGGAAATTGCTCCTGGTAGAGCTGCTCAAAATCCATTTTATCACCTCCTCCGCTTATAAGACGCACGGACTTCCCAAATGTTACACCTTTTTTATCTCCACATCAAAAAATTCCCTGGGGAGCCTGCGCATCCCCAGGGAGCTTTATTATGCCGTCCCAAATTCCACAGCTGCCTCATATTCTTTTCTGCACTCCGGCTCGCAGGCCACCCACGCCGGAAATCTCTCCGCAGGGGGTGGACAGCCGTTGATCTGGCGGTAAATCCACTCCATACGTGTCACCGCCCCGCGCCCGCCCGCAGCGGGACCGCACACTGGTCCTCCATGCGGGCGGGGTAGGTTTTTCTCAGGTGAGCGATGCACCCCACGCAGGCGGGGACCAGAAACAGATCCGCGCAGATCCAAGCCGCCGGGGAGGCGAAGCAGGCCGCGCTGTACCCCACCACCGGCACAAAGAAGTGTCCCACCACCGTCCGGGCTATCATCTCCAGCACGCCGGCCAGGATGGCAAAGGTGCTGAACCCCATCCCCTGAATGGAGAAGCGCACGATATTCACCAGAGCCAGGGGGAAGAAAAACGCGGTCAGGGTGATGACATACTGGCTGGTCAGTTCTACCAGCAGGGCCAGCTCCGCCTCACTGGGGTCCAGGAAGAGCATCGCACCCTGGCGCGCATAGAGGAGCATCCCCCCAAAGGCGGCCAGCGCGTACACAAGCCCCAGCAGAGAGCAGGCCCGTACTCCCTGCCCCAGCCGGTCCAGACGGCAGGCCCCGGCGTTCTGCCCGCAGTAGGTGGCCATCGTTGCGCCCATGGCGTCATAGGGGCAGGCCAGCAGCTGATAAAGCTTGCTCCCCGCCGCCACTGACGCCACATAGAGGCTCCCCAGGCCGTTCACCGCTGATTGCAGCACGATGGAGCCCACCGCCGTGATGGAGTATTGCAGCCCCATGGGTATCCCCATGCCGCACAGAACCTTGCAGGCGTGGCCGTCCAGGCGGCGCTCCTCCCGGTCCGTGCGCAGGATGGGGTACTTTTTTTGCATATAGAACAGGCAGGCCACGCCGGATACCCCCTGGGAGATCACCGTCGCCAGCGCCGCCCCCCCAACCCCGGCATGGCAGTACAAAATCAGGGTGATGTCCAGCAAAATGTTCAAGCAGGAGGACAGGGCCAGAAAATAGACCGGCGTCCGGCTGTCCCCCAGGGAGCGGATGATCCCCGCCAGCAGATTATATAAAAAGGTGGTGGGGATGCCCATAAAGATGATAAAAATGTAGCGGTAGGAGTTTTCAAAAATGTCCTGGGGGGTGCGCATCACGGTCAGAATGGTCCGGCAGAGCAGACCGGTCCCCACCGTCAGCATCAGCGAGAAGAGGATGGACAGATAGGCGGCATTGACCGCGTAGCGGCGCATCTGGGAAAGCTCGTTGGCCCCCACCCGCTGGGCCACCGGAATGGCGAAGCCGCTGCACAGCCCCATACAGAAGCCGATGACGAAAAAGTTGATGGAACCCGTGGCCCCCACTGCCGCCAGCGCCTGGGCTCCCAGCAGCTTTCCCACGATCATGGTGTCCACCAGATTATACAGCTGCTGAAACAGCATCCCCAACAGGGTGGGCAGAGTGAAGCCAAAAATCAGCCGCATCGGACTGCCCACCGTCAGATCCCTTGTCATAAGAGGTCCCCTCCTCCAAAGAGAGATATTGATACGCCTGTGCGCACCGACCTATTATAGCCATCCGCCCCACTCCTGCATAGAGTTTTTTTATACAATTCGGAGGCCTTTTTTCCCCGAGAGGATTGACTTTTTCCGCAAAGATTTTTATAATGAGGACCCCAGATAGGAAGGGAGGTTTTTTCATGAATTGGATCGTCATTTGCTTTGAGCTGATCGGCACGGTGGCCTTTGCCCTATCCGGCGGGCTGACCGGGCTGCGGAAACGGATGGACATCTTCGGGGTCTGCGTGCTGGGGCTCACCACCGCCACGGGAGGGGGCGTCATTCGGGACATCCTGCTGGGCAGCACTCCGCCCCAAACCTTTCTCTCCCCCCGTAACGCCATCATCGCGCTGTCGGTCTCCATCCTGACCTTTCTGCTTTTTGCCTGGCACAGGGGCCTAAACCTCCACCACTGGCTCTTCGACCTGCTCATGCTGCTGGCCGACTCCGCCGGTCTGGCCATCTTCACTGTCTGCGGAGTGCAGACCGCCATGGAGGCCGGATATCAAAACAACCTGTTCCTTGTCACCTTTGTGGCTGTGATGACCGGCGTGGGGGGCGGCGTGCTCCGGGACATCTTCGCCGGGGACCGCCCCTACATCTTCGTCCGCCACATCTACGCCTGCGCCTCCATCCTGGGCGCCGTCCTGTGCGCGGCGATGTGGCAGTTCACCACTCCAGAGGCCAGCATGAGTCTGGGATTTTTGACCGTGCTCACCGTCCGGCTCTGCTCGGCCAAGTACCACTGGAGCCTGCCCAAGCTGGATGCGGTGGATTAACAAAACCGCCTGACGCGGCCCTCTGCCGCGTCAGGCGGTTTGTTCCATTGGACGGGGTCAGCTTCTGGCGATCTCCTCCACCGCGTGGATGGCGGCGTCCACCTCCTCCTGGGTGGTGAACCAGGAGAAGCTGAACCGCACCGCGCCCTGCTCCACCGTGCCCAGAGCCTGGTGCATCCGGGGGGCACAGTGGGCTCCGGGGCGGGTGGCGATCCCGTACACCTCGCTGAGCTCGTCCGAGACGGCGGAGGAGTCGTAGTCCCGGATATTGAGGGTGACAATGGCGCTGCGCCTGGTCTGGGTGAAGTCGCCGTAGACCGTGACCCCCTCGATGGCGGAGACCCGTTGGTAAAACCGCTCCATCAGGGCGTGCTCCCGGGCCTCGATGGCCTCCACCCCCACCTCCTCCAGATAGTCCAGGGCGGCGGAAAGCCCCGCCAGACCGTGCCCGTTGAGGGTCCCCGCCTCCAGACGGGTGGGGTACTCCTGGGGCTGCTCCCGGTCGTAGGAGTGGACCCCCGTCCCCCCGACCCGCCAGGGCGCGACCTCTACCCCCTCCCGGATACACAGGCCCCCCGTCCCCTGGGGCCCCATCAGGCCCTTGTGGCCGGTGAAGCAGAGGATATCAATGTACATCTGCTCCATGTCGATGGGGATGGCCCCCGCCGTCTGGGAGGCGTCCACAATGAACAGCGCCCCGTGCCGGCGGGCGATCTCCCCCACCCGGGCCACATCCATCAGGTTGCCCGTCAGGTTGGAGGCGTGGGTACACACAATGGCCCGGGTGTTGGGGCGCATCAGCCGCTCAAACTCCCCGTAATCCACACAGCCCCGCCGGTCCGCCGGTACAACGCTCAGCTCCAGCCCCCGCTCCTTCTCCAGCCGGTAGAGGGGCCGCAGAACCGAGTTGTGCTCGCAGTCGGTGGTGATGGCGTGGTCCCCCGGCCTCAGCACCCCGCAGATGGCAATGTTCAGCGCCTCTGTGGAGTTGGCGGTGAAGATCACATGGTCCGGCCTGACACAGTGGAAGAGCCTGGCCAGCTTCTCCCGGGTCCCGTAGACGGTGCGGGAGGCCTCCAGGGTCCCGCCGTGGGCCCCTCGGGCGGCGTTGCCCAGGGTGGTCATGGCGTGGACCACCGCGTCGATGACCTGGGGAGGCTTTTGCATGGTGGTGGCCGCGTTGTCCAAATAAATCATTGGTGTTCAGTCCCTTTTCACAATTTTTTTCGTGCAATGCCTGTCATTTTTATTATATCGTCAAAACTCCCCCTTGTGAAATTGTATTTTTCTATAAATCCTCTCTTTTTCTCTATCAATCACCGCGCCCAAAAAAGATGTCCGGTTTATTCTGTTCTGCGATAAAATTTTTTCTTCCAGTGGTATCTTAGGAGCGGACACCCAAACAACTTGATGGAGGGAACTGCTATGACACGTGATCCAGGCGCATGTCTCGTGTGCGGCGGGGAGCTGCACTACCTTGACCGGGAACAGGAGATGACCTGCGCCCACTGCGGCAAAACTTTTCTCAGCCGGGCCAGCTGTGTGCATGGGCACTTCATCTGTGACGCCTGCCACGCCAGGGGCAGCGTGTCCGTCATTCTGGACCACTGCCGGAGGAGCACTCTGAGGGACCCCATCGCGCTGGTCCAGGAGATTATGGACGAGCCCTATATTCATATGCACGGCAACGAGCACCACATCATGGTGGGAGCCGCCCTGATTACCGCCTACCGCAACGCCGGGGGCGCAGTGGACCTGGACGCCGCCCTGGAGGAGATGTGCGCCCGGGGGGAGTCCTGTCCTGGCGGCTCCTGCGGCTTTTGGGGCTGCTGCGGCGCGGCGGTGAGCTGCGGCATGTTTTTCAGCATCGTCACCAAAACCACCCCCCTCTCCGGCGGGAGCTGGGGCCAGGCCAACCTGATGACCTCCAGGGCGCTGGCGGAGATCGGCGGGCTGGGCGGACCCCGGTGCTGCAAGCGGAACTCCTTTACCGCGATTCGGGCCGCCGCCGGCTTTGTCCGGGAGACGCTGGGGGTGGAGCTGGAGCTTCCCGAACAAATCCGCTGCCGCTGGTCGCCGGAAAATCCCCAGTGTATCCGGCGGCGCTGCCCCTATTATGAAAAGTAAGACCGTCCCCTAAGCTAATTTTTATTTTTGTACATTTTGACCATATGTATTTTGAGGGCTTGGGACGTCTGGAAAAAAGCCCCGCGCGGCCTCAGAAAATCCGCTTCCGTTCGACATAAGGTTTTGACAGAATTCTGGAAGTTGAGTATAATGGAGCAATACTGCCCCTCTTTGAAGAAAAACTATCAGGATCGAATGGAGAATGGACATGAAAAAACAACTGCAATGTACGGTCGCTGCTATGCTGGCCGCTGTTTTGTTGTTCTGCGCTCTGCCGCTCCCCGCCAGTGCCAGCAGCCAGATCCAGACAGACAGCCGGATTACCATCCGCTTTGACCCCAATGGAGGCCAGGGCCGGATTCCCGACCCCCTCTCTGGCCTGCAGGGGCTTCTGCTGAACATCCCCGACACCCGCCTGGACGCCCCCCAGGACACCGACTCCCTGCGCTTTGTCGGCTGGTCCGTGCTGCCCACCGCCATCGTGCCCGACTACCGGCCCGGCGACCCCATCTTCCTCACCCGCAGCGGCACACTGTATGCGGTCTATCTGCGGGAGCGCACCGGGACCGCGGCCTCTCCAAGTCCCGCAGCGGCCTCCCTTCCCGACACCCGCTCCGCCTATACCCTCGCCTCCGGGGAACACTGCCGCTATATGGACGGCGGGTCTGACGGCCTGTTCCACCCGGCCCAGAGCTTGTCCCGGGCGGAGCTGGCCCAGATCCTGTACCAGCTGGTGGAGGACCGGCCCCTGACGATGGCCTCCTTCTCCGATGTGGCCCAGGACGCCTGGTACACCCTCGCAGTGGGCACGGTGGCCGGCCTGGGGCTCCTCAAAGGGGACGGGGACGGCTCCTTCCGCCCTGACCAGCCCGTCACCCGGGCGGAGACCGCCGATGCCCTGGCTCAGCTGATCCCCAGCGGCGGAGAAAGCAAAACCTTTGCGGATGTCTCCCCCGTCCACCCCAGCGCCGCCGCCATCTCCGCCGTGGGAGGGTTTGGGCTGTTCAGCGGGGACCAGAACGGGAACTTCAACCCCGACGCCCCCCTCCTGCGCAGCGAAGCCGCTGTGGTCCTCAACAAGCTGACCGGCCGCGCCCCGGATCTGAATACCCTGCGAGAGCACCCCAACGCCCGGTACTTCCCCGACGTGCCCACCACCCACTGGGCCTACGCCCAGATTATGGAGGCGTCCATCTCCCACGGGCACACCCAGACCGAGACCGGGGAGGAGCGCTGGACCGATGTGCAGGACATCCCCACCGTCCTCTCCGACGGCTTTCACCGCATCGGCGGCTGGCTCTACCTTGTCCGGGATGGACACTTTGTGCGCTCCGAGACGGCAGGGTATCTCACCTTTGACGCCGAGGGCCGCTACACCACCGGAGACCCCAGCCTGGACCTCCAGCTCAACGCCCTGACGGACAGCCTGACCACCCCCTCCATGGCCCGGGACGAAAAGCTCCGCGCCCTGTACAACTACGTCCGGGACAACTTCACCTATCTCAAGCGGCCCCTGGTTGACAAGGACCAGACCGGGTGGGAGCCGGAGTACGCCTCCGCCTTCCTGAGCATGGGCAAGGGCAACTGCTTCAGCTTCTCCGCCCTGTTCTGCCTGCTGGCCCGGGAGGTGGGACAGCCCGCCTACCCCGTGGTGGGCAAGCTGGGCAAAAACGCCAGCCCCCACGGCTGGGTGGAGATGGAGCTGGACGGCGCGGTCTATATGTTCGACCCCCAGCTGGAGTGGCGCTACCTCCATGACTACGGCAAGAGCGGGTACGACCTGTTCAAGGTCCTGCCCCAGGACGCCCGCTTCATCTACGCCAGATGAGAAGAACTGACTGTCTGTGAGGTGACGCTGTGGTATTCAGCTCTTCCATATTTCTGTTTGTCTTTCTCCCGGCGGTCTATCTGGTCCACTGCCTCCTCCCCGGCGTCCGCAGCCGGAACGCCTGGCTGGCCCTGTCCAGTCTGGTGTTCTACTCCTTTGGGCAGCTGGCCTATCTCCCCCTCCTGCTGGCCAGTGTTTTGGTGAACTACTTGTTCGGCCTGTACTTGATGGCCGGCACAAAGGGCGCTTCAGCCGGAGGAGGGACGTACCCCGCCCGGAGACGGAAGTGGGCCGTGGCCGGGGCGGCGGTGTGCAGCCTGCTGGTCCTGGGCGCGTTCAAGTATCTGGATTTTCTGCTCCAGACCGTCAGCAGCCTGACCGGCCGGACCCTCCCCCTGACCGGAATCGTCCTCCCCATTGGCATCTCCTTCTACACCTTTCAGGGGCTGAGCTATGTCATAGACGTGTACCGGCAGCCTGAGACCGGGACCCGCAGTCTGGGCAAGCTGATTTTGTACATCTCCTTCTTCCCCCAGCTCATCGCCGGACCCATCATCAAATACCACGATGTGTCCGCTCAGATTGACAGCCGCCGCACCCTGCCGGAGCAGACCCTGTCCGGGCTGAGGCGCTTCCTCGCCGGTTTGGGCAAAAAGCTGCTGCTGGCCAACACCGCCGGTCAGGTGGCGGACGCCGTCTTCGCCCTGGGCGCGGGGGAGCTGGACTGCCGGCTGGCCTGGCTGGGCGCGGTGTGCTACACCCTTCAGATCTACCTGGACTTCAGCGGCTACAGCGATATGGCCATTGGGCTGGGCTCCCTGTTCGGCTTCACCTTTTTGGAGAACTTCAGCCTGCCCTACACCGCCCGCTCCATCAAGGAGTTCTGGCGGCGGTGGCATATCTCCCTCAGCTCCTGGTTCCGGGACTACCTCTACATCCCCCTGGGCGGGAACCGGCGGGGCAGACTGCGCACCGGACGGAACAAGCTCATCGTCTTCTTCACCACCGGCCTGTGGCACGGCGCGAGCTGGACCTTTGTGCTGTGGGGCCTGTGGCACGGCCTGTTCTCCACCCTGGAGGATATGGGCCTGATTCCCCAGTGGCTGCGGAAGAGCTTCCTGGGGCACATCTACACCCTGCTGGTGGTGACATTGGGCTTCGTGCTCTTCCGGGCGGAGACCCTGGAGGCCGCCTGGCTCATGAGCAGCCAGATGTTCACCCCCTCCCCCCTCTCCCACCCCTGCGCCCTCACCCTCCGGAGCCTGCTGGACTCCCGTACCGTCTGCATTTTGCTCCTCTCCCTGCTGCTGTCCCTGGGTCTGCCCCAGCGGGCGGCGGAGGTTTTGCGCAGGCGGCTCCCCTCCCCCCTGGTGCAGGGCTGGAGCGCCGCTGCCTACGCCGTGCTGTTCGCCCTGTGCGTGCTCACCCTGTCCGCCACCACCTTCAATCCCTTCATCTATTTTCAATTCTAGGTTCTCCAAAAAATGGAATCCCGGCGGAGAGCCAGATCAGGCAGGTGACTTGATTTTTGAAGCTGAAAACAAAGGCTCGCCTGGCCATGGGCGCGTTCCTCACCGTCTGCATGGTCCCCTCTGTGGGGATGCTGTTCTACCCGGAGCGGAAGCCGGCGGCCAACCAGATTCTCGCCCCGCCCCCCTCCCTGGTGGAGGAGGACGGGAGGTTCAATACCGCGGTCCTGCAGGAGACCTCCGACTACCTCTCCGACCACTTCGCCTTCCGTCAGGAGCTCATCACCGCCCACTCCGCCCTGATGGCGAAAATGTTCCAGGTCTCTACCGAGGACAAGGTGCTGCTGGGCAAGGAGGGCTGGCTCTTCTACCGGGAGACCGTGGCCGGCCACCTGCGCAAATCCCCCCTCTCGGAGGACCAGCTCCGCGCCTCCGCCCGGGCACTGGCTCTGATGGCGGAGTATGCCCGGAGCCGGGGGGCCAGCCTGTCCTTCACCTCCGCCCCCAACAAAGCCACCCTCTACCCCCAGTACCTCCCTAACCTGGGCCAGCCCCTCCCCGGAGAGAGCGACCTGGAGCGCCTGATCCCCCTGCTGGAGGAGGAGGGGGTGGACTATATCGACCTGCTGGACCCTCTGCGCCAGGCAGCCCAGTCCGAGTCCCTCTACTTCCGCCTGGACTCCCACTGGAACGCCCAGGGGGCGGCCCTGGCCCAGGAGCGCCTGCTCACCGCCCTGGGAAAGGAATTTATTTCCTTCCGTCAGAGCGCCAGCCGCCCGGTCCAGACCCACCGGGGCGATTTATATGAGATGCTCTACCCCGCCGGGACCTCTCTGGACTGGGATTTTCAGTTTGAGCGGCCCTTCGCCTTCTCCTATGTCCGACAGCCCAGGGGACCGGAGGACCAGCGGATTGAAACCACCCACCCGGAGAAGTCCGGCAGTCTGCTGATGTTCCGCGACTCCTTCGGCAACCACCTCTATCCCCTTATGGCGGAGGAGTACAGCAGCGCCCTCTTCTCCCGCTCCATGCCCTACCAGATGACCCTGCTGGACCAGTGCGGCGCGGACACGGTGGTCATTGAGCTGGTAGAGCGCAATTTGAGCTACCTGGCCACCCAGGCCCCCGTCCTCCCTGCCCCGGAGCGCCAGCTCACCGGCGGAAGTCCGCCCATGGGCCGGGGGAGCGTCCGCCTCTCCACCTCCGACGCCAGCCCCTTGGAGGGCTATACCCGGCTGGAGGGGGTACTCACCGGGGAGGTGGACTGCGGCTCCCCCATCTATGTCCAGCTGGGCGGCAGGCTGTATGAGGCCAGTCCGGTGGGAAAAAATTGGCAGGACGGACACCCCTTTGTCCTCTACATCCCGCAGGACGGGCCCCAGCGGGGAGAGGTCCTCTATCTCCAGGGCGGCCAGCTGCACGCCCTCATTCCCCAGCCCGAGAATCCCTTCCGCCATCCCTCATCTCTCCAGAGTACGCTTCTGGCAAACAAGTGAAAAGGAATGATTTTATGAAAAAGCTCACAATTTTGCTGTGTTCCCTGCTGTGTCTCACCACCTTGGCCGGCTGCGGCTCCCCGTCGGGCGGCGTCTCCTCCTGGGTGGAGTCCAGCGCCTCTCAGCCCACCGCTCAGCCCGCCCAGAGCGTGCCGGACGCCTCCCTCCCGGACGTGTCTGTTCCGCCGGAGGACAGCTCCCAGCCGGAGGAGGAACCCGCGGCCAGCGAGCCTCAGTCCGCCAGGTCCACCCCCGAGCCCGCTGTCACCGCCCCGGAGACCAAGCCTGAGTCCGCACCCGAACCCGCTGTCACCGCCCCGGAGACCAAGCCTGAGACGAAACCCGAGCCCGCCGGGTCCACTCCGGAGTCCGCACCCGCTCCCGAGCCGGAACCCCAACCCGAAACGCCCGCCGCCACCAAGGAGACCGCCTCCGCCTACATCGGGCGCAGCGTCTCCAGCCTGATCGCCGCCATTGGTTCCCCCTCCGGCAGCGACTACACCCCCAGCTGCCAGGGGGACGGCGAGGATGGCGAGCTGTTTTATGACGGCTTTACTGTCTATACCTACCGTGAAAATGGGACTGAGATCGTTCAGGACGTGGTATAGCGCCCAACCGTAAGGAAAGGAGGGTCCCACCCGTGAGAAGAGCACAGCTTGTCCTCCCTGTTCTGCCCGCTCTGCTGGTCCTCAGCCTGACCGCCTGCGGTCCAGGTCCCCAAGCGCCCGGCGTCTCCAGCTCCCCGCCCGTTGAGTCCGTCTCTGTGCCTGTCCGGCCTGTGCCGAAGCCTGCCTCCATCAGCGCGGCCCCGGACATCCCGGAGGAGGAGCCCGGCCTGGTGTGGGACCCCGATTACAAGCTGGACATCGACTTCCCCGCCGTCTCCAAGGGCCGGCTGGAGCTGCCCGTCCAGGGGGCCACGGGCTACGCCTCGGTGACCCTCCCCCTTTGGGAGGAGATCCCGCCGGAGAAGCCCATTGAGCCGGAGACACCCCCGGAGACACTGGAAACTTCCGCGGAACCGGCTCAGGAGCCAACGGAGACTCCTGCGGAACCCACTCCCGAGACGGCAGATACTCCCACAGAACCCACTCCGGAGACGGCAGGGACTCCCACAGAACCAACCGCGGAGACACCGGAGCCCACCTCCCCTACCGAGCCTGCCCCCGACTCCTCTGTGCCCGCCCCGGACACACCGGACGGGTCCGGCCAGACCCCCTCTGAGGGGTCGGAGGGAACGTCTTCTCCTGCCCCGGACTCCTCCGCCGTACCGGAGCCGGAGGGGGAAGAACCGCCCCTGCCCGCCCAGGACCCGACTCCCGACCCCGCCGGAGCGGAGAACCCCAGCAGCTCCGCCCCCCCGAACGGCGAAATCATCTACGCCCCGGGAGAGGAGCCCATCCCCGAGCCTCCGGAGCCTGAGCCCGACCCCTTTGCGGGAGCGCTGGCCGTGCTGGAGCCGGGGACCGCCTTCACCATTCTCCAGGAGGACGGGGACTGGTGGCTGGTCCAGTGCCGGGAGAATACCGGATGGATACAGCACCGTTACTGCCTGATTAACCTGCCTGACGTCATCCCCTCCATGGTCTACAACGCCACCAACTCCTATGACTCCCGGTACATCAGTGTCGGAAAGCCCATCCCTAAAATCACCGGCGCCGCCTTCTACCCCGGGGCCTCCCAAAATCCCCGCCTGAACCGCAGGGAGTTTTTGATGCCGGTGCTCTACTCCATGGCGTACCGCATCTGCCAGGCCCAGCACGCCGCTCTGGCCCAGGGGAATACGCTGGTGCTCTACGAGGGCTACCGGCCCCACGAGGTCCAGCGGGCGGTGTACCGGGCGCTGTCCAGCCTGAGCCAGACCGATCCGCAGGTCCGGGAGGGGACCACCTCCGCCCCCTGGAACATCTCCTGGTTCATCGCCGGGGGGTACTCCAACCACCAGCGGGGGTTCGCCATGGATGTCAGCCTGGCCCGGGTGGAGCGCGCCAAAATTGAGGTGATCGGCGACTATAAGGTTCTGCGGGTCCAGGAGTACCAGGAGTACACCATGCCCACCCCTATCCACGAGCTCAGCAAGGCCGCCGCCACCTTCACCGGCCCGGTCGCCACCCACTCCCCTACCGCCTGGAGGCACGCCCAGCTGGCCTCCACCATGAACGAGCCCGCCCTGGCCCTCCAGCGCTACTGCACCGGCGCGGGACTCACCCCGCTGGCCTCAGAGTGGTGGCACTTTAACGATCTGGAGACCCGCGCCGGCGTATTGGACAACCTGAGCGTGGGGGACTACAAAATCTCCGCCTGTCTCAGTACCGCTCCATAGCGTTTGGAATGACAATGGTAAACCTTTCAAAGAAAGGTATGAAAGGAGCGGTTCCCTATGAAGCTAAA